>DATHQH010000185.1:0-43931 GCA_035482895.1 Alloacidobacterium sp. | reverse complement strand
TGCCAGCGTCATACAGGTAGGCGGATGGCCGGGCGTAGTGAGGAATGCAATCGTGTTGTCGAAGAGTGCACGAATGACGCTTTTGAGGGTTGGCGCCTCCAGCGCTTTCGTCGCATATTGCGCCCGAATTTCCATGTAGCGCTTTACAGCAAGTGAAAACAAGGCGTGCTTGTCACCGAAGGCCGCATAGATGCTTGAGGGGTTGAGGTCCATCACCTGGGTAAGATCCGCCATAGAAGTACCTTCAAAGCCCCGTTCCCAAAAGAGCAGCATCGCAGCCTCTAACGCCGCGTCCTTATCGAAGCTGATCGGTCGTCCCGTCTTTCCGTTCCCTGTTTTCATACGTTTGCTCGTCACTTCCATATTAGATCGCGAAATCGTGCATCCGATCCGTCTTTCAACACCTCTGTGATGATTGTTCCTGAACAGTGTGACCAAAGGATCACTCGCCATAGGCGGTGCTATGCACGAGGTCGGCGCTCCTTTATCCGGGCTTGATCTCCACTTTGTCCGCCGGCTTCGGTGAGAGCGGCTTCACCTCTAAGGAGAACCCTGAATGAGCGTCCGTACCGCGATCGTTAGTGCCGCGTACTTACTTATCTGAGCCTCGCACTTATACGGTAAAGTCGGCACTAAGAATCAATAGGCGGGTGTTAACAGATAAGTGGTTTTTAGTTTATGTGTTCGCGTGGCCGCGGATGTGCAAGCCATTCACTCGGCAATGCACAGATAATCTCCAAAGTCAGTCTCCTTGTAACGGATGATCTCGGAAGCGACGACGTGGTAACCGTAGCCGTTCAACAGCGCAAACAGGTCTTCTATCTTCCGGCCTTCCGGAAGCCAGGCTGGATGAGTCGCGATGATCAACACCGGACGGTTCTCGGCCAGTATGCGCCTTGCTCCCTCGCACACCCACAATTCCGAACCCTCAGTGTCAATCTTGATCATCGCGGGCACAAGGCCGGTCTTCTGCGAGTAAGAATCCAACGTGAGGGCTTCCACCTGGATGACAGACGAACCTCTCGGGGAGTTCTTCGCCTCTTCGATCTCGATCAGCGAGTTCATGACGGCATTGCCATCTCCCACAAGGAAGAACGGCGTCGCCGGCGCATCTTCTCTGGTGACCGCCTTAGGCACGATCTCCATTTGCGCAATCCGGTTCATCCGCTTGTGGTAGTGCAGAAAATGGACCGATGAAGGCGAAGGCTCGAAGGCTACGACTCTGCCGGTGCGTCCCGTCCGCCGGGCCGCAACCATGGATATCCAACCGTGATGCGCTCCCACATCAAAGAAGACATCGCCAGGCATCAGGCGTTCGGTGATCCACTGCAGAACACTTTCTCCCCACACGATCTGGTTCCGCAGCCGGAAATGCGTCCAAACGATTTTTCCCTGAAGTATTTTGGGAAATGGTAGCGCTGTCCGTTCGGCGCCTCGTTGAAGAAGACGATGTAGCCCAGGAGTGTGCCGTCTCAGACTCGAATTGACCGTTTCCATCATCTTGCACCTCAGGCAAGGCAATGACGTCTAAACCGAATATATCGCTATGGCCCGTGGCTAAACGTTCATGCAGGAATCAATGTGTCTCAAATGACAATCAAATTACAGTGCAGAGAAATTTGACCTAATTAGATGCCAGTATAGTCAGTGCATGCATTTGCAATTCGGAGACGATTGTTGTTCTCAAAGGTTGTAATAGACGCACTACGTGAGCACTCTCCAATCGACCTGTCGGGCAAACTCTCGACCTTCACGGACGAAGATTGGGAGCGTGGCGTCGCTTGGCTCGAAAAGCAAGGGATACAGCTCTATTTTCTCGATACACTGGCGACACTGGGGATCCTGGAGACTATTCCCCCTGCGGTCCGAGCTCGTATGGAGAGCACATTCGCAGAGAATGCGGCCCGCACTGCGCAACTATATGACGAGTTTTTAAGAATCAACGATGAGCTGCAATCAGCTGGCATTGTGTTCTGCAACTTGCTTGGCTTTGCATTGATTCCAGTCGCCTGCAGAAACCCAAGTCTCCGCAGGCAACTAAGTATTGACATTCTGATGTTGCGGTCCGATCTCGATACTTGCCACGGATGCTTTGTGTCTCTGGGCTATTCGCGTACGAAGATGGCTGATGATCGTTGCGAATATCGGCTCCGCAATCATGGCGTGGAGATGGAAGGAGCGCAGGTCAATCCTGCCCGGGAAATACGCGTAAAAATTTATCTGGCAAGAGCCGAAGCTGAGCCCGAAAAACGTGCCTGCTATGACATGCTGATGCGGCGCAGATCTCAGTTCTCGAATGGCCACATCTTCCCAGCCCCAACTGCAGGCGAACATTTGATTGCCCATGCAATCAGCATTTCAGGACAATTGCAGAGCGGGAAAATTACGCTGGCGACCCTGTTGGAATTTGAAAGATCCATCCGATTCTGGAGCCGATCTGACGAGTTCTGGAAGGACTTTGTTGACCGGGTGAAGGGACACCCGATGGCACCATACGCGATAGGCGTTGCGACGCTCATAGCCACAACGCTATTTGGAGGTGCGGTCCCAAAGACGCTGCAGCAATTCGTGGAGCTCGTGCATGACGCGTCTGTTCGTCCTTATCTGGAGCAGTTTGGATTCAATCCGAGAATCCGTCCCATCGGCATATTAGAGAAAACCGCCGACGTCGACACCGAGACGAATCCATCAATTACTCCCAAGGCTTGCGTCGCAGCGCATGACGATACTGAACTGTTAGAGAGAATTTGCGTGGCATACATCAAAGCGACTGAGGAAGAGGCTCGCGATGCCCGGCAATTTGGATCTTCACCTTGGTGGCAGAAGGTCCATGTCAAACATTTACTCAGAGTCCGAAGCGCCCTTCTTGCGAGAGACATTCCGAAGTTACGAAATATGTATGGTAACTTCTACCGAGATCCCTGCGGAAAAGGCCTTGTTCGTCGTCCACCTCGTCGCAAGGACAGGAAGCTTCAAGTTGAGTTTGATTATGAAGACATCCAACTCATGCGTGAAGATATTTTCTATCGATTAGGCTGTTGGCGAACACAGACCAAAGATCGATATCCAATCTCAGTATTGCAGGCTACAGCCGTCGGCAATCCCTTTGGTGTCACAATCGACAAGAGCCTGATTCCGGTGGGAGCCGAGTTTCACCACGCGTGTTCCGACCTGATCGCGGATTTGACGAATCGACAGGGCAACGTAGTGGAGATCGGTGGTGGCTTTGGGAATATGGCGTACTATCTCTTGCGAGCGAATCCGCAAATCTCCTATGTGGACTTCGATGTTCCTGAAAGCCTGGCTCTCGCTGCATATTACCTCGGCAAGACGGCACCCGATAGGGTTATGCGGCTATATGGAGAGATGAATTCCTTGCAGGGTTTAAGCGTGGACTTCGACATCGCCCTGTTGCCGCCTTGGGAAATGAGCAAACTAGCCTCCAAGAGCGTAGAGCTTACCTTTGCTTCTCACATACTTAGTGATTTGATTCCGATCGTACGGGAACAGTATCTGAGGGAAATATCTCGCTTCACAAGTGGGCTGTTCGTGGAGATTGGTAAGGAGGAAGCTGATGAAGCTCCAGAAAGTCTTTCTAAGCTTTATGAGCACTTATTTGCAATTGTCGAGAAGCACAAGTCAGACTGGAATGCATATCGCGGCCCTGAAGCCAAAGAATGGACGAGAGTTCTACGACCGCTCCTGTGACTTGGCTAGGAAAGCCAGGAAGCCAGATCCCGGCCAATCAGGCCCTGTAGCTCCTGGATGTCATTTCGGTAGTATTCGACGAGCCTTGCTCGGTCCTTTGGCAAGAGCAACGGTTCTGAACTCCCCGCTGGCACATTCGGCTTTGAAGGGACACGCACGTAAGAGGGCCTGAAATTACTGTCCACTTCAAGAAATGAAAGTATGCCGGCAAACCAGCTGTCGTAATCTGCTTGAGTGTCCTCAAATAGAGAAACAGAGAGCTGCACAGAGGGAAAGCACTTCAGAAATCGCTTCACTTGCTCAGTGTATTCCCCGAAGGCGAGGAAGGGGTTGAAGAGCCTAAGCTGCGAATCTGGTTCACTCCTATCCTTCAAGCCTAGTTCCAGATGTTCGGAAAATGAGTGGCTTACCGTTCCGTCCGACAAGCTCTTGAGGTACTGGTGAAACGCGCGTTCGGCCGGGTCCATTAACACCAGAATGATCCGGGCCTTTGGTATTATTTCCGCGATAGATGAAGCTGCGGTCTGCGACCATAGATAGCACACGCTGCCTTCTCCAATCGCTACTTCTGAATGAGCCTCGGCGAATAGCCGTTTGTAGTCGGACAATTCGGTGATGATCCCTCCGAACTTTTTATGAAGAACTTCTGCATCCAGGTATTTACGTAGACTCGCCATTCCAGGCTCGGCCAGAGCGCGAAGTGAAGGATGAAAGTTGTGGAGGCGAACCTCCTCCGCAAAATAGTTGGGCTCCTTTAGAGGGCTCATGTAGATTTGGGGGTGCTGATCTAACTGGTAATACAACAGATCAGTTCCGGCTTTTGGAGCGCCGGCAATGAAAAAATTTGGAAGTGTCATAGCTGATTCTGTCCTGGCATCACCATAGCTAATATGGCGATGCTAACTATACATAGATTCATAGTTGTCACCGCGCTGTAAAATCGATCACAAAATCTGGTTTGGCAAGACGCATTTAGAGCTCACGGTTCTGATTGACGGGGTTGATCATTGGCATCGCGTGATTTCTGTCGAGCTACCAAAGGGAGAAAATGTCAGTCTCGGATTAATAGAAATAGAGACTTGGATACATTCATCTCTGTGATAGACCGAATCCGATGATCGTCGAGCCAGTGGTCCTCGAAGGCTGCCTGGTGCAACCTTCTAAGAATCACACCATGCACGCACGCCGCTCCTTTCGAATAGAGTATGCACATTCTTGACAAATAGCAGCCCGGCCTGTTTTTATCGTGGACGGGTATAGCCATACCCATTCATTTAATCGAAAGCAATCGTTTGTCTAAAGGATATTGGCTGCACAACCGCAGGTATGGAAGCAGCTTAGTTTCTTGGAGAGGAGTTCGATGAAATCGAGACTTGCCTTATTTTCGTTGTGTGCACTTTTCACATTCCCGCTAATTCCGGTAAGGGCGCAGGAAACTCAGGAGGCGCGCCTCTGGTTAACAACCGCAGATCGGTCTGCAGTATTTGCTTCCCAGGAAACGCCGCTGCATTTTTCCGAGGCTGCCAACACGTTTCCCACCATCGACGTGAACGACATGCAGCGCTTCCAGACGATCGATGGTTTCGGCTTCGCGCTTACGGGAGGCAGCGCACAGCTTCTGATGCACATGGATCCGGCACGGCGGACGGCTCTCCTGAAAGAGCTTTTTACGACAACAGGGGATGGAATCGGAGTCAGTTATCTGAGGGTAAGCATCGGCTCTTCGGACATGAATGACCATGTGTATACCTATGACGATCTACCTGAAGGTCAGGCCGATGTAAACATGGCCAGGTTCAGCCTGCAACCAGATCAGGCGGATGTAATTCCAGTGCTCAAGGAAATTCTGGCGATCAATCCTCATGTTCCGATCCTGGGCTCTCCCTGGTCGGCTCCGGCCTGGATGAAGACGAACGGCAAATCGAAGGGCGGCAGCTTAAAGCCCGAATATTACGATGCCTATGCCGCATACCTTGTGAAGTACATCGAGGGCATGAAGTCGGAAGGCATTTCGATCGACACGCTCACCATTGAAAACGAGCCGTTAAACCCCAAGAACACGCCAAGCATGGTGATGTTCGCGCCGGAGGAGGGAACATTTATCGCAGAGCATCTCGGGCCTGCCTTTCAAAGAGCTGGAATCCACACCAAGATACTTCTGTACGATCACAACCCCGACGTTCCATCGTATCCTCTGTCGATTCTTGCGAACCCCGCTGCCAGTAAGTACGTCGATGGAACCGCATTTCATTTATACGGCGGCGCGTCTTCCACGCTGACGGACGTGCACAATGAATATCCAAACAAGAACCTGTATCTGACCGAGCAGTCGATCACGGGGCCCCGCGAAGGACCTCTTGCCATTGCTGCGTCCGTCAGCCGGGTCCTGATCGGCGGTACACGCAACTGGAGCCGCAATGTGCTTCTGTGGAACCTGGCCGCGGACCCGAATTACGGGCCGCACACCAACGACGGCGGCTGCACGATGTGTCAGGGAGCCATCACGATCGATGGCGACAAGATAACGCGCAACCTCGCTTTTTACGCCCTTGCGCACTTTTCGAAATTTGTGCCGCCGGGTTCCGTAAGGATAGGTTCGAATGAACTGGAGCAATTGGCCACGGTAGCCTTCATCACCCCTGAGGAACATATCGTGCTGGTTGTCTCGAATACGGGCAACTTTCCCAGGACATTCAATGTGAGATATCACGGTAAGTGGTTTACCACGAGTCTGCCTGAAGAGTCTGTGGGGACCTATGTCTGGTAGTCGTCAAGCAGAGAAATGGAAATGCACCAGCCACAGAGTTCTCGCAAAATCTGCTTTGCTTGTAGGGCTGCTCACTAGTATCACTCCGGCTGCTGTCGCCGGCAGTGACAAGCCGGATTTCGGCCCCAACGTTTTGGTTTTCAGCCCGTCGATGTCAATGCCGGCCATCCAGCACCAGATCGATGCCGTTTATGCCACGCAGCAGCATAATGAATTCGGCCCGCAGCGTAATGCGTTTTTGTTTCTTCCCGGCAAATATCAAGTGGATGTGCCGGTGGGCTTTTACACGGAAGTAGTGGGACTGGGCGCTTCCCCTGATAGCGTACATATCGCTGGCAATGTGCACGCCGACGCAAGCGCGCCGCATAACAACGCTACTACGACGTTCTGGAGGGCCGCAGAAGGCTTCTCCGTAACTCCCACCGGCGGCACGATGCAATGGGCTGTCTCACAGGCAGTACCTTTTCGTCGCATGCATGTTCAGGGCAATCTCATGCTTCATCAGCATGGATGGGCAAGCGGCGGCTGGATGTCCGATGCCTTGGTTGATGGCAACGTCGATGCCGGGCCGCAGCAGCAATGGATTTCCCGAAATGCTGAATGGGGCAGTTGGACCGGCTCGAACTGGAACATGGTTTTTGTCGGAATCCCTCATCCGCCGGATGGCGAATGGCCGGAACCCCCTTACACGAAGATCGCTCGCACGCCTGTCGTGCGTGAAAAGCCTTTCCTGCATGTGGATGCGGCAGGACACTACAGTGTTTGCGTTCCATCGCTTCGGCTAGACAGTTCGGGGATTACCTGGCATGGAGGTTTCACGCCCGGCGAGTCTTTGCCGATCGACCGCTTTTATATTGCCCACCCGGATGTCGATACCGCAGCTGCCATCAATGCGCAATTGGCCAAAGGCAAAAATTTGCTTCTGACTCCCGGCATCTACAACCTGACAGAGCCGATTCACGTTACCCGTCCTGGCACGGTCGTGATGGGGCTTGGATTTGCTACTCTGAGGCCGGTTAACGGCAATGCCGCGATGACAACGGCGGACGCGGATGGCATCATCATCGCCGGTTTGCTCTTCGACGCAGGAGCCATGAAGTCTCCGGTCCTGCTCGAAGTGGGTCCAGAAGGAAGCAAAGCCAGACATGCCACCAACCCTATCTCTCTGCATGATGTCTTTTTTCGCGTAGGAGGCGCCGGAGTGGGCCGCGCGGAAGTCAACCTGATGATCAACAGCAATGACACCATCGTGGATCACACCTGGATATGGCGTGCCGACCATGGCTCGGGAGTAGGCTGGCTCAGCAATACAAGCGACAACGGATTGGTCGTGAATGGAAGCTATGTCACTGTCTATGGACTCTTCGTCGAGCACCATCAGAAGTTTCAGGTGCTATGGAACGGCGACAATGGGCGAACTTACTTCTATCAATCCGAGATCCCTTATGATCCACCCGATCAGGCAAGTTATACAAGTGCGCCGGGTACGAATGGATGGGCTTCCTACAAGTTGGCCGATCATGTCACCGCCCATGAAGCCTGGGGTATGGGGATCTATAGTGTCTTCCTGCATCCTTCAGTGGACCTGACGCGTGCCATCGAGGTCCCCACCAGACCCAATGTGAAATTTCACCACATGATTACGGTATCTCTGAGTAAGTATGGAGAAATCAGCAATGTCATCAACGACAAAGGCGGAGCTACGGTGTTCCACCCGCGTGTTGCGCCTAAAGTGACGACTTATCCCTAGCTGGCGAATACGGCGGGAGCCTGGGAAATAGCCCGCAAAACTCCTTCGAGACAAGCGGGCGCTGTTCTTGAAAGCGCTGGAGCTGTAAACCCAGGCGGCGTCGCGTGGCGTGGGCGTCTGAAAGAGCCCTCGGACGCCCCGTATGCTCAGCTTCTCGCGGTTGAGCGAGAAATAGATTCGAGAGGGCATCAGGTTATTGGGCGAGGTCTTCTGAGCGTTGGGATTATTTATCATCCGGAATCATGAGGCTTACATCTTATGAACACCTTGGATTCAAGAAGCCAGGAGAAGGTGTGCCTCTACAGAATGGAAGCCGATGAATGATTCGCTGACGAAAAACAAGGCAGTACCAATAGCGGCTACTCCTTCGCTCGCGCTCGACAGCGAGACCCGTAACTCGTTGTGGAAGGTTGTCTTCGATAGGATCGAGTCCTATCTGCAAACTGTCGATGAGTTACCGGTCTCTCCCGTACTTAACGTTGCTGGCATTCGCAATTTTGCTGAATCGTTCAACTTTGCGCAGCCAATGGCCCCCGAAGAGACATTTCGTCTCGTCGCATCTGAACTCATACGCGGCCAGGTGCACACGCCTCACCCCCAGTATTTTGGCCTTTTCAATCCAGCGCCGGCAACGATGAGCATTGCAGCAGATGCGCTGGTTGCAACCCTGAACCCACAGCTCGCGGCATGGAGCCACAGTCCGCTCGCGGCGGAGATGGAGCGGCATCTGGTGCTCTCGATTGCGGAGAAATTTGGCTTGACGCGGGATCGGGCTGACGGCGTATTTGCCAGCGGCGGCGCTGAGGCCAATCAGACCGCGTTATTAGCTGCACTCGCGCATCGCTGGCCGAATGTGACCTCAGGCGGCTTGCGTAGCCTGAAAGAGGAGCCGATCTTTTATGTTTCCGCGGAAGGTCACCACTCGTTTTTGAAAGCCGCGCAAGCGGCAGGACTGGGAGCCAGCTCACTGCGAGAGATCGAGGTCACAGAAGATCTAAGGGTCGATCTGAATTCTCTGCGTGCCGCAATACAGCGAGACCGCGCCGCCGGATACGCACCGTTTCTGCTTGTCGCTACCGCGGGCACCACAGGTGCCGGCATCATCGACCCGCTTCCCGACCTTGCACATCTCGCACAGGAAGAAGGACTGTGGTTCCACGTCGATGCGGCGTGGGGTGGAGCAGCAGCGCTGGTTCCGGAGCTTCGCTCCGTTCTCGATGGCATTGAATTGGCAGACTCCATCACCTTCGACGCCCACAAATGGCTTTCCGTGCCGATGGGCGCAGGCATGTTTCTAACGCGGGACCACGATATCCTGAGTCGCTTGTTCGCGATCCAGACCGCATACATGCCCAAAGAGGGCGAGCAGATGCACGTCACCGATCCATTTGCGCATTCGCTGCAGTGGTCGCGCCGCTTCATCGGCTTCAAACTTTTCCTGAGCCTCGCTGTTGCCGGATGGGATGGCTATGCTGCTGCCATCCGCCATCAGGCCAGGATGGGAGACCTACTGCGCAATAGATTGCTCGAAGAGAACTGGAAGATCGTCAACCGGACGCCTCTGCCAGTGGTTTGCTTCACTGATGGAGAGGCAGAGTGGGATTTAAGCGTCTGTCAGAAAGTCGCGAACGCCGTTGTCGAGTCCGGTCGCGCATGGATCTCAACCATTCAGCTCGGAAAACGAAAACAGCCCGCGCTCCGTGCCTGCATCACAAACTATCGAACAGAACCGCAACACCTCGACGCTTTGATCGCCATTCTGAATCAAGTACGCCATCTCGAACGGAAAACAGCTCACAGCTAGCATCGTGTGGCGCGCCATGCAGTTCGGAGATACATATCAACCAAGGAAAGATGCTCTCATTCTATGAACTCATCGATCGCTGAACTATTTCTCGCCTATTCCGTTCACAAGCTGCGCGATATGAGAAATTGCGTTGAAACATGCTTGCTCGAACTCAATGACGAGCAGGTGTGGGAACGCAAGGCCGCACATGAAAATACAATAGGCAATCTGATACTGCATCTGTGCGGCAACATTCGCCAGTGGATCATGCATGGCGTGGGCAGAGAAACGGATGTGCGCACCAGGGATTTAGAGTTTAGTCAGAATAGCGGCCTTACGAAAGCGGAGCTGCTCACCCTTTTCGCGGCTACGATTACCGAAGCAGTCGCCGTGATAGAAGCCCTCCCACACGAAAGACTTCTTGAGCGTACCGACCCGCAGCAGCGTGGCGAAGTTTCTGTACTGGATGCAATCTATCAGGTTGTCGGACATGTGCAGCAGCACACAGGTCAAATTATTCTTCTGACGAAACAAATGTGCGCCCGAGATCTGGATTTAACGATTCCTCGGCCACGCTCATAAGTTTAAGTTGCGATTGCCGAGAAGGCATTCACTCAACAGGCCGCACATTTCGGAGATACTTCATCGATGATTAGCTCTTCTTTGCTGACGAGCTTTAAAGTCGTTCTACTGGCCGGCCTGACCTGCGGTGTGCTGGACCTAACCTGCACGCTGACAGTAAGCAAGCTCAAGGGAATCACCCCGATGCGATTACTGCAGGCCATCGCAAGCGGCATGTTAGGTCCGAAGTCTTTTGAGGGCGGAGCCGGCACCGCCGCCTTGGGATTAGGAATTCACTTTCTCATTGCTACGGTTGCGGCAGCCGTGTATTACGCCGCAAGTCGGGAAATGAGCCTTCTCATCGAACATGCTGTCCTTTGCGGCCTCCTTTACGGTATCGCTGTGCATTTGTTTATGAGCTTTGTCGTGTTGCCGCTGTCTTCACTTCAGCGTCCATTCTCGATCAAGGCCTTTTTGACGCAACTGCTCATTCACATGTTCTTTGTTGGCTTGCCTATCTCGCTTATCGTTCGTTATTTCGCCTGATTCGACATCGAGGGTGGCACATCCTCTGGACCACTGCCCCAGTGTGTGTTTGGCCTGTCCGTCATTTCCAGAACCAGCGTTCCGCCGTTGCTGATATCCGATTGCTGAAACCACGGCCTGTTGAGCGGCTTGCCATTCAGTTGAGCCGACTGAATATATTTGTTCTGCCTCGAAACTCGATTTGCAAGGATCGTAAATTCCTTTCCGTTGCCCAACCGGATAACGCTTTTGGCAAAGATAGGACTGCCAATTTCATAGACAGGGCTGCCCGGACACACCGGATAGAAACCGATTGCGCTCAGTACGTACCACGATGACGTCTCGCCGCCATCGTCGTCTCCAGGAATGCCGAGCGGCCCATCCCCATACCAGACATCCATGAGCTGCCTGACTCGTTGTTGCGTCTTCCACGGCTGGCCTGAAAAGTCGTAGAGATAAGGAATGTGGAAACTGGGCTCGTTGCCTTGAGCGTAGAGGCCGACAAGTCCGGTCGCATCTGGAAACTGGTTAAGGAAGCGAAATTTTGATGTGCCGTATTGTTCCACGAACAAGCGGTCTAGTTGAGTATTGAATGGTTCGCGGCCGCCCATCAGACGAATCAGCCCGGCAACGTCATGCTGCACGTTGAAGGTATAGATCCACGAATTCACTTCGGTGAAGTAATCGCGGCCGCCTTGTCCGCCGCCGAGTTTGGGATCAAAATCCGCGACCCACTCGCCATTGGCGCTTTTCGGAGCCATGAACCCTATATTCGGGTTGAAGAGATTTTCGTAGTTATGCGCGAGCTTCGTGAAGTAAGCGGCATCCGATTCTTTGCCAAGTGCCTTGGCAAGCTGAGCCACACACCAGTCATCATAGCTGCTTTCAAGCGTGACCGATGCGGCCTGCCGCAGTTCGCCTGTCACCTCGGGTACAGTTTCGCTTTCACCCTTGGCCAGTGCGGGAAAAAATCCCTTATCGAAATACACTTTGTCTAGACTTGTGAGTGGTCCACGCCGCCACGGAAGCATCGTCGCCTCCGTCGCGTTCTTCCGCATCGCCGCATATGCCACATTGACGTCGAAATCCCGATACCCTTTTGCGTAGGCGTCCAGAATAAGCGCCGCTGCGTGGTGACCAATCATCACAGATTGATCGCCTGCAGCCGAAGGAAAGGAAGGCAGCCAGCCGCTCTGCTCATACATGCGGAGATACGACCGGATCATATCCTGCTGCCCATTCGCATCCAGCAGCATTTGCAATGGATGCAAGGAACGATAGGTATCCCAGATGCCGTCATCGATGTAGAAGTCGTGGCCTTCCGCGTTATGAACCGCATGATCGTATCCGCTGTAATACCGGCCATCCTCGGTAATGTCAGTCATGCGCCCGAGAGAGCGATACAGAGCGGTATAGAAAATCGTGCGCTGCTGCTCGCTACCGCCCGTGACGCCTATCTTGCCAAGGGCACTGTTCCAGACAGCCTGTGCTTTCGCCTTTACCTGGCCGAAATCCCATTCGGGAATTTCACGTTCCAGGTTGCGCCGGGCCTGTTCCGCACTGATATAGGAGATTCCGACTCGAACCTCGATCTGCTCTCCACCATTCGTCGCAGTATCGGTTACAAATCCAATATGGTTGCCAACGCGCTTCTCCACGCGTGAAAGATCATCACCCTGCCACGTCACGTAGGCACGAACCGGCTTGGAGAATTCCACATAGAAATACTCCCTGGTCTCGCCTGCGGCTCCGGAAAGTTCTCCAACAGGACCAACGACCTTTTCGCTCCCCTGTATCGCCGTACTGCTTAGAACGGCGAGCTCAGAATCATCCTTCATGCTGAGTGCCAGGTGCGCATGAGCACTGACGGGAAAAGTGAACCGGTACGAGGCCGCCTGTGCACTTGTCGTTAACTCAGCCTTGATATTCCACGTTTGAAGATCCACAGCATAGTAATACGGAGTTGCAGTCTCAAAGTCGTGGTCAAAGTCAGAAGCATAGTCCTGTGGACGGCTGCTGCTATTGCCGACAGACGCCATCAAAATGGCGGGGCCAACCGGAAATCCGTAAATCTTGTCCGCCAGATAGCGGTCCGTAATCCCCGGCGTAGTCACCGGAGCCACTCGCATCATCCCATGGGGGTATTGAACGTATGGAACTGTAGCAGTGAGTAGCTGTCCAATCCCCCCAATGTTTGGAGAAACATAGTCCACAGGGTTTTTAGTTTGCTGTCCTTCTAGTCCTAGTACGCAACTGGTAAAAATTGCCGGAAATATCAAAGCACGCAAATATTTTCTGATTCGTGTCATTCCTTAACTCTCTGTTGTTTCTATTTCCCGATCCGCCGCATCTCAGATTCGCTATTTCACCTGTTGGGTCAACCCGGATCAGTGGCGTAAAGAAAACTGCCTGCTTAGGGACGCTTCGGAGGAGCCGCCAACCCAAACGGTATAGCTTCCCGGCTCGACAGCCCATTTCCCTTCTGCGTTCCACACCGCAAGCTGCTCTTGCGGAATGCGAAAGGTGACGGTCTTTGTTTCCTGCGGCTTCAGGCGTATTCGCGAAAAACCTTTCAGCGAGCGGTCTGGCGTTTCGACGCTGCTCACATCCTGTCGCAAATAAAGCTGGGCCACCTCTTCGCCTTCTCTATCCCCCGTATTTGTCACATCAGCGATCACCACGATATCGCCGCCACCGCCCGGCGCCGGAGGCTGTGCAGCAAGATGATCGTAGCGGAAGGTCGTATAGCTCAGTCCAAATCCAAAAGGAAACAGCGGTTTCCCGTCGTCATCCACATATTTGCGCATTCGCGAGGGGTCGCTGTTATAGAAGACCGGCAATTGCCCGACGCTGCGCGGAAAAGTAATCGTGAGGCGTCCGGCCGGATTGTTCTCGCCGAAGAGAGTCTCGGCAATTGCCTTGCCGCCGAATTCGCCCGGATACCACGCTTCCAGAATCGCGGGAACATGCTCCTTTGCCCATCCGATTGTCAGCGGCCTGCCATTTTCAAGGACAAGGACCACAGGCTTACCCGTAGCAACCACGGCCTCCAACAGCTGTGCCTGATTTCCCGGCAAGTCGAGATTGGAGCGATCAAAACTCTCTCCTGAGATACCCTGCCATTCTCCCAAGCCCAAAATCACCACATCCGCATCTTTCGCCATGGCTACAGCCGCTGGAATATCTTTGCCTGCATCGAAGGTGACTGTTGCCTGGGAAACAAGCGTGCGGATGCCGTCAAGCAGGCTGATGTGCTCACCGTTCTCCTCCTTTTCATAGTCGCCATAGCGCGCCACGTCGGCATTGGGACCGATGACGGCAATGCGTTGTACAGACTTTGAAAGCGGCAGCAGACGGCCATCATTCTTCAGCAGCGTCATAGACTGACGCGCCGACTCCAGCGAGAGCGCAAGGTGCTCCGGCGATCGATGCACTCGAGCGTTGAGACTCGGATCAACCAATGGATGATCGAATAGTCCCAGGGCAAACTTCACGCGAAGCACGGCGCCAACAGCCCGGTCCAGATCCGCCTGCGAAAGAGACCCTTCGTGTACGCAGTCGATCAGCGCTTTCTGGAAAACATCATGATCGAAGTCGTAGAACTGCATGTCTACCCCCGAGCGGATGGCCATGCACGAGGCGTCTTTTGGCGTTGCAGCAACGTGGTGCACTTTGTACAAACGCTGGATCGCGCCGAGGTCCGAGAGCACAAATCCCTGAAAGCCCCATTCATCGCGGAGAATCTTCTTTAACAGAAACGGATCGGCGGTAACAGGGATACCGTCAATCTCGTGGTAAGCAGCCATCGTAGCCATGGCATGTCCCTCACGAAAAGCAGGCTCAAACGGCTTCAGCATCACCGAGCGCAGCTCACGCTCGCCGATATGCACCGGCGATGTATTCGTGCCGCCCTCAGGAGAACCATGCCCGGCAAAATGCTTTGGTTCGCTCACAACGGTATGATCTGTGTTCAGGCTCTCGCCCTGTGCGCCGCGCACATATGCCAGACCAAGCTGCCCAGTCAAATAAGGGTCTTCTCCGAAATCCTCTTCAACGCGTCCCCAACGTGGCTCGCGCGCGAGATCGAGCACAGGCGCGAGAATCATATCAACGCCGGTTGCGCGAGCCTCTGCCGCAATGGCTGCGCCGGTCTCCTGTGCGATCTCCGGGTTCCAGGTAGCGGCAAGGTTGAGCGGAGTAGGAAATACCGTTCCGGTATTGAAACCGTGAAGCCCCTCTTCAATGAAAAGAGCTGGAATGCCCAGACGGTTATGCCCGATGACCCACTTCTGGAGGGCATTCGCCTGCTCCGGCGTCGGATACAAGTCGTGGACCGACCCCACTCCAAGATCTCCCCATAGACCCTGCGCCTTTTCCGGAAGAAAAACGGCGTCGGCAGCCGCATGGGTATCGTCCGTGTGCTTATCCACAAGATCCTTGGCCCCGGCATACATATCCAGTTGCCGGACCTTTTCTTCCACAGTCATGCGGCGCAACAGATCGTCCACGCGCTTGTCTATGGGAGCGCCAGCCTGTTGGTACAAGGCTTGCCTTGCAGTCTCCGGCTGTGAAGGTTGAGCCAGCGCTGGGCTGAGGTGGACCAGACACACGAAACCCGCGGTCAGTAGGAGAGCACTCCGCATCATGGTTCCTTTCGAAATATCCGCAGTGCGGAGATGATTTCTCCAATATATATGGCCGTCTTGCAAAGCGATGGATCCCCACCTCGAAGGGCACAGTCTTCATCTCTGCGGTCAAAGCGAAAACCCACGTCTCTGCTGATCTGGCGTCCTTAATATCTCCCTGTTTATACCGGGCGCTTTGGCCTCGAACGATACCCGGCTCGCTGCATTTACCTCTCGCAAATAACACAAAATAAAAAACTTTTCTGAAAAGTTTGCATGTAAAGACCTGATTGCCTTACTGCAAAGACCTTATCTGCCCAATATTCCGGCCCCTATAAGAATCCTGCTTTTGCAACCTCTGATCCAGCCGCTTATTTCAGCGAGACACGAACTGCTCAGGGCGCATTGGATCGGATGTGATGTCACATTTTGGAGGCTAAATTGAAAAGAAAAAGATTTCTATATTGGGGCAAGCTAACGATCTTGCTCACCTTAGTTGTAAGCTACCCATCTTGGATCAAAGCACAGCTGGCAGTCACGACGGCAACCCTCAGCGGCACGGTGACGGATGCAACCGGAGCGGTCGTACCCCAGGCTGCCGTAAGGCTCTCAAGCAGGGAGCAGGGTGTGGCCCGCGTTTTCACCACGGACGAAAACGGACACTATACCTTCTCCCAGCTACCTCCCGCTACATACAGCCTTGACATTGAGATCAACGGGTTTAAGAAGTATCAGCAGGTTGGAATTGTGCTCGATGCGGCGCAATCGGCCACGCAAAACGTTACCCTGACTTTAGGCTCCGCTACCGAGCAGGTGGTTGTGAACGCCCAGGCGTCGCTGCTCAACACGGATAACGCAAACCTGTCGGCGGATCTCGACTCGAAGCAGGTCGTCGAACTCCCGCTTAACCTCAGAAATGTCTACGGCCTTGCCACTCTCAACTCCTCAGTAAACAACACCTCGGAAGGCCAGATGCTGCTCGGCGGCGGCGGTCCCAGCACCGATGACGCGGATCAGGACATATCCTTCCTCAACTTTGCCGGCGGCTTCTTCGGAACGTCAGCCTATCTGCTCGATGGTGCATGGGATACCGATCCGGAGTGGGGCGCTGTGGATTATGTGCCCTCGGTAGATGCAGTGCAGGAATTCAAAGTCCAGAACAACTCCTTCACCGCACAGTATGGATGGAGCACAGGCAACGTGGTGAACGTCGTCACGAAATCGGGCACCAGTTCATTCCACGGCGACGTGTACTCGTTCTATCGCAATTCTTCGCTTGATGCCAACCTTTGGTTCAATAACCATAACAATCTCAGTAAAGGCAATTTCACCCGCAACCAGATCGGCGCTTCGGCAGGCGGCCCGCTCTACATTCCCGGTCTCTACAGGCAACGTGAAAAGACCTTCATCTTCGGGCTTTACGAACATCTGAACCTGGCCACGCCGGCAAACAGCACGTTCACCGTTCCCGATGCCAATTTTCTCGCCGGAAATTTTTCCGAACTTCTCGGCCCCCAGATGGGCACGGATGCTCTTGGACGTCCTATTTACTTAGGCCAGATTTACGATCCGCGCAGTACCCGCACTATAACCGCAGGCCAGGTGGATCCCAGAACAGGCCGCATAGCAACCCAATCGGGCTACATACGTGATCCCATCCAGAACAATGACATCACCACGCTGGGTCCGCTCGACCCAATTGGAGCAAAGCTAGTCAGCTACTTTCCAAAGCCAAACGGATCCGGAATCACGAATAATTTTGTAGCCACAGGAACGAATCCTGCCAACTCCGACGAATACCTGATCCGCGTGGACCACAACATCAACAGCGGCTCACGTTTCTACTTCCGCTACTCGTACAAAAATGAGTTTAAAACCGGCACGCCCGACTATTGGGGTTCCGACAACGATGCCGGTCCCGGCAACGCCCGCCCGAATAACCGCTGGAATATGGCAGCCGGATTCAGCCATGTTTTCAGCCCAACCCTGACCATGAATATCATGTCCGGAGTGGAAGTCTGGCATGAGACCTCCACCAACCAGTCGAGAGGGTTTAAACCTACAAGCCTGGGCCTGCCGTCCTATCTGGACACAAACAGTCCCGAGTTCCCCATCGTGAAAATCGGCAGCCAGTCTCCACTCGGCCCACTGACGAATGAAACGGTAACCAACCACGGCCCAATCGGCAGCGTCGCTGTTGATCTAATTAAGAGCCTCGGCCGGCACACGCTGAATTTTGGATTCATGTACGTCGAGCAGCAGGACGATCAGGCCAACTTCTTCCAATCCACCCTGCAGTCAAACGGCACATTCACCAATGGACCAGATCCAAACAGCGCAACCGGTTTCGCAACTGGAAACGGGCTGGCGCAACTGATGCTTGGTGTCCTCGATGGCGGCGCTACAGGAACGACATACAATCCCGCCGTTGCTACCCACTATTTTGGCTGGTACGTCCAGGATGACTGGAAGGTAACTCCGAAGCTGACTCTGAATCTCGGCCTCCGCTATGAGATTCAGACAGCTCCCACCTATCGTCATAACGTCGCATCCGTCTTCAATCCCAACGCTTCGAATCCAATCGGGACAACTATCGGACAGACATTGCCGGGAGCGCTGCAGTTCCTTTCCAGCAATCAGCGGGGTTCTTACGATACGAACTTCGATAACTGGGCGCCGCGCGTAGGGTTCACCTATCAGACGCTCCCCAACTTCGTTGTCCGCGGCGGATACGGGATCTTCTACCCGCCATCGATATCCTGCTGCTTCCTGGCGCAAAACTCCGGCTTTGCTAGTCAGACCAATATTCCTTACACACTGAATGCCATTACGCCGAATCCTGCCGTTACCATGGCGAATCCCTGGCCGAATGGTTTTATCCCGATTACCGGGAACTCCCTGGGTGAGCTGCAACAGGTTGGAAACTCCGTGAGCAGCAACTTCAGACAACGCTCCTCCAGCTATGTCCAGCAGTACCTGCTGGGCTGGCAATGGGCTATCGCCCCCAACGACGTGCTGGACGTGAACTATGTCGGGAATCGCGGCACGCACTTGATCACCAGCTCGCTCAACCGGAGCCAGTTGAATCCGACATACCTGCCCCTCGGTCAGTCAACGCTCAACGCTCTCGTTCCCAACCCGTTTTATGGGGCGATTGCTGCAGGAACCAGCAGCTGCGCGCTGGATCAGCCAACGATAGTGCAATCACAGCTCCTTCAGCCCTTCCCGCAGTTTTGCGGCGTTGCCGAAGCCGACGCTCCCGTGGGCTTCTCCAACTACAATGCTCTGCAGGTCAATTTCAACCATCGCTTCAGCAAAGGCCTGACTGCGCTCGTCTCCTACACCTATTCCAAGTTCCTGGATAACGTGGAGGGCAACAACTCCTGGTCGTATTCCGGCAATGCCGGACCGGCAAACAATTACGACCTGGCCGCCGAAAAGAGTGTGGACGGTTCGGACACGACACATAGCCTGGTAGCCAATTACATTTATGAGCTCCCCATCGGGCGCGGAAGAGCGGTCGGAGCGAACATGAACCGCCTGGAAAATGCCGTATTCGGCGGATGGGAAGTCTCGCAGATTGCCACTTTCAAGTCGGGCATTCCCCTCAGCATCAGCGGCGCTGACATTGCCTCCTATGGAGGCAACCCGAGGCCGGACGTCGTCGGAGACGTGCACGTGGCGCATCCGAACATTCACGAATGGTTCAATACCGGAGCCTTTGCATACGCTCCCTACGGCACCTTCGGAACCGCTCCGCGCTTCTTCTCTTACCTTCGCGGTCCCAATTACCAGAACTGGGATACCTCGCTCATGAAAAACTGGCAGTTCACTGAATCCATGCGACTGCAGTTCCGGGCAGAGCTGTTCAACACCTTCAACCACCCGCAGTTCTATGCTCCAGAGAACGGCGGCGCTGCCTATACGGGATGCGACCCCAATGCGCAGGCATCGTGTCAATCCGGTCTCGGGCAAATCACAAACGCCTTTCCCAGCCGCACGGTGCAATTTGCAGGAAAGTTCTACTGGTAATCGCTACTTGAGAATTTCTCCAACATTGCTGTCGGTGGTCCTGCTGGTCATTCCCCAACTCGGGGTTGGCCAGCAGGATCAATCCCCTCAACTCGCTTCGTTATTGTCCGCAGCCCAACAGGCGCAGGCCGCAAACGACTATGCCGCTGCGGCAGCAGATTATAAGCAAGCCGTAAAACTTCAAAACGATATTCCCGAGCTGTGGGCAAATCTTGGACTCATGCAGCATGAAACGGGAGATTACGCTGCGGCGATTCAAAGTTTTCAGGAAGCAAACCGGCTGAAACCGGCTCTCTATGTTCCCAATCTCTTTCTCGGAATCGACTACGTTCATACGGGAAAGGCAAAGGACGCCATTCCATTGCTGCTGAAAGCAGAGAAGATGAATGATGCCGATCCGCTTCCCTCTCTTACCCTTGGGCGCGCCTATTCCTCATTGGGAGAGTTCTCGCAGGCGGCGCGTGAGCTTCGGCATACAGTCCGTCTGGATGCCAAACAAAGCTCGGCCTGGTTTGCTTTGGGTATTGCCTCCCTCAGCCAGGAAGAAGAGGACTCACGCAAGATGGTCAAAGACGATCAGGATTCGTCGTACGCAAAGGCCTTGTTTGCCCAATCGCTGGTCAAGCAATCCAGATATAAGGAGGCAGCAGGCTTGTACGAGAGCGTTCTCGCTTCCAAAGATCAGCCTCCATGCATGCGTTCGGAACTGGGCTTTCTGTATCTGAAGCAGCGCGACGAAGACCATGCTGCACTGGAGTTCGGCGCGGAGCAAAAAGCAAGTCCGGAGTGCATGCTGGCGCTTCTGGGCAAGGCGCGTCTTCGCATGAATACGGTATCATCAAATGAAAATGAAGAAGCGCTTTCACTCCTTCATGAAGTATGGGCCCGCGATCCGGGCTTTCTTCTTTCCAGCTTGCCCTCCCTGTTTGAAGGAATGCCGGATGAGCAGACCGATCGCTTTCTGGACTTCCTGAGTCGGCAATACGCTTCAGGCAAAATAGACGACGCCTTTTACGTGCCGTTTTCGCAAACAGTTCACGGCGTATCGGCTCCCTTTGAAGAGACCGCTTTCATGCGCCATGCAAGCCAACCCGCATCTTCTTCCGTATCCCCTTCTACGATCCAGCATTTGGCTGAAAAGGATTACGCGTCAGGTCACTATGGCCTGTGTGACAGTCGCTTGAGGAACAGCTTAGGCAACCGCGACGCGAGCGCGCTGCAACTGCTGGCCACATGTGCTTTTCTCACCGGCGACTACGAATTGTCCTCCGATGCCGGCCGCGAGCTCCTGGCCTTGTCTTCGCACCCGACGGCGGCAGCACTCTACTGGTCCATCAAGGCCAATGAAAAACTGGCTTTTCAGTCCCTGGCGCATTTCGAGCAACTCGAACCCAATTCAGCCAGAAGCCACATCCTCCTTGGCGATATTTACCGTCAGCGGGAGAGATATGACGATGCGCAGGGCGAATACGCAAAAGCGCTGGATATCTCTCCCAACGATCCTGCTGCTCTCCTCGGATTGGCATTCGCCTATTTTGCAGGGGCAAATGTGGCCAAGACCATTGATACAGCACAGAAAGCACTGCTCCAAAGCCCCGACGATCCGGAAGTAAACCTGCTGATGGGCGAAGCGCTGATTTCTCAGCACAAGTTCCCCGATGCCGAGCCATTTTTACTGAAAGCCTTGCGAGCCAAGCCGCAGATGCTTCCGCATGTGCATGCATTGCTCGGCAAAGTGTACGACGCGGACGGAAAGACGCAGGAAGCGATCAGCGAATTGAAAATGGGTTTGGAAAGCGATCAAGACGGCGGCCTTCATTACATGCTGGCCCGGCTCTACCGCAAGATTGGCGACACCGCGGACGCGGACGCGGCTCTCGAACAAATGAAGGTGCTCCAGCAAAGGCGGCGTGAAGGTGCCGTCATCGCCTTTGAGGATTCGCACCCTTCCAGTCTTGACGATGCGCCGTAGGCGGAATCATCACATTAACTGCTCAGGCACAAATCATGTTCACTTCAGGAATACCTATGCGAAGACTTTGCGTTCTCGGTGCAACACTTTTTATTTTCGCGGCTCCGCTCTCTTCCGTTCTTCATGCTCAAGAGCAAATTGGGAAAGACAAGACACTTATCCTCGACCATGCAACCACCTTTTCCGCCTTGGACGATGGAGTTGCCATCGAAGCAAGTTCGATACGGGAGCAAATCACAGCCTTGCGCGATGACGTCATCCGAATTCGCATTGTGCGAAGCAATGCTCCCCAGGAAGACGTCTCCTGGGCTGTTCTTCCCAATGCGCTTCACAACCGGATCAAGGTAAGTCCGGAATCTTCCGCGACATCTTTCGGCTTCCGCACGCATGCGCTGGTGGTGCAGATTGCGAAAAGCAATCTGCAGCTGACCGTCCGCGATCTGACAGGAAAGATCGTGCAACAGGATGCCCTGCCGGTTCGCTTCGAAGGCAACAGTTTTCGCACCTACAAGATCATGCCGCTGGACGAGCATTACTTTGGGCTGGGCGACAAAACCGGCCCTCTCGACCGCCGCGACGGAGCCTTCTCCCTCTGGAACACGGATGCGTACCGCTTTCAGGAATCGACCGATCCCATCTATAAAAGCATCCCCTTTTTCATGACCTATAAAGCAGGCGTGACTACCGGGGTATTTCTTGATAACACATGGCGGACCAGCTTCGATTTCGGCAAGGAGCTACCCGACGTCTATTCCTTCGGCGCAGTGGATGGTCCGCTGAACTACTACCTGATCTATGGACCGTCTACAAAGCAGGTTCTGCAATCGTACGCTTGGCTTACCGGGACTCCGCCTCTGCCGCCACTGTGGACGCTCGGTTTCCAGCAGTCCCGTTACAGCTATATTCCGCAATCGCGAGTGATAGAAGTGGCCGACCGGCTGAGAGCCGACCGTATTCCTGCCGACGCCATTTATCTCGACATCGACTTCCAGGAGAAGAATCGTCCCTTTACCGTCGATCGTGCTCTTTTTCCGGATTTTCCCGGCATGATCGCGGAGCTCAAGGCTAAAAACTTTCACGTCGTCGCGATTACCGATCTGCACATCGCGAAACTTCCCGGGCAAAATTATCTGCCCTATGACAGCGGTATCGCCGGCGACCACTTCGTAAAGAATCCCGATGGGTCGATATTTTCCGGCCGTGTCTGGCCCGGCCCTAGCGTCTTTCCTGATTTCACGCAGCAACAGACGCGCGCATGGTGGGGAACGCTTTATCGCGAGTTCCACGATGTAGGCGTCAGCGGCTTTTGGAACGACATGAATGAGCCCTCCGTATTCGATTCGCCCACGAAGACGATGCCGCTCGACGTCGTCCATCGTATCGATGAGCCTGGGTTCTCCAAACGAACAGCAACGCACGCCGAGATTCACGACATGTACGGCATGGAGAATTCGCGTGCCACCTTCGAAGGCTTGAAAACGCTTGATCCGGGCACGCGCCCCTTTGTCCTGACGCGCGCCACGTACGCGGGCGGCCAGCGCTATGCGGCTACATGGACGGGCGACAACAGCAGCACCTGGAATCACCTCCGGATGTCAACGATCATGCTCGAGAACCTGGGTCTGAGCGGATTTGCTTTCACCGGTGCGGATGTGGGGGGATTCATCGGTACGCCACCGCCGGATCTGCTGACAAAGTGGCTGGAAATCGCAGCATTTCAGCCGATCGACCGCGACCACACGGAGAAAGGAACCGGCGATCAGGAGCCTTGGGTCGGCGGCCCTGACCACGAATCCATTCGCCGCCGGTTTATCGAAGAACGCTATCGCCTGATGCCCTACCTCTATACGCTGGCAGAGGAGGCTTCTCGCATAGGTTTGCCGGTGGTGCGCCCGCTGTTCCTGGAATATCCAGACGCCGCCCCGGACCATCATCCCATCGATATCGATTCTGGCGCATCGGGAGAATTTCTACTGGGCCGCAATTTGCTGATCGCAGCGCCGCCCTATCCTGACCAGCTCGATCGTTATACCGTCGAATTCCCATCGGAGTCCTGGTATGACTATTGGACCGGTGAAAAAATCCCACAGCCGCCTCCGGTGATCTCCGATCCGGCTCAGCCGGCAAACGCAGCCGCACAGGTGCCTCTTACCATCTCTGTGCAACCGGAATTGGGTACGCTCCCCGTTTTTGTACACGGAGGATCGATCCTGCCCATCGCTCCGCTGGTGCAGAGTACAAACGAACAGCCCGAGGGACCGCTCACTCTGCGTGTGTATGCAGGCGACGACTGCCATGGAACGCTGTATCAGGATGACGGGCGAAGCTACGCATACCAGAACGGCAGCTTCCTTCGCGTGAAGTTCGATTGCCAGATAGGAGCCGATGGCCTCCATGTACGAGTGAGCCCGCGCGAAGGATCCTATGTCCCTTGGTGGAAAAATCTGCGCGTCGAAGTGTATGGCTGGAAGCCGGTGAAAAATACTGCGCTGGTGAATGGAAAAACATCGCCGGAAGCAGCAGCTCCCATTGCAAATGGCCTGGCAATCACCTTTCCCGACGACAGTCGAGGGGTGGAGCTGCGCCTGGAGTAATAGAGTAATGGAGTAATGCGATGAGGAACCGTCGGCAATCCATGCGCGACGGCTCCTCACCGCTGTCGTGAACGCTACTTGCCTCCAGGGTAACCGTGAAGCTGCGGGCCGACGATATTCGAAAAGTTATAGTTGTGGCGACGGTCATCATCGATGGTCCAGAACATCGCGCCGGTCATGTTGGGATAGCCAGCAGGACTAAGCAGCTTGTACCGGGTTCCTGCGGGAGCCTTGCCGGTGATGATGTACTCCAAAGCCTGGCTCACCACCTTCGGTTCCGCATCGCTCGTGTAAAAACCCACCGCAACCTGGTTGCCCGGCATCGGCGGAAAGAACTGCTTCGGATCGCCTCCCACGTTGAACCCGTGCAGCAGGAGTTCTGTCATAGCGGCGTGATAGTCCACCGTCCCAGGCTGATAGATTTCCCCATCAAGCCCCTGCAGTGGCGGCGTGTTATAGTCCTGCACGTCGATAAAGGTCAGAATGTCGCGGATGGCATAGGTGATGGCAAGATACGAACCGAACTGCCCGCCATAACTCGGATAGCCGGAAGGAATCTGCGTGCCCTCGGGCACGAGGCTGATCATGAAATTCGGGCCGAAGTGATCGTGCAACTGGCGCAGGGCCGAGATCAGATTCACGATGGACGGCGTCGTAGGATGCCGGAAGTCCGTATCTCCGGGATCGATGGAAAGAGACGGGCTTTCAAAATCGATGTCGATCCCGTCAAAGCCGTATTCGCTGACGATGTTGGTAACAGAGGAAACGAAATTCGGAACGCGTTTCGGGTCGGCCAGCGTGAAATGTTCGCCGCCTCCGCCGAGTGAGATCATGACCTTCTTGCCCTGGCTCTTCAACGCGGCAATTTCGGCCTTGAATTGCGCAGCGTCGAATCCAGCAGGTGTATGAAACTGCATCGTCCCTTCCGGCGCATTTTTGTCCGGTGTAGAGAAGGCGACGATGATCACGTCCCACTGCGGCGAAATTTCGTGGAGCGGGAAGGTTGAGCCTTCACCGCCGTAGCCTTCCCAATAACCGATAAGCTTGTGCCCATTCGGCGAGCCGCTCAACGGGATCGCTGCAACCGTAGGCTTCGAAGGTGCCGTCCGGCTCCCATTGCTGGACCGTCCACGACGTGGCGGACAGGCTTTGGCGGGTTCGGTAAGCACCTGCGCATCAGGGAAGCTGAACGTATTGCCAAGACCCTCAGCAACACCCGTATACCAGGGCAGGAGGGCTACATTCTGCAGGTGATATATGCCTCCGTCTGTATGGGCAACGAACGGCTTCGATGAAGGAATATTGTTCTTTGGATTGGTATTTGTCGGTTCAAGCAGGAAATAGGAGGACGCAACACCCGTGCCGCCGCACCGTCCCTGGTCTCCCGCAGATACGGAGGCAAGACGCATCCATGCCGGGAAAGCATTGCCCGGAGCGTTAGCCTTGCCGACTGGAAACATCGGATCATGCAATGGATCGTGGATAAACTCGGCAAGCTGCTGGGTGAGCGGCTGCACATCGCTGTCTTCCACAACGCTGGGTGCGGCATGGAGATACGAGCCGAGCACGAAGGAGTTTCCTGTGGCGTTGTCGACACCGTGCGTCCCCCAGGAGCAGCATTCCGTCGCATCTCCATCGGCGTAGTAAGTGGTGTTGCGCGTCATAGCGATGACGAGCTTCCCATCCTGCCTGGGAAGCTGCTTGAAGAGCTCCCGCTGCAAAAACTGAACATCCACGACGGCAAAAGATCGACCGCTCTTCTTTGAAGTGAGAATGTAGCCGTAGCCGACAGGCACGGTAATCTTCACCGGCTTCACCTCCGGCTTGCCCAGCAGCGTGTGCCACTCCTCAGCCTTGGGGAAGGTCGTGCGCAGCATCGCATCGGCATACTGTGTGTTACCGCCAGAAGGAAAAGCGTAATTAGAGAAGATGGGCGAACGAAGAACACTGGGTACGTCCGCGGTTGCATCCATGATGAAGGGTTTGCCGTCGATCTTCTTCGCATCGAAGGAGAGCGTGACCGGAACGAGCACGGTGGGGATACTAGTAGTGCCTCCCTGTGCTGGATCGCGGCCGGCAAGCGTGTAGGAGCCGGTGCCAACGGCTTGCTTGAACGTGGGCACCGTACCTTGTCCGCGAGTGGATTGCAGCGACAGGACGAAGAAGAAGAAAGATACAAGGAGCAGGCAGATAGATTTGCTACGCATATCCGGCTTTACGGGACCTCTGACAAGGGATGGAAGATGTATGAGCCAGCTTCTTCCATGCGAGCCGTGAAAGCAACAGAAGGCTACAATATTTATCGTCGACCCGCATCCTTTGATGGTAAATCGCTTCTCTCCCGTAACCGGCAAACGACAAAAAAAAGCACTCGCATCTTCAACGAAGTGCACACCGCATTGTGTGAATGGAGTGTGCTTCTCAGTGGGTGGCCCTGCATTCGTGATAGAAACTAGATATATGTCGCCTCTCACCCCGGAGATGAGCCTCGTTCTCTCGCAGATCCGCCAATTGGCCTCAGTCGCGCCTACTCTGGAATCTCTGCAAAAAGGGATGGTCGATTCCATTGTCCGGCATCTTCCTTACTGCAATTGGACCGGGTTCTATATGCTCGACCCTGCCGATCCCGAGACACTGATTCTGGGCCCTTTTGTCGGTGATCCGACCCCGCATGTGCGTATCCCGGTGACTCAGGGGATTTGCGGAGCTGCAGTCGCATCCGGAAAAACGGTAATCGTCGACGATGTCAATGCTGACCCGCGCTATCTTTCATGCTCGATCGAGACGAAATCCGAGATCGTTGTTCCCATCTACGCGCACGGCGTCGTCGTTGGCGAAATTGACATCGACAGCCATAACTCCACCGCATTTACGGAAACAGATCGCGCATTCCTCGAAGAATTGGCTCGCGTTGTCGGAGCCTATATGGAAGAGCATCCCGATAAACCCCTCACACAGTGACCCTGAATTACAGATGGCATGATTGCACCACATTGCTCTGTGCCGAAAAACAAACTGTTCAAAATCTGTAACCTCTATCCGCCTTTCGTAGTCTCACAGACGGGACACATCGGTCGCGCCATTAATTGACGGGCCTCGTGCCTCGATGCTTGGCACGGCGAGCCTCGGCTTATTCCGAATGGCACCGATTTAAGGGAGTGGACGAGCTACATGTTGCTGCTTTTCCTGGCATATTTCGGCGGCATCCTCACCATCCTCAGCCCGTGTATCCTCCCGGTTCTCCCCTTCGTCTTTGCGCGCTCCGACCAGCCCTTCCGCAAAAACGGCCTTCCTCTGCTCGCTGGCATGGCAGTCACTTTCGCGCTGGTCGCCAGCCTCGCTACTGTCGGAGGAGGATGGGCTGTCCGCGCCAATCAGTTTGGCCGCATCGCCGCGCTCGTTCTCTTTGGGATATTCGGTCTCACCCTGCTTTTTTCTTCACTGGCCGAACGTCTCTCGCGCCCGCTTGTGCAGCTTGGCAGCAGGCTTTCGCGGAACTCCGATTCCGGCCCGAGCATCGTTAACTCCTTTTTGCTGGGCATTGGAACAGGCCTGCTATGGGCACCCTGTGCCGGCCCGATTCTCGGGCTCATCCTCACAGGAGCAGCCCTCGGCGGTGCCAGCGCTCATACCGCGATCCTTCTTTTTGCCTATGCTGCCGGAGCGGCCACCTCGCTAACGCTTGCTTTACTTGCCGGGGGCCGCGTCTTCGCTGCTATGAAACGCTCTCTCGGCGCCGAAGAATGGATCCGACGCATTCTTGGAGTCGCCATACTGGTTGGCGTCGTAGCTGTTGCCTTTGGCCTGGACCGTGGCGTGCTCACACGTATCTCTCTGGCCAGCACCTCGAATCTTGAGCAGCGCCTCGTCGATCGCTTTCATCCTGCGAAGCAGCAGAAGATTGTCATCAACCAGACCATCGACATTACCGACACGGATGCCGCGCCAACGACTCTGCCCGATCTCTCCGGCGCAACTGCCTGGATCAACTCCCCGCCGCTCACCCCTGCGTCACTCCGCGGCAAGGTTGTTCTCGTCGACTTCTGGACCTACTCCTGCATCAACTGCCTGCGCACGCTGCCATACGTCAAGGCCTGGTACGCCAAATACAAGGACAGCGGCTTTGTCGTCCTTGGCGTGCATACTCCCGAGTTTCCGTTTGAGAAAGACGAATCGAACGTCCGCAAAGCTGTGCACGACCTCGGCATTCTCTATCCCGTCGCGATGGACAATGACTACAGCATCTGGCAAAGCTTCAATAACCAATACTGGCCTGCGCACTACTTTATCGATGCCACGGGCCGCATCCGCTATCACCAATTTGGCGAAGGCAATTACGATCAGTCCGAAGCGTGGATTCGCAGCCTCCTCGAAGAAGCCGATCATCAGCCGATCTCTGCCACTCCTACCAGCGTCGCAGCCACCGGCACAGAAGCCGCTCCGGATTCGAACGATGTCCAGTCACCTGAAACTTACATCGGCTACGACCGGGCGGCGAACTTCGCCTCACCCGGAGGATTCAAGCAGGACACCCCGCAGGAATACGACGCACCCGCAACGTTGACCCTCAATCAGTGGGCACTGGCAGGTAAGTGGAAGGATGAAGAGCAGATCGCAACCTTACTTTCGCCAACGGGCAGCATTGTCTATCGCTTCCACGCCCGCGATCTTCATCTCGTCCTTGGACCGTCGAATGACGGCAAACCCATTCGGTTCCGTGTCACGATCGATGGCAAAGCCCCCGGCGCAGATCACGGTATGGATACCGACGCAAACGGCTATGGCACAGTAACAGAAAATCGCTTGTATCAATTGATTCGGCAGCAGAACGGTGTGCAGGATCGTACTTTCCGAATAGAATTTCTTGGTCCGGGAGTGCGGGCCTATTCATTCACCTTCGGTTAGGCATTTCTTGTCTGAAGCAGTCTAGAGCTCAGGAAAGGAAGAATCATGAAGAGCAATCCGCAAGGGCAATTGGAATCTACAACGACGACCGGAACCTCCAGCGCACGCTATCCAAGCCGCCGCGCCTTCCTAGCCACGGCTGCGAGCGTATGCGGCGCGGCAGTTCTCTGGTCATGGCATCGGCCCTCTCTCGCGGATGCTGCAAGCGAAGGTCTCGATACTGGTGGCACCGTCACCATCGTCCAATTTTCAGCAAGCGGTAAAAAGATCGGCAAAGTCACCGTTCCCCGCATGGTCAAGTCTGAAGCGGAGTGGAAGCAGCAGCTCTCCCCGATTTCGTTTGAAGTCACCCGTCATGCAGCCACCGAGCGGCCCTACACGGGCAGCACCTGGAATCTCCATGACCGCGGTCTCTTCCGCTGCATCTGCTGTGACACAGCGCTCTTCAGCTCCGATACCAAGTTTGAATCCGGCACCGGCTGGCCCAGCTTCTGGCAGCCGATCGCGCGCGAAAATGTCGTCGAAACGACCGATCGAAGCCTGGGAATGGACCGTACGGCCGTTTCCTGCCGCCAGTGTGACGCGCACCTCGGCCATGTCTTCGATGACGGCCCGCGCCCGACTGGTCTGCGCTATTGTATGAACTCGGCAGCCATGAACTTCGTAAAGCTGGCTTAAAGTAGTTCCCCGTAACGATTTGGCGAGAGCCTAAGCTGACTCCACTTCGATCTTCCTGGCATCACGGTCGAGCTTCACGATACGGAAACTGCGAATCTGCCCGGCAAGAAGTGGCTCGGTTTGAGCAGCAACCGTTGCTTTTCCCTTCCAGCGAGCTTGCAGCATGGATGTAAGCGAGGACAGGTCCGGTTTGGCTTCGCTCCTGCTCTCTACCTCCGCAGGAATACTTGCCGTCGTTCGGCAGATGGCACGAACGCCCTCGCCAAGCTCCACAATCGTGTGACCCGAGGATTTCTCGACGACGCGACCTGAAACGACATCCCCTTCCTTGTGCTCCTCAAGATATTCATCGAGGCTGGTGGGAACCAATTGCTTCATACTCAGTTTGATCTGCCGCTTTTCCGTATCGATGGCCAGGACCTGGGCCTTGACGATCTGTCCGGCTCTCAACACATCCTGCGGATGGTTGATATGTTTCTCTGCACTGATTTCGCTGACGTGCACAAGGCCCTCGACACCTTCCGTAAGTTGCACGAAGGCGCCAAACTTCGTTAGTCGCGTGATCGGACCTTCGATGGCCGAGCCCGCAGGAAACTTCTGTGAAATGTCAGCCCACGGATCCCCGAGTGCCTGCTTGAGTCCGAGAGAAAGGCGGCGCTCAGCCTGGTTCACAGACAGAATAACCGCCTCCACCGTATCCCCTTGCTTAAGAATGTCGCTGGGCTTCCGGACCTTCTTGATCCATGACATCTCCGACACATGAATAAGGCCTTCGATCCCAGGTTCCACTTCAACAAACGCTCCGAAATCCATCAGGCGCGTAACAGTGCCGGTAATGCGTTGGCCCACCTTGTATGTTTCGGTCGCGGAATCCCATGGCTCGGGCTGAAGCTGTTTGAGACCGAGTGAAATGCGCCTGCTTTCCGAGTCGATCTTTAAAACTTTCACTTGGAGTTTCTGACCAACGGTCAGCACGTCTTCAGGATTATTCACCCGGCTCCGGGAGATATCGCTGACGTGCAGCAGCCCATCGATTCCGCCAACATCGACGAACGCGCCATAGCTGGTCAGGCTGCGAACCTGGCCGCTGATGACATCGCCCTCCTTGACCTCTGCATAGCGGCTTGTTTCAAGCGCACGGGCTTCTTCTTCGGCTATCACGCGACGATCGACGACGACATCTTCCTCGGCCACGTCAAGCTTGATAATCCGGCAGGTGATCTCCTGGCCGACAAGCTTCTCCATTTCACCGGCGTCACGCACCCCACTGCGGGAGGCAGGCATAAAGGCGCGCACACCTACATCGACACTGAGGCCGCCCTTCACCACTCCGGTCACCGTGCCGACAATGGCGGTCTTTTGCGCAAAGGCCTCTTCAAGCGACGACCAGTCCTTTACGGTCGCCACCTTAAGGCGTGAAAGCTCGTAGTAGCCTTCGGCATTCCGCCCCTTCACCGAGACCGGGAATCTGTCACCCGGCACTATACCTTCGGCATTATTTTCGAAAGCGGTGCGAAGCAGAACTCCCTCGGTCTTGAAGCCGATATCCAAAAACACCGAGTCGACAGAAACGGAAACAACAGTGCCTTCCAACTGCTTCGTTCCATCTTCTGACTTGTGAGAGTGGCTCTGCTCAAATTGCGAAAGAAGCGCGCCAAATGATTCGGTGGATTCTGCAAGGGGTTCAGGCGTGTTTTCAACAGTTGCGGGGGTTTCCGGAGTGCTCTCGTTTATCATGACCGTTTCTTGCTTTATTTTGTCACGATTCAGAGACGAGTGTATTTGCCGGAAGTCTCAAAACCATCCATCCTTTCCCTCGGAACATACAGGGAGAGCGCATGGCAAACCATCGCGTGGAGCTTAACTGCTCCACGCGATGGCGACTTCTCAGTAGAACAGTTTCAGTGCGAGTTGCAGAACGCGGGGACCATTCCGCAGACTCGTGATGCTGCTGAAGCCGCTTGCGTTCGTATAGTTCAGGGTGCCGGGTTGTGCAAATTGCGCCGAATTTGCTGTGTTGAAAGCCTCTGCTCGAAACTGCAGGCGCAGCGCCTCGGTGAAGGTAAAATTTTTGAAGAGCGATGAGTCGAGGTTATTAAATCCCGGCCCGCGCGCCTGTTGACCCACACTGCCCAGCGGCGACGTGTCCACCTGCCCAATCGCGGTTGCCGTACCGGGAGTTGTGAATGCAGTGGGATTGAGCCACTGCTTCTGAGTATGTGCGCCGGTATAGAGGCCCTGCCCAGGTACGACATTCGCATTGCACCCAAAGTCTGCCGTGGTTGAGGTCGCACAGGCAATATTGAACGGCTGACCGCTTTGGTAGGTGTAGATGAAATTCACATTCCATCCGCCGATCACTGCATCCAGCCACCGGCTGGTGTTGCTGGCAAACATCCGCCCGCGTCCAAAAGGCAGATCATAGGTTCCCGCCATGTGCACAACATTTGTCGCGTCTACGTCGCAAAGAGCATAATCCGCAGAAATTCCAAATCCCGGCAGCCAGGGAGCGCGATAGTTCGGCGTCGTTTTGGCCTGTGTTCTCTGGTCGCTGAGGCATTTGCTGAACGTGTAATTGGTCAGCAGAGACAAGCCCAGGCTGAACTGGTGCTCATAGGTTGCCTGCAATGCGTTATAGCTGCTTGCGGCATTTGTCGTTTCATAGGTTGTGTTCGCAGCGAAATGCGGAAACGGCAGAAAAGTGGCCGCCGGATTGATCTGCCCATTAGCCAATTTCGCAACCAGAGGAGTTCCTACCGGCAAAATCGTCGATGCTGAATTCAGCGTGTTGTAGTAGTTGTCCAGATGCCGTCCCAGAGCGCCTACGTAGCCGATCTGAAAGGAATCGTGATTGGTAAACTGCTCCTGCGTCATCAGATTGAACGTCTGGACGTAAGGGGTCTGATAGTTGTACTGGCGCCCATACAGGCTGAGATTGGCAAGATTGACCTGGGTTGCATCGGTAAGGTCGATTGTGCTGAACGTGTTTCCCATGGTCGCAGTTTGCCCATTGGAGAGCGTAATCGGAATGACCGACGTATTGTTGCTCGGCGAGCCGATGTTATAGATGAATGGATAATTGGTGCCCAGCGTTCCGCCGTAGCCGATGTTGGCCAGTGCCCCATAAGCAATGCCATATCCGCCGCGCACAACGGTCCGTGGACTCACGCGATATGCAAAACCGACACGCGGTGCAAAATTGGTCTTCTGCGCATTCCCCAGCGCGAGGCCGGACACGCACTTGACCTGAATGCCATCCAGCGCGAGCTGAGCATCGAACGCCGAAGAGCGCGCAACCTGGCAGCCCTTGTTCGGTATAAGGTAAGTGCCGCCGGGACCGTTGCCGTCACCGCCTCCCACAAAATTCGCCTGCCGGCCATTCACTTCCGCGTAGGGCGTGAAGTAATCCCATCGCAGGCCGAGGTTCACGGTCAAGTCTGGAGTCATCTTCCAGTCATCCTGGAAATACGCGCCCCAGTAATACCGTCGGTCATCGGTCGCAGCATAATTCGAACCGGCAAAGCTACTCAGGCCGCCGACGTTATTCAATCCGTTCGGCACCGTCGCCGTCGTCGGCACCAGCAGCATATCGGCAATGCCGTTAAATCCGCGGTTTGTATTGACCACATCGGAATACTGACCGTTATAGGTGAAGTTGCCTCTGCTGGCTGGCGGCTGTGTGATGTTTCCAATCAGCCGGTCTACCTGGAAGCCCATCTTGAAGGTGTGGTTGGCATGCACCTTCGTGACATTGTCCAGAATTTCCAGCGCATAAATTGTCTCCAGCGTCGGCGTAAATCCGCCTACCCCGATGTGCGTCAGGCCATTGATTGTGATCGGAGGCAGCCCACCGTTGTTGGGAGTCTGTGGAATGCCCTGTATGCCAAACATCTCCGGAATGCCCATCGTATTGCCGAACTGCGAGCGGACATCTTCGATGAAATGGTCATAACCGACGTGCAGCTCATTCGTCAGCGTTGGCGAAAAGACGTGGTTATAGCCAACCGCTACCGCATAGGCCGGATAACTCTGGTCCTGCCCGTAGGTCTGGCCCACAACATTCGGCAGCACCGGCGGAATGCTATAGGTCTGCTTGCTCCAGTCATATGCTCCAAACAAAGTATCGTTCGGACTGAAATTTTCATCGATGCGCAGATCGACCTGGTTCTCGTCGAACGTCAGAGACGGGTTGTAGAAGAAATTGTTGGTAAAGATTCCGGGAACCGTTGGCAGCGGATATTGGTGTAACAATTTCACCGCATTGGGATCGAGCCGTCCTGCCGGCAGCTGATTCAGATAAGCTGCAGAGTTGGTAAAGTCCTTTTTCCCGGCAAGCCCTCCGCCCGTATAAAACGGATCGCGGACATACACCGCCTGACTTGAGGTATTTTGCAGCCCGGATATGGGATCGACTGCTCCAGCTGCGACGGACCGTGTCGTCGCCGGGTCCAGAATCGTTCCGAGAGGAAAGGTGCGTCCCAGCGCATCCGTCGTCGGTTTTCCGTTGTTGTAATTGATCAGGTCCTGCAGATTAGTGAAGTTGCTGGACTGCATACTCGCCGTCGGAACCGTACTTAGCAGGCTGGTGCTCGGACTGAATACACTCAACGCCTGCACGTTGCGCAACCCCTGGTAAGCGAAGAAGAAAAAAGTTCTGTTCCTGCCGTCATAAATCTTCGGAATGAAAACAGGACCGCCAACCGTTCCGCCAAACTGATTCTGCCGGTACTCCGCAATCGGCCTTCCATTCTGATTGGAAAAATAATCGTTTGCCTGCAGAGCATCGTTGCGAAAATACTCCCACAGGTCGCCATTCAGCTGGTTAGTTCCCGACTTGGTGACTGCATTGACGATGCCGCCCGTCGAGTGGCCAAACTCAGCGTTGAAATCGCCGGATTGCAGCTTGAATTCCTGGATCGCATCCGGCGGAGGTGTGATCGTCGCGTTTGTTCCGATCTTGCTGCCGCCATAGACTTCGATGTTGTCGTTAATTCCGTTCAGGCGGATATCGTTCTGCCATAGGTTTACGCCGTTCACTGAAAAGTAGGCGCTCCCTGTTTGCCCGGCATTGGTGCTTGGCTGTGTCACCGGAGCCGTGGCCACGCCTGCGGAAAGCTGGGCAAGAGAAACCCAGTTGCGCCCGTTCAGCGGCAGATTGTTAACCGTCTGTGAACCGACAGTCTGACCGAGCGCCGCGTTTTCTGTCTGCAGCAGCGGAGTCGCCGCCGTCACCTCCACCTGTTGGTTGACGGTACCCGCTATGAGAGGGATGTCCACCGTTAAAACCTGCTGAACGTGGACGTTGACCCCATGTGTTACATATTTCTGGAAGCCGCCCGATTCCACCTCGATCGTATAGGTTCCGGGCTTCACGCCGTCAAATACATAGGTGCCGGTTGACGTAGACTGCGTGACTGCACTTACATTGGTCGCATCGTTTGTCAGAGTGACTTTCGCGCCGGCCACCACTGCGCTGGAAGAATCCTGCACCGTGCCGGTGATCCCGCCGCTATCGATCTGAGCGGAAAGTCTATTTGTAGCGAATACGGCTACCAATAGGAGACCTAGCAAGAGAGCAAACAGATGCCTTGATTTAAAGGTTGCAGTCTGGGATGAAATATGTTCACTTGTTTGTAACATTTTGAGATTCCTTGGCCTCTTCATAAGGGACTTCCCACCTGTTTTCTCTCCTTTCGTAGATCGCCGGAAGGGGTTTACCCCGTGTTTACACCTGCCGTACACAGTGGACAGTTGCCTGTTTTCAATTGTTTAGAGAACGGTTAAAGTGGAAACGATACCGCAAGAGGGCATCCCGAGCGTTTCTGGGTCTTGACGCTTTGTTCAACAAAATTTGATACCCTTCGCGGTGTGAAAACTATGACTCATCGGACAACCTGGACGTCAGACCCGGATGCACTCCCGGATCCGCTCCTCGAAAGTTCCGGTGACGGTTCCAGCTCTCACGCGGAACCTCCGTGGAACCGCTCCCACCTCGCCGAAGATCCACGCTGGCAACTTGCTCTGCGCATTGCGGGCAGTGCCAGCTTCGCCAAATCTGCGCTCCTGTCCAAGTTCCTGCTCTACGTTTGCGATCGCGCATTGTGTGGAAAGACAGACGAGATCAGCGAGTATCAGATTGGAATTCATGTCTTCGCCCGGCGTCCTGGGTATAGTCCCGGGGAAGACAACATCGTCCGAAACTACGCACGCCAGCTTCGTCAGCGCCTCGATCATTATTTTGAGGAAGAAGGCAAATTTGAGGCGTTGCGGCTCAGTATTCCCCGCGGTAAATACGTCCCCGTATTTTTGCCGAATCAAGTGACCGATCCTGCCGTCCCCTCCGGCGAGGAAGATATCGCGGAACATCTTCCGAATACTGCTATCTCTGAAACAGAGCCCGCTCTGCTCGCAACACCTTCGGCCCGCGGAACCCGCGCCATGATCGTTGTCTGCGGACTCATCGTTCTTGCGATATGCGGAGCCGCTGTATCGCTGACTTTTCTGCGAAGCAGGCGTACTGAAGCTCCTTCAGCCCACCTGCTATGGACACAACTCTTTGACAAGGATCACATGACCCTTCTTGTGCCGGCAGATGATGGGATCGTCATGTTTCAGAACCTGACGAACCATTCTGTTTCGCTGGACGAATACATTAGCCGGGATTATCTCTCGGTGAAAAGCCCTTATCACATCGACGCTCGGAACATGGCCGACCTGGACGCGCAGCGCTATACGAGCGTCGCCGATCTCGATGCAGTGCTGAAATTTTCGCGGCTTCCGGAAGCATCTCCCGATCATTTCATCGTCCGTTATGCGCGCGAATTGCACATGGAAGACCTCAAAGACTCGAATGCCGTTCTTCTGGGCTCTGTTTATTCAAACCCCTGGGTCGAGCTCTTCCAGAAAAATCTCAATTTCGAATTCAACTATCAACCGCAACCGAATGAATCCGTCATCATCAACCGGCAACCTATGCCGGGAGAGCTTCCGCAGTATGTAAACGGCGCCGCGGCGCCGTCGCACCTGACCTATGCCGTAATTGCGCTGGTCCCAAACCTCAACGATTCAGGCTGGGTACTGATCGTAGAAGGATTGACGATGGCCGGAACACAAGCAGCGGGAGACGTGCTCTTCAATCGCGAGGCCATGCAACCCTTTCTCGATAAAGCTGTATCGGCAAACGGCTCGCTAAAGCCCTTTGAACTGCTCATTGAAACGAGCAGCTTTGGCTCAAACGCTCCTCAGGCCAAAATCATCGCCAGCCGTATCTATTCAAAATTTCCCGCATGAAGGTTCAAAATCTATCTGGAAACTGACAGGTAGCAGAAAAAATGGGTAGGCGCGGGTTTCAACCCGCGCATCACTGAGCCGGAATCAACACGGCTTCAGCCGCTGAGGTACGCGGCTTATCCCGTAAAGCCACCGATGTCCCAATCCGAATAAGCCATCGTATCGCCTAAAATAGAAATACCAGCCCTCGCCACTCATCCGCAGCCGTGAACTCGATACCCTCACGGCTGTCATCGTGCGCATGGCTAGAAGGATACTTACAGAATGCCTCTGAATTGCGGGATTGTTGGCCTGCCCAACGTCGGGAAAAGCACTATCTTCAACGCTCTGACTTCGGCGGAAGCCCAGGCGGCCAACTATCCGTTCTGCACCATCGACCCCAACATCGGCGTCGTCTCCGTTCCTGATGAGCGCCTCGACCGTATCTCTGCGATCGTCAAACCGAACCGCATCGTGCCAACCACGATGGAATTTGTCGACATCGCGGGACTCGTCGCCGGAGCCAGCAAAGGCGAAGGCCTCGGGAACCAGTTCCTCGGTCACATCCGCTCGACCGACGCGGTGGCCCACATCGTCCGCTGCTTCGACGACCCAAATGTGATCCACGTCGCCGGACAAGTCAATCCCCTCGACGACATCGACGTCATCAACACTGAGCTGCTCCTTGCCGATCTCGAATCCGCCGAAAAGCGCTACGCCAAGACGGAAAAGATCGCGCGCAATTCGACCGACGCTAAGGTAAAGAGCGAAGCCGCAGCGCTTCAGAAGCTTCTCGAAGCTCTTCAGGCTGGAAAACCGGCCCGCACCGTAGATTTGACCGACGACGAAAGGCTCGCCGCGCGTGACTTGAATCTCATCACCGCCAAGCCCATGCTCTATGTCGCCAACGTCGATGAAGCAGGACTCAGAGAAAAGAACCAATGGGTCGCCGCTGTCGAACAGCGCGCTCAGGAAGAGAACAGCCAGGTCGTCCGCATCTGCGGCGCGCTCGAAGCTGAAATCGCCCTGCTCGAACCCTCAGAGCGCGCCGAATTCCTCTCCGAACTAGGCCTTTCCGAGCCCGGCCTCGACCGCCTCATCCATTCCGCCTACAGGCTGCTCGACCTCATCACCTACTTCACCGCCGGAGTGCAGGAGGTTCGCGCCTGGACCATCCACCGCGGGACAAAGGCTCCCGGTGCCGCCGGCGTGATTCACTCGGACTTCGAACGCGGCTTCATCCGCGCCGAAGCCTACCACTGCGACGATCTCTTCGCTCTCGGCAGCGAACAGGCCGTCAAGGAAAAAGGCCTTTACCGCTCAGAAGGCAAAGAATATGTCGTCCGCGACGGCGATATTCTCTTCTTCAAGTTCAACGTCTAACAAATCTCTGATGCAGTTGTGTTTTGAAGGAGGTACGGCTTCTAGCCGTGCCCACAAATCTACGATGGCTTCGCCATGGAAGCCATCGCCAGCGTACCGCCGAGCCCCATCGTCTCCACCGCCGACGAGGGCACAATCACCGTCGAGCCCTTATCGCGAATCGCCTCATACAGCATGTTCATGGCGCGCAGATGCAGCGCAACCGGATTGTCAGCATAGGCGCGCGAAGCCAGCGCGAACTGATCCGAGACCTGCACCTCGGCCTCGCCCAGGATCACGCGCGCCTGCCGCTCGCGTTCTGCCTGCGCCTGCTGTGACATGGCATGCTGCAGGCCCTGCGGAATCCTCACATCGCGAATCTCAACCGACTGCACCGTAATACCCCAGGGCGTCGTTTTCTCATCCAGAATCTTTTGCAACTCCGCACCCATCATCTCGCGGTCCGTAATCATCTGCGCCAGCTGATGCCTGCCAATCGATTCGCGCAGCGCCGTGTGCGCGCTCAGCGTAATCGCCTGCACAAAATCTTCCACTTCCAGAATCGATTTCTCCGCATTCCACACCAGCCAGAAGACAATCGCATCCACGTCCACCGGCACCGTATCGCGCGTCAGCGTCGATTCCGCATTCACCGTGGCCAGCCGTATGCGCTGGTCAACATAGCGGCTCAGCGTATCGACGATGGGAACGATCAGAAACACGCCCGGCCCGCGCAACCCCTTGTAATGTCCAAACCGCAGAATCGCGACCCGCTCCCATTGCGATACCACCTTGATCGCGTACAGAAAATATATGCCGATCACGATACCTGCAATGCCAAAGAGGAAGTGCTTCGTGAGCGCTGCCGCCAGCCCTCCAGCCAGCACAAATACAACGAAAACGGCGCAACCCACATTGCTGAACTGTACAGACTTCTTCATCACTGTCTCCTTTTCCGTCCAGCTTCCGGCTGAACATCGCGCAGCGCATCCATGAGCTCCTGCAGCGTAAAACCGCCCGCCCCCGCGCGCGAAACAAACTCACTTACCAGTTGTGACAGAGCACGTTCGCGCTCCGCCTTCGACTGCTCTATCTTCCGGCTCGCAATAAACGTCCCCATGCCCTGCTGCGTATCCACAATGCCGCGAATCTCCATCTCGCGATAAGCCCGCAGCACAGTATTCGGATTGATTTCGAGATCCACAGCCACCTGCCGCACCGTCGGCAACTGATCGCCGTAGCGTAGTGTGCCGGTGGCAATCCCTGCCTGCACCTGATCGATAATCTGGCGGAACACCGGCACACCCGAATGCGAATCAAGGCGAAACGCAAAGACCTCGGATTGGTCGGATAACCTCATCGCTTGAATAATGAACTAGTTGACTAGTACATTGCAAGAAAAATCTTTCAGCGATCGAAAATACTCAGGCAAACAAGCGTGATGCCGGGGCATCTCTGTGCTCCCGCGTTCTCTGTGGTGCATTTCCTGGGAACAGCTTTGCGTCAAAAATATTGCCCATCCCGCAGATCGCGCCTCGCCCGCATCTTAAGGCGTGTCATCAAATTAAGGGACGACAGCGTCCTGGTGTGATAGAACATGGTGGAAATGCCCGACAAAACAGCCCCAGCCAAACAGTCGCATCAACTCGCAGGCGACCGCCTCATCGAAATGGCACAGAAAAAAGCGCCCGTGCCGGAATCGCAGCTTCCGCCGAAACAGGTATCTCTCGATGAAGCAGGAAAGTCACGCTTCGGCGTGCTTCAAAAACTCGGCAAGCTCAAGCCGCTCCTGCCCATCCTCTCTGGAGGACTGCGCATGATCGACCACGGCGCCGTGCAGGCGCTGGCGCAGCTGTTCAATCTCGTCGAAGGCGGCAGCGCAAGTCCATCCGCCGTTTCTGAAGAGCTGCATCAGGGCTTAACCGAAATCCAGACCAGCCACCGCGAGCTTCGCCTTCAGGTGCAGGACCAGACCATCGAAATGAAGCGCATCGAAGATCAGATCGTGCTTCTGCGCCATACCGTCGAGCGCAACGCCACGGAACACGCCGAGCTGGTCGAGGACGTGAAATCCCTGGGCAATCTCGTCCGCGCCATTGGCGCCGGGCTCGCTATCCTGCTGATCGTACTCATAGTTCTTACCGGTCTGCTGCTTTCTCGTCACCGTTAGAACACACTCCGGCATGTCATCCGAACACGATGCCGCAGAGCGTAACTCCGGATCTGTATGGATCGCGGGATCTTTCTCCAACTTGTGGCAAGGTAGACATATTTCATGTCATCAATTCAAATTTGATTTTGATGAAAATAAATTAAATCGATTTTGCTTACCTTTTTGCATGACCCCATGAAAAATTTGCCAGTTGTCACTTTGTAGGACTAGGATACGTGTCAGTTCGGAGTAGTCCGTGGCAAAATGGACACGCCAGAACCAGTATGCAGTCCCCGAAAAAGATGCCGATGTAAAACAATCTTTCCAAATGCCAGAGTGCGGAGTGATTCTCTATGGCGTGGTATGCCTACTGCATTACCGAGAAACAAGCCTTCCCTGAGCTGCTTCGTCACCGTAAACCCATTCCCATGGATACGGTGTCAGGCATTGCAGGAAATCAAGTCTTCCTTTATCCAGCCAGTGATTTAGCCGTAATCGTCAGCGAACATTGTCCTGAAGACAATCTGAATGAAAGAGCAGCGGTTGATCACGCTCGCGTCATCGCAGACTGCTTCAAAAGTTCCACTGTCCTTCCGTTCCGTTTTGGAACCGTTTTCTCCGACGACGAAAGCCTTCGCCGGTCGGTTCGCTCAAATCAGCGCCAGTTCCTCACCAATATCGACCGTCTACGTGGCAAGGCTGAGATGCATTTGAAAGTAATGCTCGATGACTGTTGCCGGGAACAATTACACGCCTATGCCGCCCATGCGAACGCCAATCCAGGGACGGGCAAGGAATATTTAGCGCAGCTACGGGAAAACGCTACCCGGCAGCGCGAGCGCCAGACCAAAGCCCGCGCCGTTTCCGTCCAGATGCATCGGATGTTTGCGCCGCTGGCCGAAGAAGTCAGTTGCCGCCGCACGGATTCAGGAAAGATGCTCCTCGATATCGCCCACCTGATTGACCATAAGGGCATCGAGCGCTATCAGAACAAATATTCGAGCGCGAGCCAGATCATGAAGGATTGCCAGATGCAGCTCTCAGGCCCCTGGCCACCCTATCACTTTGTGCACAGGCTCACCGCCCGGCACGCGAATACGCATCACGCGTCCATTCCAGCAGCGCACGCATAACGGCGCGCGAACGTTTTTTGAATTGCTAAAGCCCCGGCGGACCCACGACCACCGGGGCTTTCTCTTCTGGAGCAAGAGGTTGCAGCGGAGCGATTCTATGGCAGAACATCCGCACAGCCTCTACTCCTAAAGACGTATGACTTGCTGAAATGTTTACGAAAAGTCCACGCGCGGTATATACCCGAAAGTTGTCATCCTGAACGGAGCGCCGCAGGCGCGGAGTCGAAGGATCTGTTCTCTTCAGTTGCCACGACAATGGGTGCCCCGTCCTTCGCGAAGCAAAGGGTGGGAAAGCACGAACCTAAGCTGGAATATCTTTCTTTTTCCGGCTCAGCACAAAATCATTATCCCGTTGACGGCGGCTCGTTGTCGCACGATCGATCTTGCGCCAGAACGCCCAGAAATAATCCACAGCCGAAATGGTTGAAACGATTGCCATGAAATAGATCGCCGTCACCGCGACCGGCCGCACCGGCATAATGAACCAGCCAAAATGCCATGCGTCCCAGCGATGCGCCAGAATCACAGCCACAACGGACACAATCTGAATCACCGTCTTTAGCTTGCCCAGATCGCTTGCCTCGATCGTAAAACCCTCGGTACTGGCAATGCTGCGCAGCCCGCTCACCAGGAACTCGCGCCCAATCACCAGCACTGCAATCCACGGCTTCACAATGTCCGGACAATATTGCACCAGGCAGATGAAGGCCGCTGTAATTAGCAGCTTGTCTGCCAGCGGATCCAGCAGCATGCCGATGGTCGTGATCTGCCCGCGCCGACGCGCCAGATAGCCGTCGACTCCGTCAGAAATCGATACGAGGATAAAAAATAAGGATGTAAGAATTTCCTGCTCGCCATTTGGTCCGCGCAGCGGGAAATGTGGCGACAGCATCCAGATGAGCAGCGGAACGCTGAAGATGCGGCCCATCGTAATGGAGTTGGGAAGATTCACGATGCGACGACCCGTCGATAAAGGCGTACCTAGCCATTATGCACCACGGTGTGCCGCGCACGATAGCGACTCCGAATAGCCGCTCCGGCTTTCTCGGCATTCTTTGCTTCCCCTAGTTGTCATTCCGGGATGTTACTTAAGCTGATGATGATCTATGGTGCCGGGTTCTCATCCACAATGCGGTATCTCGCAGGCACAGCGAAGACAGACGTATCCGGTTCGGCCCGGTTCACGTCCTTCACCGCCACAATCTGTTCGCCCGTCCGCGGATCGTCATGCTGCACAATCAAATACACTGACAAATCCGGCGAGTACCAGTATTGGTCGACAATCTCGACCGCGGCTCCTGTGCCGCTCATGGTCGCTGGCACCGTCCAGACCTTCTTGGTGCCCCGAAGCAGAGTATTCCCTATCGTCTGCTCTCCCAGCTCTTCCTGTTTCGTCAACATGCCGCCGGCATGCGGCCCAAGCGTTGGATCGATCGCCGCCGTCTGCCGCGCCTGAACAAACACACTCTGCCGCGCTAGGTGGTTGAACGGATCAAGAAACGTATTTAAGTGTGTTGTCGGATCATAGATATGCGCCGATAGCAGCGTCGGCTCGCCCCGGAACGCCGCCGAAACCAAAGCCCTGCGTTCGTTATAAATACGGCCCGCCGAATCCCGCGCAATATGGGCGACCGTGGTGCGGACATTCAACGAGCCATCCGGCAGCTTTTGCTTTGAGACAATGTCCACCGTCGCCGAAAATGGCGCATTCGGGACCGGAGTTACAAAAACTCCGGCAATGCGAACGTTAACACCCCCATAGTCCAGAGGCATCCGCGCGGAACCCGCTGCCTGCCCGTAGCCAATCGAACCCGCAGCCGCGCTTAGTAGACAAAAACATGCGATCCGCAATCCATTTTTCACATGAATTCCTCGCACAGGAAAGCATACTGCAGAATGAATTCGATCCGATTTTGCAGAAATAAAATTCCTTCCCATAGAACTCCGAGTGGTGTACAGTCTTTACACATAGATATTCGAGTGGAGAGTGAATTCATGGGTCGCGCAAAGAAACCCGAAGATGTAGAAATGCTGAAAGGCACGCTCGACATGCTGATCCTCCGAACGTTGGTCATGGGTCCGGCGCACGGCCACACCATCGCGCACGTCATC
>DATHQH010000184.1:0-2549 GCA_035482895.1 Alloacidobacterium sp. | reverse complement strand
GAGAAGCTCCTCACGGATCCGCTGCAGCACAGCCAAAGGCAAAGCCCCCGGCCCCGCATTAAAATTAGCCGCCCGCTCCGCGCTCCGCGGCGAAGCAATAGAAAGTGTCACGATGCCATCCTCTCGAGATGATTTCGAAGTTAAAGCTCTAAATCTAGAATACCTTGAAGTCACAAGAATAGCAGATGCTCGCCGCCCCAGCGAATCCAGCCAATCTGGCCGGTGCATCACTTTCCGTTTACGGCGCCAAATGCAGTGGCGATGCGCTACGGAGGAGGTGCCGCGAAATGCAGAGAGTTCATGGTTCCCTGGAGTTCGTCGAGCTTGGATGCGTCCGGGCTCGCGAAAATGAAGAGAATGAAGTAGCCCTTCTCGATTGTTACAGCCTCGATCTCGTGAGACCCAACATTGTTAACCGGAAAATCCAGCCTCGTCTTCCAGAAGGTTCTGTTGCCGACTGCGAATGGCTCCGGCGGGTTGACCGTAGAACTTACCTTGCCAGTCCGTTGCAAGAATGCGCCGGTCGCTTGCAAGAACTCTGCTCCAGTTTTCAGTTGAGGTGCAAGTTGAGTACGAACGGCTTCTATTTGAATCAAATTCGCGGTCGTCGAGATATCTTTCGTCGTCTGCTTGGCAACAAAAAGCAGCGGGTGCCAATCATTGGCGGCCGCTTCTGCGACGTCCTTTCCTGTAGGATCATCGTTGGCCAAAAGGGAAGCGCTGAGCCTGAGCAGAGCCTTGCCCTGCTCCGCTTTTAGAACATTCCAGCCCTTTGGAAATTGGTAAGAGAAGCCGAAGAACCTGTTCGTGTACAGGTTCTCCGCAAAGTATCCGTCCTCAGGCTGGGCCCCTTCAGGTTCAGCAGCCTCAGGCGTAGGCTCTATCGAGTCCTTCCGTGCCAGACTTGACGAATAAATTGAATTGTTCGGTTCCAGGCGCGCGGCTTCACGGAATTCAGCAAGCGCATCATTCGGTCGGTAGACGCCTCTCCACGCGACCCCGAGCAGATAGTGAGCTTCGGCATCATCTGGCTTCGTCTTCAGAAAGAGATTCAAATATTGAATCGCCTCGTCAAAATCACCGCCTGCGTGGACGAGCGATCCCCCGAGAAGCTTGTAGATAACCGGTAGTTGCGGTGCCATGAATTTCGCGTCACGCAGCACTGGGATTGCTTCTTTGTACTGTCCGCTGCGTGCGAGGCTGATGCCAAGCTCGGCGCGCGCAGCTTTGTAGCCTCGATAGATTCGCAACGCCTCGCGAGCTTCTGGCACAGCTTCGCTGTCGCGATTCTGCAAACTCAACGCCATGGCCAGTGCGAGATGCGCTTCGGCGTCGTCCGGCCAAAGTTCCAGAGACCGGCGCGATTGTACTTCGGCTTCGGAATCGTTGCGATCCGCAAGCAGATTTCGTGCGTATGCCAGGTGCAGCGCTGCCGAATCGGGTGCCAGTCTTACGGCGCGCGCAAAATCGTCGTTAGCCTTCTGAAGCTCCCCGTGACGTTTGTCGGTCAGCGCCACATCGAGAAGGCCATACGCGCTAACGCGGTCAGGTGGCTCCAGTACGATTACACTTGGTTTGAGCTTCGTGAGGGAATCGACAAAATCCGGCGTGACTCCAAAATAGCGAAGCGTGGTGACGAAGGCTGAGTTGAAAACAAAATCAATGCCACGCTGGCATATGACTTGCGTGGCGTATGGAGGGTAGCCGCCGCTCGCGAGAAAGGCCAGCAGCTCCAGACGGTCAAACGGCGGTGTCTGCGCTCTCCGGCTTGCTGGAGTGCTGCAAGCAAACGTCGAGCCATGCACGGCCGCGTTCAGTTCCTGATTGTAGGACAACGAGAGGCGCAACACGATGTAAGTGCCCTTAAAGCCCGGCGGAAGATGGTCGAGCGGATTCGAGCCGCGAACGCCTTGGATGGCCGCCTGATCGAGCGAATTCGTGCCGGAACTGGCCTTCAGCAAGATGTTTTCAATTTTCCCGTCGGATTGAATCCGGAATTCAACAGTCGTCTTGCCTCTTGCGCCTGCCCAAAATGCCGCCGGCATCGTCGCAAGCCAATTCTTCTTCACCGTCGCCATCGTCTTGGCGATGTAGCCGCTGAAGTCGACTGCATTCGTCGACGTCAGCAGCTCGACAGCCGCGCCAGCCGAATTCGGCGATTCACCGGCAGTACTCGGAGGCGCCTGCGGGGCTTGCCCCTGCGCAGGCGCGGCCGGCGCAGGTACGATGAGTGACATGACGATGACCGCGATGACGCGGCAAGTCCGACCGAAGTCGGCGCAGCAATGCATCGATGGCAACATAGCGTCTCCCTAAACCTTGTCAAGGCCTCTACGCCGGATCCGTCGGCTCCGCGTGTACCCATCAGCGCAAAGCATCGCTGCTGTCCAATCCGTAGAAATTATCCAGCCCGTGCGCGTTCTTGCTGTTACCGCAATGAACACTTTCGCTAGCAATCGCCATCGCCCTTTGGAAGCGCCGGTGACATTATCTGCCGATCGCACCACGAACTTGGGGAACGCATGCAGCACGTCACATGCGGAGGGTCA
>DATHQH010000183.1:0-27869 GCA_035482895.1 Alloacidobacterium sp. | reverse complement strand
GACGCAGGACTGCCGAAATGCACTTGGCGCTGGCATCATCGAACGATGTTGAGGATTTTCGACCGGAAATCATAGAAGCCGCCGAATTAGAAAGGCTGGGAAAAGACCTCGCTCAGCATGCTGCGCGTACGATGGAGCTGTTGAAGACAAATCTTTCGCGCTTGTCAGATGATGCTGTTGAGATGGGCGGATTTGTCATGAGTCGGCGACGGGAGGTTATCGGTCGCTTCAAACAGCTGACAACGGTAAAGTCAAAGCTTGTGCGGACACGGGTCCATGGAGACTATCATCTTGGGCAAGTGTTAAGAGCCAAAGCTGATTTTGTGTTTCTCGATTTCGAAGGCGAACCGGCAAGGCCTTTGACTGAGCGCCGTCAAAAGCAGTTGCCGCTCAAGGATGTTGCGGGGATGCTTCGGTCCTTCCACTATGCGGCATATTCCGGATTGGCCAAATATACGGCACGGCGCCCCGAAGATCCTCAGCGGATGGAACCCTGGGCAAAGTTGTGGGTTTCTGCTGTATCGCGGGAATTTTTGCGCACCTATCAGGACGCGGCCGAAAAGTCCCCAATTGTTCCATCATTTGCCGAGGATTTCCGTCTGATTCTGGATGCATATGTACTGGATAAGGCTCTCTATGAACTTGGATATGAGTTGAACAATCGACCTGACTGGGTGCGCATTCCTCTTTCCGGAATTTTGTCACTTTTGCCGTAACGAATAAAGGAAGACCAGATGCCAAAGAGCGACCTGGCAGAAGAAACGAAAACCGATGCGGAACAAATAGGTCCAGTGGACCTACTCATTGGCATCGCCGGAGCCGTGAATGCGAGCGAACTGCAGCAACACGCGCAAAGCTTGCAAACGAGTCTATCTACCGGTGCTCAAGCGGCGCATGTGGTCATCGCATACCCGGGAAGCGGTGAAACAGAAGCGCCCATTGGCAATACCGGAGCCGCGTCGTCGCGATTCTTGCAATATTCTCTTCCTGCCACTGATCCAGCTATCTTGCCGTGGACGGTTGCCTCGGCAGCACAGAAAGCTATCTGTTCCCTTGCTGTTGAACTGAACGCAAAAGTATGTGTTCTTCTCCACGGCGACCTGGCAATGTTGAACGCCGACAAATTGCAGCTTCTTACGTCTCCGGTTCTGGAAAAAGAATGTGATCTTGTTGTGCCGGCGTATCCATCGAGAAAGTTCGAGGGACTACTGAATCACAGCATTCTGGCGCCGGTTTCCCGCGCACTTTATGGACAGCGTGTGCGGTATCCGCTGGCGCAGGATTTGAGCTGCTCTGCTCGCATGTGCGCGAAGTTAAGCGAAACGAACAACACACGTGAGCGGAGTGAAAGCTCATTGCTATGGCCAATCACGCAAGCAGCACTGAATAGCTATCAGATATGCCAGGTCAATGTGGACGTACAGCATGCGGCTCAAACCGAAGGGTTGGATTTGAGCACCGTTCTGGCAAGCCTTGTCGGATCGGCTTATATGGAGATGGAGGCATATGCGCCTTTCTGGCAGCGAGTACGCGGCTCCCACGCTGCAGTCATCTCGGGCAGTGTTCCGCAACAGATCAGCGATGGTGAGCCGGTGGATGCAAAACCCCTGATTGATTCGTTCCTGCTAGGCTCTCTTAATTTGCAGGAAGTGTGGGGACTAGTTTTACCCCCGGTTACGCTGCTGGAGCTGAAGAAGCTCGCACGCTCTTCTGCAGAGAGTTTCCGCATGCCGGATGAATTGTGGGTGCGCATTGTCTACGACTTCGCTTTAGCGCATCGTTTGCGCACGATGAACCGCGGCCACCTTATGGGTGCGCTCACACCGCTCTACCTGGGGTGGGTTGCGTCCTATGCTCAGGAAGTAGCTGCGCTATCGCCTTTCGCAGCGGAGCAGCGTCTTGAGCAACTGGCGAGGGCTTATGAAGAAGGCAAGCCATATTTGGTGTCGCGGTGGAGATGGCCGGACCGTTTCAATCCGTAGAGAAGGAGAAGAGTCATGTGGCAGCAGATTGAAGAATCATTACGCGATTCCATGGGGCGTGTATTTACGAAGATTGCAACGCTCCTGCCAGGAATTCTTGCGTTTGTGCTCGTGTTGCTCATTTTCCTCATCATTGCATGGCTATTGGCGATGTTGGTGCGGAGCGTGCTAAGAGCGGTCAAATTCGATGAACGCACCAGTTCGACAAGCACTTTGACAGAATGGGCACCGCGTCAGACGCCGACGATTCTCGTCACACGGATTGTCTTCTGGTCATTTGTCGTTATCGGTGTGCTAGTTGGTGTCTCGGCCTTTGAAGCGGCTTCGGCGGAGTCAGGCATCTCTGCATATGTGTTCGCGTACGTGCCGCGCGTGATTGGCGCAGTTGTCCTGCTGTTTTTCGGCACGATCATTGGCCGTTTCCTTTCGCGCAGCGTACTTATCACTTCTGTAAACCTGAACCTGCACTATGCCCGGTTGCTGGCTACCGGAGTGCGCTGGCTGGTATTTGTGCTTACCGCAGCAATGGTACTCGACCACCTTGCGATTGGCGGAGAGATTGTCGATCTGGCTTTCGGTATTCTCTTTGGCGGGATTGTTCTAGCCTTGGCCCTTGCCGTGGGACTTGGCTCTCGTGACCTGGTTAGCCGTTCGCTGGAGCGCGAGGCGAGCCGTCCGGTAGAGGTGCCGGTCGAAGAGAAGCTGCATCATTTCTAAGCGCCAAGAGCACGGAGCAGCAGGCCTGCCAGAAGTGCGCCGGTACACGGTCCGAGGATGGGGATAAGCGCGTAGCTCCAACCGCTGTCGCCCTTGCCGGCAATGGGCAGCACCGTATGCGCGACACGAGGGCCGAGATCGCGCGCAGGATTAATGGCGTAGCCTGTGGTTCCACCGAGTGAAAGGCCGATGGACCAGACAAGACACCCCACTAGAAAGGGTGCGAAACCTGCTGCGGCGCCCGACGAGAACACCAGTTTCGAGCCCAGCGCTCCCGCAACCAAAACCAGAACAGCTGTTCCGACTACTTCCGAGAAAAAGTTAGCGACGGGATTACGGATGGCCGGTGCCGTGCAGAACGCAGCCTGTTTGGCGGCGGGGTCCTCAGTGATCTTCCAATGCGGAAAATAGTGCAGCCACACGAGCGAAGCTCCGACGAATGCGCCCAGCAGTTGCGCAGGTATGTACGAGGAAATCTTGCTGAAGTTTCCGGACTGCACAGCCGCAGCGAGCGTAATCGCCGGATTAAGATGCGCGTCGGGACTGCCGCATAAAATCGCAACGAAGACGCCGCAGAGCACTGCGAAACCCCATCCAGTCGCGATCACCATCCATCCGCTATTTTCCGCTTTCGAGCGTTTCAGCACGACACCGGCAACTACGCCGTTACCGAGCAGAATGAGCACCAGGGTGCCCATGAATTCACCGAAGAAAGGCGACCGCATTCGTTTTAATTCACCTTGGAGGGATTATAGGGTTTCGAGTTGCTAGCAATGTAGCATGCGTGCAGTGTGACAGTCATTGCAGGCTGTATTGACTCGCGAGTGTTTGAAATTCCGCTACCTGCTGCTTTATCCAGTCTTCTCCGTAATGCAGTTCTTGCGCCATAATTCGCGCAACCGGCAAAGCCATTTCATGTGCGGCCTGTGCATCCAGAAACAGAGAGCGTGTACGGCGCGACAGCACATCTTCGACGGTGCGAGCCATCTCCTGCCGGGTGGCCCATACTACCTCAGCGCCAATATAGGGAAGCGATGGATGCAGCGGTGTGTTTAGCATAGGATCGCGGGCTGCAATGTCGCGGATCGCATCGGCATCAGAGCCGTAGACCCAAAGGCTGCCCAGATCCTCAATATGCTTCCGATAGCCGTGAATCTTCAGCGTCTTTGTCACGCACTGCTCGTCACGCAGGCGGCCGAGCGTGATGGCGTGATCGACGCAATCCTCAGCCATGTGGCGGTATGTGGTCCATTTGCCTCCTGTAATGGTAAGCAGACCGGAGTTATCGACATGGATGGTGTGATCGCGTGAGAGCGTTGAGGTCTTCGATGATGGCCCTCCAGCTTTGACCAATGGGCGAATACCAACGTACACGCTGAGCACATCACTCCGTTTGGGCGGACGGCTGAGGTACAGGGCAGCCGTTTCCAGAATGAATTCAATCTCCTGCTCAAAAGGCTTCGGTTCATAGGAGGACTCTTCGATGGGCGTATCGGTTGTGCCGACGAGTGTGTGATTGTGCCAGGGAATCGCAAACATCACGCGGCCATCGCTGGTATGTGGCACCATGATGGCTGTCTCGCCTTCTAAAAACGATCGCTCGAAGACCAGGTGAATACCCTGACTGGGTTCGATCATTGCGGAGACGTCCGGATCAGCCATGTGCCGGATGCTATCGGTGAACATGCCGGTGGCGTTGATGACGACCTGGGCCTGAATCCTGTGTTCGATGCCACTCTCTTCATCGCGCGCGGTAACGCCGTTGAGGTAGCCATCCTCATCTTTTAAGAGACCGATGACCGGCATGTAGTTAACGAGCGCGGCACCGTGGTCGACAGCAGTGGCTGCGAGATGGATAAGAAGACGTGAATCGTCGAATTGGCCGTCGTAATACATGACACCGCCGCGCAGTCCTTCGGTCTGGAGAGTCGGGATTCGTTCCAATGTTTCTTCAGAAGATAGAAGACGAGATTTGCCGAAGCCATACTTGCCCGCGAGCATGTCGTACAATTTGAGGCCGATGCCATAAAAAGGCGCCTCCCACCAGGAGTAGTTGGGAACGATGAAGGCAAGATCACTCACGAGATGTGGCGCGTTCTGACGTAACAGGCCGCGTTCTTTGAGCGCTTCCATGACGAGGGAGACGTTGCCTTGCTCCAGATAGCGGACGCCGCCGTGGACAAGCTTCGTGCTGCGGCTGGAAGTGCCTTTGCCGAAGTCTTTCGCTTCAAGCAGAAGCACATCAAACCCTCGCGTCGCCGCGTCAACTGCTACTCCCATGCCGGTGGCTCCGCCGCCAACCACAACCATGTCCCACGGCGTTTTGCGCTGCGCAATCTGCGCGATCATTTGCTCACGATTCATGCGGTTTCATCCTGTGTCCAGTGTTTGGAGCGCTCTACGGCATTTTGCCAGCGTTGGCGAAGCATTGATACCTGTTTGCGATCGATATTCGGTTCGAAGCGTATGTCATTCTTGCGGTGTGACCAGATGTGTTCAGGGCTTTCCCAGAAGCCTACGGCCAGGCCTGCGAGGTAAGCAGCGCCGAGCGCGGTGGTCTCGGTTACAGCGGGGCGTAGAATCGGGATTCCGAGAAGATCGGATTGAAATTGCATGAGCATATCATTCACAGCGGCGCCGCCGTCGACGCGCAATTCGGAGAATTTATTGTCCGATTCGGAGTTCATGGCGTCAATGATGTCGGCGACCTGAAAGGCAATGCTTTCCAGCGCCGCGCGTGCGATGTGACCAGGTTGCGTGCTGCGCCGCAGACCAATGAGCAGGCCGCTGGCGTGCGCATCCCAATGCGGCGCACCCAGGCCAACAAATGCCGGCACAAGAATGACTCCGTCGGAATCCTTCACGGACTGGGCAAGGGCTTCCACATCGGAAGAGGTGCGAATCAGTTTCAAATTGTCGCGCAGCCATTGCACAACTGCTCCGCCGATAAAAATGCTCCCCTCGAAGGCGTACTCAAGCCGCCGGTTGAGACTGCAAATCAACGTGGTGATGAGGCGGTGTTTTGAAGCTATAAAGTTCTCGCCGATATTCTGCAGCAGGAAGCATCCAGTGCCGTATGTGTTTTTGGCGTCACCGGCATTGAGGCACAGCTGGCCGAAAAGGGCGGATTGTTGGTCTCCTGCAATGCCTGCGATTCGGATCGAGCCGAGCCCGAGCGTTGTAGTGACTTCGCCGATCTCGCCACTCGACCAGACGACCTCGGGCATCATCTGGACGGGGATTTTGAAGAGGCGCAGCAACTCTTCGTCCCATTTGCCCTCTATGACGTTAAAGAGCATGGTGCGCGAGGCGTTTGTGTAATCCGTGACATGTTTTTTGCCGCTGGTCAGGTTCCAGATGAGCCAGCTATCTACGGTCCCGAAGGCGAGTTTGCCCGCCTCAGCTTTTTCCCGGGCTCCGGAGACATTGTCGAGAATCCAGGCGATTTTACTGGCGGAAAAATAGGGATCGATAAGCAGGCCGGTCTTACTGCGCACCGTCTCCTCGGCGCCATCGCTGACAAGCTTCTGGCAGGCGCTTGCAGTGCGGCGGTCCTGCCAGACAATGGCGTTATAGACTGGCTTATTTGTTTCGCGGTCCCAGACGATAACCGTCTCGCGCTGGTTGGTAATGCCGAGCGCGACGATATCGCGAGGACGGACACCTGCTCTCGTCAGCGCCTCGATTGCGGCACTCAATTGCGAGGTAAGAATGTCATAAGGGTCATGTTCGACCCATCCGGAGTTAGGGTAGATCTGCTGAAATTCCTTCTGCGAACGCGCCACAATTTCGCCATTCTGGCCAAAAAGAATCGCGCGTGAACTGGTGGTTCCCTGGTCAAGCGAAAGGACGTAAGGCATCGGTTTTTTCTCAAGTATGACAGCGAAATGAGTAGACAACGTTAGGCTGACTTGTGGCAAGCTGGCAGCCCGGAGCTGAAATTGGGAATCTATCTTGCGAGGTGATTGCGAATGGCGCCACGACCCAAAAAAGCGCGGGTTTCAGCGGTGGATGCAGTCGATGAACAGCTAGCCCGCTACCGTGCGATGCGTGATTTTTCCATGACAGCCGAGCCTAGCGGAAGTTCGCTGAAGCAGGGTCAAAGCGAACTGCCGTTTGTTATACAAAAGCATGCTGCTACTCGCCTGCACTATGACTTTAGGCTTGGCTGGCGCGGTGTGTTGAAGAGTTGGGCAGTGGCAAAAGGGCCGAGTTACTATCCTGGCGACAAGCGGTTAGCGGTGCAGGTAGAAGATCATCCGATTGAATACGGAGGCTTCGAGGGCATCATTCCCAAAGGCCAATACGGCGGTGGCACCGTGATGGTGTGGGATCAGGGAACCTGGGAACCCAATGAGGACATGGATGAAGGACTACGCACAGGCCGATTGAAATTCGCACTATATGGCCAGAAATTGAAAGGAAACTGGACGCTCGTTCGCATGGGAGGGAAGGCGGCTCGCGAGGCAAAGCCGAACTGGCTGCTGATTAAAGAACACGATGAGTTCGAGCGTGGTGCAGACGATGCGCCCATTACCGAGAGTGAGCCGGACAGTGTGGTGACGGGACGTGATCTGGAAGCCATTGGCTCGCAGGAAGACCACGTCTGGAATTCGAGAGAGACGGAGAAGAAGCAGAATCGTTCGCGGCTCACCAGGGCGAGAGCGAAGGGTATAGAGCCGCAGAAGCCGGTCAAGGCCCCTGACCGTACGAGCGTACTGCGAGGAACGCAAAAGGAGAGAATGCCGAAGTTTGTCCTACCGGAGTTGGCCACGCAGGTGACTGCTCCGCCAAATGGTGACGACTGGCTGCATGAACTGAAGCTGGATGGATATCGCATCCAGTTACACGTGGCAGAGCAGGCATCAGGCGAACGTGATGCAGTCATCTATACGCGCGGCGGGCTCGACTGGACGCATCGCATGCCGGATATGGCGCATATGGTGGCACTACTTCCGGTAAAAAGCGCATTGATTGACGGCGAAGTGGTTGTGCTCGACGAGGCAGGGAAAACGAGTTTTGCTGATCTGCAGGCGGCATTTCAGGAAATAAAAAAAGCGCACCTTACTTATTTCGCATTCGACCTGCTGCATCTGGATGGTCATAACTTGCGGGGAATGGCGCTCGATAAACGCAAGACGATCCTCGAAGGGCTGCTCAGCGAACTTGGAGATGACAGTATTCTGCGTTACAGCGAGCATATCCGGGGGCATGGAGTGGAGACCTTTCATAATGCCTGCAAGCTTGGTGCGGAAGGCATTGTGTCTAAGTTGGCGACGTCGAAGTATGTTTCCGGACACGGCAAAAGTTGGCTGAAGTCGAAATGTATCCACCAGCAGGAACTGGTCATTGGCGGATTTACGCCGCCGTCGAATGGCGGTCCCGGAGTAGGTTCGCTGCTGCTCGGATATTACCAGAGTGGAAAGCTCATTTACGCAGGCCGCACAGGAACCGGTTTTACGCAGGCCGCGCAGCGGATGTTACGGAAACGTCTGGATGTGTTGATAGTGTCGGCGCCGGCTTTCAAAGAATTGACGGCCGATGCGCGGAAGGATGCAATATGGGTGAAGCCCGACCTGGTAGCTGAGGTTCAATTTGCCACTTGGACTGGGGATCATCGCGTAAGGCAGGCTTCTTTCCAGGGACTACGCGAAGACAAAGCGGCGAAAGATGTACGACGCGAAGAGCCGGTTGCTATGCCCAAACCATCTCGCGCTCGGAAGAGCAAAGAGGCCAAACCAATTGCTTCGAAACCGGAGACCAAAATCGTCACACAGGACCTGCATCTGACGCATCCGGAAAAGATTCTTGACGAAGAATCTCAGTTGACCAAGCAACAACTTGCGGAATATTACCTTGCCGTGGCAGATCATCTGCTCCCCCACATTGCTGAAAGGCCCCTTAGCATTGTTCGCTGCCCGGAAGGCAGTGGCAAGCCATGCTTTTTCCAGAAACACGTTGGACAGGGTGTTTCACGGGGAATCGACAGCGTAACCGTTCCCAATAAAAAAGGCGGGGGAGCGGAACAGTACATCACCGTATCGAGCAAAGAAGGGTTGGTCGGCCTCGCACAGATGGGTGTTCTCGAGATCCATCCATGGGGATCGAGGAACGACTCGTTGGAGAGGCCGGATGAAATTATCTTCGATCTTGATCCGGACGCTGCGATCAGCTGGAAGACGCTTGCTGAAAGCGCAGCGGAAGTTCGGGATGTGTTGAACGGATTAGGCCTTCAGTCTTTTGTAAAGTCAACGGGTGGCAAGGGACTCCACGTGGTGGCGCCGATCGAAGCAAAACACGAGTGGCCTTCAGTGAAGGAGTTTACGCACAACGTTGCGAGAGCCTTAGAGAGCGCACGTCCTGATCGTTACCTGACAAAGATGACGAAGTCGGCGCGCAAAGGTCGTATTTTTCTCGATTATCTGCGGAACGATCGCGGCTCGACGGCGGTTGCGCCTTATTCTCCGCGGGCAAGAAAAGGTGTTCGTGTGGCCATTCCGCTAAGTTGGGAAGAACTTCGCAAAGGAAACCCGGCAGAGTTCAGCGTAGCCAATTTCGATACATGGAAGAAACGCCTGCAGCATGATCCGTGGGAGGAGCTTTTGCATGTAAAACAAGTGCTCACCGAGAAAGCAATGCGGGCAGCAGCCCAGCTGGGTTCAAAAGTCGAATAGACCATCATTGAAATTTTGTTGATCACTGTAAAGCCATTAATTTTCCGGAGCGTAGAGGTATATTGGAGCGTCTAAAGGTTCATAGGAGGACGATATGCGCTATTTGCTGATGGCTCCTTTGTTGGCTGCGCTTGTCGCTACTCCTTATGCAGGTGCACAGCATGCTGCTTCGGCAGGGCATTCAGGCGGGTTTTCCGCACCGCATTTGGTCGCGCCTGCTCCCCAGATGAGCGGAGGTTTTGGCGCGGGCTCTCATTTCGCTTCTCCGGCAATGGCCCCACGCAGTTTCAACGCGCCACCGCAATATCACTGGAGCGTGCCGGCTCGTGCTCTCGGCACTCCGCAAAACAGCGTGTCCTATGGAAATGGGCATTATCCTTCCGATGGGCATCATAACCCTCCACCATACCCGCCGTCGCATTTTAGACAACCTTACCGGCCCTTCTTCTTTGCAAGATCCACGTTTCTGGTGCCAGGAACGTTGAATTCTTATTGGGGCGATCCGGCCAGTTCCATGTCGCAGGATAACTATACGAACGACCAGTCTGCTCAGGTTTCGCAGGGGCAGGGTCAAGATAACGGCAACTATGGGTCTGAAGCAGCACCGAATGACAGCGAACAAGAGTCAGGGATGGCATACCAGGCACAGGATGTTCCGCCGCCAGGTCCATCTGAGCCTCTGACACAAGCTGCGATTACACTGATTTTCAAGGATGGACACTCCCAGCAGGTCCACAACTACGCGCTGACGAAGACGACCCTCTATGTTCTGGATGATGCAGCATCCGGCCGCAGGCCAGAAATTCCTCTAGACAAAATCGACGTGGCTGCCACGGAAGAAACAAATCGGGAAGCAGGAGTCGATTTCATCATTCCTACTGCAGCGAATTAAATATCGAAAAGAAACACAAAAAGCCCGGTTTATCCGGGCTTTTTGTGTTTCTTCAGAACCGATTAAGCTGTGGCTTTCGCGCAAAGCTCATTGAATGCACGCGCGAGTTCCTGAGCAATGGCTTGGGCCGTGTTGCTCTCGATGATAAAGCGCTGCATGAGATAAACGAGCTTGCCGTCGCGCAGAATGGCGATCGCGGGCGAGGTCGGTGGATTGCCTTCAAAATAGGAACGGGCGCGCTCAGTTGCTTCGCGATCCTGTCCGGCAAAAACTGTGATCGATTGATCGGGCAGCGTGGCATTCTGCAGAGCCAGACGCACGCCAGGACGCATTTTCCCGGCAGCGCAGCCACAAATTGAGTTCACAACGACCATCGTGGTTCCAGGCTGTGCCAATGCGGCGTCCACTTCCTCTGCCGACCGCGCTTCCTTGATGCCCGCGCGAGCTAACTCTTCACGCATAGGAATTACCATGATCTCTGGGTACATTCGCTTTTGTTCCTCCAGCCTGGACAAAGCCCGGCATCTCTATTGTACGAAGGTTCGAAGCTACTGCGCCAGCCCCGATATTCACGCCCTGATATATCTTGAAGCTGATGCAGGTTTTAGAACAGATCTCACTCGCTCCGTACACCACTTTCGGCATCGGTGGTCCAGCGCGCTGGTTTGTGGAAGCGTCTACTGAGGACGAGGTGTTGGAGGCCGTCAACTTTGCCAGGCAGAGTAATGCACCTCTTTTCGTTCTCGGAGGTGGCAGCAATCTGCTGGTCAGCGATACCGGATTTCCGGGCATCGTCCTTCGAATTGCTCTGCGCGGCGTGGAGCAGCAGGAAGCGGGTGGGACGGCAGGATTTTCCGTGGCCGCAGGCGAGGATTGGGATGCCTTCGTCAGCAATGCCGTAAGTCAAAACTGTGCTGGAATTGAATGCCTTGCCGGAATTCCGGGGACGGTCGGCGGCACGCCCGTCCAGAATGTTGGGGCCTATGGTCAGGAGGTTTCGGAGACGATTCGGCTGGTTCGAGCCCTCGATTTACAGAGAATGCGGTTTGTAGATCTAAGCGCAAACGACTGCGGTTTTGCCTACCGGCGCAGCATTTTCAATAGCTCCGAGCGAGGCCGATATATCGTAACCCGTGTAGATTACCAATTGACAAACGGTTCTGATGCTTTAGTTTCCTATGTAGATTTGAAGCGATACTTTAAGGAATGGACTCGCAAGCCTAACCTGTCGGAGGTTAGCTTAGCCGTGCGTGAGATCCGCCGCCAGAAAGGAATGCTGATTGTGCCTGGTGACCCGGATTGCCGAAGCGCGGGGAGCTTTTTTAAGAATCCTGTGATTTCTGCCGAACACTTTGCGCAGATTGCAGCAAATGTCGATGGTGCATCCGTACCAAGCTATCCGGCCGCCGACGGCCATGTGAAAATTCCTGCAGCGTGGCTGCTGGATCAGGCCGGCTTCCACAAAGGGTATGCCCTAGGACGTGCTGGGATTTCCAGCCGGCATACGTTGGCGCTTATCAACCGCGGCGGCGCGTCAGCCGATGACATTGCTGCGTTACGCGACGCGATTATCGCTAAGGTCTCCGAGAGGTTTGCGATTCGTCTGGAACCGGAGCCGGTGTGGGTCGGCTGAAGACGCCGAGTTGCCTCAAGAGTTGCTCGCGGCGTGGAGCGAGCACCTGCTCAATAGAGCCTTGCGTTTCCACGCGGCCATGTTCGAGGACAATCACGTCACCGCCCGTCTGGTATGCCTCGGCCAGATCGTGTGAAACATAGAGCGCAGGTACGCGGCGAGCCGCAAGCCAGACGGTCAGTTCGTTCAGAATCGACTCCTTCAAGTCGGCGTCCAGGCCGGAAAACGGCTCATCAAGTAGAAGAAATTTTGGTTCGGGAGCCAGGGTACGAGCGAGAGCGACGCGCTGATATTCGCCTCCGGACAGTTCTGCGGGCACACGCTCTGACAATTCTTCGATACGAAGAAGACGCAGCATTTCGACGATGCGCTGATTGCGTTGGTCCAGCGCAAGAGAGTGCAGCCCAAAGGCGATATTGCGGCGGACAGTCATGTGAGGGAAGAGCGCAGGCTGTTGCGTGACGAATCCGATTCTGCGTCGGCCTGCTGGGACGAATACTGCTCGTTCAACGTCAAGCAGTTTCCGATTTTGCAGGGTAACGATGCCGTTCTGTGGCTGCGTGAGCCCGGCGAGAATGCGGAGGATCGTACTTTTGCCTGCGCCGGAAGGGCCAAAGAGCACGGTCCAGGGTGACGCAAGGCTGAAGTTGACACGCAGGTCGAACGTGCCGAGACGGTGGGTGATATCCACTGTAAGGAATACGGTCTCAGGCACGGCGTACCTGCCTTCCCCATGCATATACAAACAGAAGCGCCAGCAACGAAACCGCAAGCAGGAGGAACGCAGTGTGATTTGCCTCGGCGTATCGGAAGTCCTGCACCTGGTCATACATGGCGATGGAAAGCGTGCGCGTTACTCCGGGAATATCGCCGCCGATCATAAGCACCACGCCAAATTCGCCAATAGTATGCGTGAAACAAAGTACGGCTGCTGTAAAGATGGATCGGCGTGCAAGCGGGAGCAGGATTTCAAAGAGAACGCGTAGACGATTTGCGCCGAGTAGTTGCGCGGCGTCGAGAATTTCAGGAGCAATGGCAGAGAAGCCGCTGGTGATGGGTTGCACGGCGAATGGAAGACTGTAGATCATCGATCCGATGACGAGGCCGCTAAAGGAGAACGCCACGGGATGGCCGATGAGACGGATCAGCCACCGCCCAGGCGCGGTGCGCGGCCCGAGCAAGACGAGCAAATAAAATCCGAGAACTGTCGGCGGCAAAAGCAGGGGCAGCGTTGCTATGGCTTCCACAACGATCTTCCAGCGCGCTTTGCCGAATGCCAACCAGAAAGAAAGTGGGATCGTAAGACACAATAACAGCGCCGTAGTGACGGTGGCGAGTCTGAGGGTAAGCCAGAGTGCCTGTGTATCCATCAGTGCGGAGACTCAAGGCCGCGTGCGGCAAGTTTCTTCTGCACGGCAGGTGACAGCAGGAAGTCGAGAAGCTGATGCGCTGCTGTTCTGTTAGCGGAGTTCTTTAGAACGACAGCTCCCTGAAGGATTGCGGGGTAGGAGTCGCGTGGCATAACGACATAATGCCCATTCGAGTGCAGCCGCTCAGAGAGAGCGGAGGTGAGGGAAATAAGCCCGATCTGCGAGTTGCCCGAATCGACGTATTGGGCCGTCTGCGCAATGTTTTCCGCAACTACAAATTTAGGTTTGAGCTGGTCGTAAAGTCCAAGGCTCTTGAGCGAAGCTTCGGCAGCGCGGCCATAAGGCGCGTGCTCGGCATTGGCAATGGCAAGGGTCTTCAGCGCAGGATCGCGTAGCGTATCAACCGAGAGTTGAGGAAATGGAGAATCATTGCGCGTCCACAGAACAAGCGTGCCGCGTGCGTATGTGACGGGTTGCTCTGAATCGGCAAGACCGCTGGCGATGACGCGCTGCGGGAAGGAAAGATCTGCGGCCATAAACAAATCGAAGGGCGCGCCGTTCTGAATTTGAGTAGTGAGCGTTGCCGAGGATTGATAGGATGCATCGACATGAATGCCGGTTTTGGCCTCAAATTCCTGCAAAATTGGCGGCAGCACCGGTTGAAGGTCTGCTGCGGCAGCCAGGCGCAGAGTCTGTGCCGCAACCAAAGGAGCGAATAGAAGAAAAAGGAGAAATTTATACACGAAGCACCATAACCTCGGTGGATTTAATCAACGCAGCTACTGTTTCGCCCACCTCAAGTTGCATTTCGCGCGCCGCTTCCGCGGTGATGATGGAATTGATGATTTGGCCACCGATCGATAGCTTGATTTGAGCGAGCAGACCATCGATCTTGATCTCGACAATACGGCCTACCAGCTGATTCCTCGCGCTCAAGGTGCGCATCATCTGCCGTTTCGGCGTTTCTGGGTGCTTGGCTTTGTGCAGTAGCCCGTCCAGTTCGGCTTCAGGAATGCGGTAATGGCCGCCCGGTGTTTTCACCGCCTTGATTTTGCCCTGATAGAGCCACTGCTTGATGGTCGGGTAAGAAATGCCAAGACGCAATGCAGCTTCCCGGGGAGTGAGCAGTGATGCCATGCTGCGATTTTATACGATATTTATCCTAATATTGAGGCCGTTAACGTGGTTTTAGCCGAATTTATTTTGCCCGTAATTTCATAAAAACTTCTCCCCACAGAGAACGCGGAGAACGCATTGAAGATTGGAGTGAACCGCATTCAACGTGAGCGCATCCGCGGGCAAATGCTACGCTAACAGTATTCATGGAAAATTCAGGCCATCAGTTGTGCTGCACCGGGTGCGCGCGTGTGATTGAACAGCGCGAGTTGAAGGAGAACTTCCGCTGTATCGAATGTGGGGACCTTTATGAAGTAGTCTATCCGTCCTGGAGTGCAGGCAGTCACGCGGAAATTCGCAAACCGAATGCGAGCGCGATGCGGTGGTTGTGGAAGGAGCGGTGCTGCTCCAACACCGAAGCCGATCAGAGCGGCGTATGGCGTTTTCGCGAGATGCTGCACATTCTGCGCGATGAGACGAATATCGTCTCTTTGCGGGAAGGGAATACACCGCTCTATCAACTGAGAAAGGTCGCGGAGTCGACCGGCATCGAGCAGCTTTTTGCCAAGCATCAGGGGATGAATCCTACGGGATCGTTCAAAGATGCCGGAATGACAGCGGCGCTCTCAGTGGCTCATGAGCTTGGGTTTGACTGGGTCGCCTGCGCATCGACAGGCAATACATCGGCGGCAATGGCCGCCTATGCGGCCCGCGCCGGCATGCGTAGCCTCGTTCTGATTCCTGAGGGGAAAATTGCCTGGGGGAAGTTGTCGCAGGCTATGGACTACGGCGCACTCACTCTGCAGTTACGCACGGATTTTGATGGCTGTGTCCGCGTACTGTCCGAGGTCGTGAAGCGTGCTCCGGTGTATTTGCTGAATTCCGTGAATCCATACCGGCTGGAGGGGCAGAAGACACCGGCGCTGGAGATTGCCGAAACCTTCGACTGGGAAGTCCCGGACCATCTCATCGTGCCGGGTGGGAACCTTGCTAATAGTTCCGCGCTGGGCAAGGCATTCCTTGAAATGAAGCACCTTGGATTGACGGCGCAGCTGCCGAAGATTTCCGTGATTCAGGCAGAGGGCGCAAATCCGCTATATCGCAGTATGCAGGCAAGCGGAGGCGAGACGCTGCAGCCGGTCGAGGCGCAAACTCGCGCTACGGCGATTCGGATCGGCAATCCCGCATCGTGGAAGAAGGCTGTGCGCGTTATCCAGCAGACAGGCGGCTATTGCGAACAGGTAAGCGAGGCCGAAATTGCGCTGGCAAAGGCTGAGATCGGCGCGGAGGGCATTGGCTGCGAGCCCGCATCCGCTGTGACACTGGCTGGGTTGAAAAAGCTTGTGCAGCAGGGAAAGGTGCAATCCAGCGACAGGGTGGTTCTTTTGTTGACCGGGCACACGCTTAAGGACTCCGACTATACGATTGCCTACCACCGCGGCGATTTATTGAAGGCCGACGAAGTTGGAGAACTGCGTCCTGAGATCGAGGTATCGCGAAGAAATGCCGTGGAACTGGATGCGTCGGTTGACCTGGTGCTGCGTGAATTGGAAAGAGCGGCCAGCCAATGAACAAGGGACGCCTTCACTTGCGATTACCTGCGACGTCGGCCAATCTTGGACCGGGCTTCGATGCTCTTGCGCTCGCATTAACTCTCTATCTTGAAATCGAAGCGGTTCCTGGTAAGGAGTATGGGATACGAGCCAGCGGACGAAATGTGGATGTGTGCGGTTCCCTGGAGCGGAACCTATTGCTGTTCACCTATAAAAAAACGCTGGAGAAATATGGCGCGGAAGAGGTGCCATTGGCGCTTGAGGTGCGCAACGGTATTCCATTGGGCATGGGTTGCGGCTCTTCGGCGGCAACACGATTGGCCGGTGTGGCTCTGGCCTCGCATTTTGGCGGGTTTGGCTGGGACCGAAGCCGCATTTTGACCGAAGCATCCCGTCTTGAAGGCCATCCGGATAACACAGCAGCCTGCTGGCTAGGCGGCTTTACTGTTGCTTGCTGGAAGGGGGATGAAGTGGAAGCTGTCTCGCTGACACCCCGTGCATCATGGCAGGCATTAGTTGTCATGCCACAGAATCCTCTGCCGACAACGCTTTCCCGGAAAGTGGTTCCGGAGACATTCAGTCGCGCCGATGTCGTGGCCAATCTGCAGCGGGTGGCCCTGCTGACGGCGGCTTTCGCCACCGGCCATGGAGAGATGCTGGCAACAGGGGTTGAGGATAGACTGCATCAACCCTATCGTGCAGAGGTATGCCCGCTGTTGAAAATGCTGCTCCCACTCTCAGGAAAAGACGACGTTCTGAGCGTAACGTTGAGCGGGGCGGGGCCATCTGTATTACTGCTTGTGCAGCCAGGCTTTCACATCGATGCTGTAAAAAAGCTAGTCCTGCAGCACACAAAGGATGAGCCGGTAGAAATCATCGAATGCGGTATGCAGGTAAACGCGGCTCTCTGTCGAGTCGAGGATGCTGCAACCTCATGATTCAAGGTTACTTTGGATTACCTAAGTTTTCTTTACAGGAAGCAGCGCAAACGATTAACTTCGCAGCGTGGGCAGTTCTGGGGGAGGGCTGCTCTAGCGCCCGTGACTCTTTTTAAGAGTCCGGGCGCTTTTACTTTTCGCGATGTTCGCGAAGGTGCGGGTTTGCGACTTTTTGCCACCATCTATCATCAAATGGGGTGTTCTTATAGACTCTAGAGAGTCGGGAATGTGAAGGAGGAGCATGGCAAGTCTGGCAGTGGTAGAGGTAAACGACGCGAGCTTTGAGCAGGAGGTGCTTCAGTCGGATCAGCCTGTTCTGGTTGATTTCTGGGCGGCGTGGTGCGGACCATGTAAAGCACTGGCGCCGATCGTGGACGAAGTGGCTTCCGAATATAGCGGCAAGCTGAAGGTGATGAAAATGGATGTGGATCGCAATCAGGCCACACCGATGCGCTACGGCATTCGCGGTATTCCTGCACTGCTGCTCTTTAAAGGCGGAAAAGTGGCTGACCAGATCGTAGGCTATGTTCCTAAGGACACGATTGCGCGAAGCATCACGCGTGTCATTGAGCAAATATAGGTTTGTTTTGAAGCGAGAGGCCCGGCAATTGCCGGGCTTTTTTAATGCGCGTATTTACGAAGCATTCCTAGGGCGCGGCCCTGAATTGCCACCTGTGCGGCCGGCACATAAATCGGGTCCATTTCAACATTGGAAGGCTGCAGCCGGATCATCGAGCCCTCGATGTAATAACGCTTCAGGGTAGTCTCCGCGCCATTCACCAAGGCAACGACAATCTCGCCCTCGCGCGCGGTCCGCGTCTTCTCGACGAGGACATAGTCTCCGTCCACGATATGTTCATCGCGCATAGAATCGCCGCGCACCTGAAGGACAAAGACATCGCGGTTGCCGATAATGTCGGTGAGCGAGATACTCTCGGATGTTTCAGATGCTTCGACCGGAAAACCGGCAGCGATACGGCCCACGAGCGGGAGACGCTCCGTCGTACGCGACTTACTTCGGGGCGGCATGACATCAATGGACCGGCTGCGATTGTGCGCGCGCTGCAAGAGTCCCTTATTCTGCAGATTGGTGATGTGCTTGTGCACGGTCGCCAGGGACTTCAGACTTAGTCCGCGCGCTATTTCTTCAAAAGAGGGCGAGTAGCCGTTGCGCTGCACAAAGCCGGAAATGAAATCCAGCACTTCTTTTTGTCGCCGAGTCACCGCCATACGCGTATTGTAGCGAATAAAAAGCGAATCGTGCGATTTTTTTCTAGGTGATCTCCGACTGCTAACAGAATGACTGCTCTGGGCACGATGCGATGAGCTGTCAACACCTCAGATCGCATTTCTTTCCCTCCTCTCCCATTTCGGGCAAATTCCATCCACCCGTCTCCGTTTCAGAACCAAGCTTAATTTCCGGCTCAAGCTTTTATTGTGTTCCACCTGCGTGACAGGAGAAGGTGAGGATGCAGCAAGGAGCAAAGGATGCGTTTTTTGATTGCGGAAGACGATCATGCCCTGGGGAAATTTCTGCGGAGGGGAATGGAGACGGATGGGCACCAGGTAACTCTTGTCGCAGACGGCCAGGCAGCTGTCGATACTTTTCTGACGGACATGCCTGACCTGACGATCCTCGACCTGAGCCTTCCACGCAAGGACGGAATGGAAGTTTTGCAAATATTGCGCTCCATCAATGATCAACTGCCAATTTTGATTTTGACCGGGAGAAATGAGGTCGAAACCAGGGTTCGTTGCCTGGACCTGGGCGCTGATGACTGCATGCTAAAGCCATTTTCGCTCCAGGAGTTGCGTGCGCGGTGCCGTGCTCTGGCGCGACGCAGGCGCGAAGCAAGTCTTGTATTGCGGTATGCGGATCTGGAAGTCAACCGCATGGATCGCTCCGTGAAACGCGCCGGCGAGACGGTACAGCTGACGAATAAGGAATTTGCATTGCTCGAGTGTCTACTGCTCGGTCGCGGACGTTCGATCTCACGCACAGACCTTCTTGAACAAGTGTGGGAGATGAATCCCACAGCAGGCACCAACGTTGTAGACGTATATGTGAACTATTTGCGCCGCAAACTGAAGGACACGAGCGCGAATCCACTGATCAAAACCGTGCGCGGGCAAGGGTATTCCATCGGCATGCGCGCGTAGAGACGAATATCAAACGGAAAGGCAAGATACTCACATGGCGACCTCCATACCAGTAACGAGAAGTGTGCAACCTGTGTTCGGTGCAAAACCCGCGCTGGCGCGAACTGCGGTAGTAGCCAGCGCTGATCTCTCATTCCGCCAGCGCGTGAAAGAAACATTGACTGGTCTGCACTGGAAGGTACGCGAGGCCGAGGGCGGAGCAGAAGCGATGGCACATCTCGATGCCGCTCCGGCTGAAGCGGTCATTCTCGATTCATGGTTGCCTGATCTCGAAGTGCAGGAGTTCATCTCCGAGTTCGAAAAACTGTATCCGTCCGTCGATCTTGTAACTGTCGATGGTGCGAACGTAACGACAACTGTGCGAAGCCCTCGGCGCAATGAAATTCTTTATGCTTTGCGGCGTGGGCAGGATGGAGATGGTGCGAGTTGGAACAGCGCTCCTGTCATCGATTGGCCAGAAGAAACCACGAAAGCAGAGGCGAAACCATCCGGACTCGCGCATGCGGGCGCTTTGCCTGCATATGGAATCGTTGCAGATACAAGTTCTCCGTCGTCTGTGGCCAAACGATCATCGGCTGATTCTGCATGCAGGCTGCCTGAGTTCATCGGCAATCATCCAGCAATGCTCGAAGTGAGCCGGCGCATTCGCCTAGTCGCGCAGCGTAATACAGCCGTTCTGGTCCAGGGGCCCACGGGAACGGGCAAGGAATTGGTTGCGCGAGCGTTGCACCGGCTGAGCGCGCGGTCTTCTCGTCCATTTGTCGCACTGAATTGTGCGGCGATTCCCGAAGCGTTGCTCGAAGCAGAATTGTTCGGACACACGCGAGGTGCATTCACTGGTGCCGTGCAGGGGCGTGTGGGACGCATTGAAGCAGCGCACGGGGGGACGCTTTTCCTGGATGAAATCGGCGAGATGCCCTTACCGCTACAAGCGAAGCTGCTGCGGTTTGTGGAATGCGGCGAATTGCAGCGAGTAGGCGACAACGAACCGGTGCGAGTGGATGTCCGGATCGTTGCCGCTACCCATCGCTCACTGGCAGCGCTTGCAGCCGAGGGGGCATTTCGCGCGGACTTGTATTACAGACTCGCCGTCTTTCTTATCCGCACACCTGCGCTTGCCGCGCACAAAGAGGATTTGCCGATTCTGGTACAGCATTTCCTTTCTGCCATGGCTGAAACGAATCCCGCGAAGTCGATCACCGCAGCAGCGATGGAAAAGCTGGGAGCCTATCACTGGCCAGGTAATGTGCGTGAACTGGAGCATGCGCTGGAACGTGCATGGATTCTGGCAGAGAGCAGACCTGAGATCCATCCCGACGACATTGAGTTTGGAGAACAGGCCGGCGATTTCTGAGAGTTTTCCAATCTACGAAGGCAAATGGTGGGCCGCAGTATGCAGAAATAAGAAGCGGAATGATATCTCTGTCCTGAACTATCGGCAGACTGAAAAGGGAGATGAGCAGATGCAGATTGCAACTCCAATGAGCGATGCGCTGGAACGGTATCTCGACCTGTCGAGTCTCGAACTGAAGCTGACGGCGCAAAACATGGCGAATATTGACACGCCGGGTTACATGGCGCAGGGTTTTGACTTTGCCGGTGAGATGGAAAGGTCCATGGGGGAACTGCAAGCTGGCGAAACGAAGAATGGCGTGGCGCGTAAACCGTTTTCTCCAGGCGCTGCGCGGGTCGGGCTCGTGGATGGCCTCATTGAGCGGCCGGACGGCAACAATGTCTCTATGGATCGTGAAGGCATGAATATGGCTGAAGCACAATTACAGTTCCGCGCAGGTGTGGAGCTGTTAAAGCGTGAATCGGCGCGCGTGATGGACGCCATTCATGTAGACAACAAGTAAATGGTCACGCTGCAAACAGGAGAGAAGGATGAATTTATTTGGAGTGATGGAAGTGAGTGGGTCCGCATTGAAGGCGGAACGCATTCGGGCCGAAGTGGTAGCGGCAAATATGGCGAACGCCGAAACAACGAGAACCCCGGAGGGTGGTCCATATCGTAGGCAGCACGTTGTTTTTTCGTCCTCGTCCTCTGAGCCTAATACGTTTGCCGGGCAATTGCTTTCGCAGGCAGAGCCGCAGGTCGGCGGCGTGGAAGTTTCTGCCGTGGTGCAAGATCCGACGAGCACGCTGCGCCGCTTCGATCCCGCACACCCGGATGCTGACAAGGATGGATACGTCTCTTATCCGGATATCAACCCGTTAACCGAGATGGTAGATTTGATGGGCGCAACGCGTGCCTATGGCTTGAATAGCTCTGCAATACAGGCGACGAAAGGAATGATCAATTCGTCGCTCGACATTCTGAAGTCGTAATCGCTCCCCTATTTCTGAGGAAACTTGTATGCAGATCAATTCTGTAATCCAGACAAATACAATTGCACCCCAGCCGGATTCTCCCAATCTTCAGACCGCCTTGCAGCCGGAAGCGGAAACACCACAAACACCCTTCGCTCATCTCTTTCAAGATGCGATGCATAACGTTCAGGATCTCGAAGAGAAGGCTTCAACCGCTGTGCAGGGGTTGCTCGACGGCAGCGGTGTGGACGTACACACGGCCATGATCGCAACCAGCGATGCGGATACTGCCTTTGAGCTGTCGCTCTCGGTCCGCAATAAGGCAGTTGCAGCTTTCCAGCAATTGATGGGCATGCAGTTCTAAACGTTCTAGACCTGATCAACAGCGAGACGACGCAGCATGGACGAGAATCAACAAATTCAAATGACTCCACCACCTGGCCTGTCCCAGCGCGCAAATACAGTCGTGCGGACGCTGCTCTCTCGCGTGCGCGGTCTGGAGCGGCAGCAACGGCTGTGGCTTCTTGGAGCCACAGCGCTCACCCTTTTGTGCTTTTTCGGCATTCTTTGGTTTGCTACGCGTACGGAGTGGAAGGTTCTCTATGCAGGTCTTGAGCCTGCGGATGCACGCGAAATCGCATCGGAGCTCACGGCCGCAAACATACCGTTCGATGTTTCGCCGGATGGAGCGATGCTTCGAGTGCCGGCTGGAACTCTGGACAAGGCGCGTTTCGCAACGACGGCGAAAGGCGGTCCGAAGAGTGGGCGCATGGGATTTGAGCTCTTCGATAAGCCCAACTGGATCGGCTCAGAATTCGATGAGAGGGTTAACTACCAGCGAGCTCTCGAAGGCGAACTGGAGCATACCATCAATACGCTTTCTGAAGTGGAATCATCGCGGGTTCATCTGGTAATGCCGCACGATTCGCTCTATACCACGCAGCAGCGGGATGCGAAAGCATCCGTAGTGTTGAAGCTGCGACACCGATCGTTAAGCGATGAGCAGTTCGATGCGATTCGGAACCTGGTGGCTAGCGCAGTCGATGATCTGCGTCCGGAAAATGTAGCGCTGGTGGATGCAGAAGGACGATTGCAATTGGGCCGACGCAGCGCTGGCGCCGATGCCGAGGCGCATGAGCAGGAATTGGCAGAAAAACTGGTAGAGACATTGGAGCCTGTGGCCGGGGTCGGAAATGTTCGGGCTTCGGTCAACGTGGACTACGACAGCTCAACTGCCGATGAAGTCGATGAGACTTTTGACCCAAACAATGTAGTGACTCTTTCGATGCAGAGGTCCGAGCAGACCTCGGGCGCGCAGTCGGGACCCACCGGTATACCTGGAACTGCAAGCAATGCGCCCAATGTGCAGCCTCCATTGTTCCCGACGCAGAATCTTGGCGCACAAAACCTTAAGCAGGAGAGCGGTACTTATGGTGCTTCCAAGCGAGTAAGGCATACCGTGCAGGGTATCGGCAAAGTACGGCGTGTGACCGCTGCGATTCTGATCAATCACCGCATGCTGGTCAACGGCAAGCAGGTGAGCTGGCAACCGCGCTCCGCTGAAGAGATGCAGCATCTCACCGATTTGGCGCAGGCTGCAATTGGTTTTGATAGTGCACGCGGCGATCAGGTCAATGTCGAGGACATGGCGTTTGAAGACAATTCCGGTCATCCGCCGACAACGGCGATGGAGCAACTTCTTGCCGGGGCCGCTCAATCAGAGCCGGTTTGGAAGTACGGGGCATGCCTCTTAGGTCTGCTCTGTCTGGTTTTCTTCGTCGTGCGTCCTATGATGAGCAAGCGCGCCATCCCTGAAGGAGTTGCAACAGCAGCACTGCCAAATGAGCCGCTGCTTTCTTCAGGCAACGAAGAGATGCCGTTGTCTGAAGGCGAAGACGAATCGGCGGAAGGACAGAAAAAGCGAGCCCAGGTATTGTTCGATGCCGTTGCCGAGCATTTGCGCCGGGAACCTGCGCAGACGACTCGATTGCTTCAAAGCTGGATTCACACGGAATAGGGAGAGATAGAATGGCCGCCGCCGCAAGTCTGCCTGCAGAGACAACAAGCTTAGTGCCGCCGCCGGCAAGTGAGCGCCGCATTCCCGAGCGCTTGTTGCCTGGTATCAAAAAAGCCGCAATTCTAGTCGTTGCTGTAGGCGATGAGCTGGGTAAGAAGATATTTCAGAACCTGCCTGATTCCGATGTGCAGCGTCTGACGGAGGAGATTGCAAACTTGCGCAATGTTCCACCTCAGGCGTCGCTGCAGGTGATGGAAGAATTCTTCGAGATGCTTGAGACGCAGCAATACATGATGCATGGGGGGCTGGAATATGCCACCAAGCTGCTGGTTGAGTCCTTTGGTAAGCAGCGTGCAGAGGACCTGCTGGCTTTAGTGAAGCGCGCGCAGGAAGCCAGTCAGGGAGATCTGGCGATGCTGCAGAAGGTGGATCCTCAGCAGCTCGGTAAGTTTCTCGATGGAGAACACCCGCAGACTGTCGCACTGGTATTGGCGCATCTTGATCCCAAGCGCGCCTCGCAGGTGCTTAGCAATCTGAGCGAAGAGCAAAAGGTTTCCGTCGTGAGGAGGCTGGCTGAGATGCGACAGTTTTCTCCGGAGATGGCGCAGAAGGTCGCCGTGATTCTGCACAAGCGTCTTGAAAATGTCGGGGACACAAGCCGCAAGGCCTATGCAGGCTTCAAGGCGGTTGCCGATCTGTTGAACCGCCTCGATGCGGAGCAGGCGAAGAAAATACTAGAGCAAATTGAAGTAGATGAACCGGAGGTTGCGCTCAATATACGCAACTTGATGTTTACCTTTGAAGACCTCGTGACTGTGCCATCGGCCAGTATGCGCGATCTTGTCAGCGCAATTGACAAACAGACCCTGGCACTCGCACTGAAGGGGGCACGGGAAGATGTGCGTGCACATATCTTCCGGGTCATGTCATCGCGTGCTGTTGAAATGCTGAAGGAAGATATGGAAGTCCTTGGTCCGGTCCGCACCCGCGAAGTTACTGTCGCGCAATACGAGATTCTTAGCCTGGCGCGCAAACTTGAGGCTGAAGGAAAAGTGATTCTGAAAATTGAGCAGGGTGATGACCTGTTGGTGTAAGGGGCAAAGAGAGGATACCTCCATGTTGCGTAAAATTGAACCTCATATCCGGCGGATGGAGTACCGCATTGCGTATCCGCCCGCTTCTTTGTTGCCTGTGATCAAAGCCGATGCCGTCATTTCTGAGGAGGCTTCCTCTTCGGTCGCCGATAAGAGGCGCGAGGATGAGTTCGTAGAGTTGACGGCGCGTCTACAGGATCTGGAGCAGCAACTGTCAGAGCGTGGGACTGCCTTCATGCAGCAATTGGTGGCGGAAACGAATGCAGCGTATGAGCGCGGACGCAAGGAGGAAGAATCGAGCCACAAGGCTGCGATCGAGAGAATATCGCACTCTCTGACCAACACTCTGAACGAATTCGGATCTGTGCGCGAGGCCTATCTGGCGCAGGTGGAGCAGGAGGTTGTGCGATTGGCGTTAAGTATCGCCACGCGCATTCTGCATCGCGAAGCGCAGATGGATTCGCTGCTTTTATCAGGCGCTGTACGCGTAGCGTTGGGGCAGCTTTCCGATACGACTGAGGTACGGCTGCGGGTGCCGGCTGCGGAACAAGAATTGTGGGACGAGATGATTCGCCTGATGCCGAATTTACCACTGCGTCCACAACTCGTATCGGACGATGGCTTATCGGTGGGAGAGTGCGCGCTGGAAACTCATCTCGGAAGTGTCGATCTTGGAGTAAAGGCGCAATTGGCAGAGATTGAGCGCGGTTTTTTCGATCTGCTCGAACGGAGAGAGCCCGTGCGTCGGGATGAGTTAAGAGCTGGAATGAAACCAGAAGAAGCGTAAGAAATGGAACTGCTCGCCACATACTTCTCGCGTCTCAGGCAGCGCTCTACTTGGCGCTGGCAGGGCCGTGTTCTGGAAGCTGTAGGTCAGACAATAGAATCCTCTGGACCGCTGTGTTCGGTGGGGGAATGTTGCGAGATTTTGGATGGCAACGGTCACCCGCATTTAGCGGAGGTCATCGGTTTTCGCGGCAGCAATGTTCTTTCCATGCCGCTTGAGAGCACAGAAGGCATTCGCTTCGGCGATAAGGTATCGGCCCTAGGAACGCATCCTTATCTCGAAGCTGGCGATGCGCTGATCGGACGTGTGCTGAATGCTTCGGGCCAAGCGATTGATGATGGACCCAGGCCTGCGACCCGCGTGGCGGTTTCTCTGGATCGCAGCGTTCCGCATCCCCTGGAACGTGTGCCGATACGGCAGCCGCTTGGAACCGGCATTCGCGCAATTGATGGCATGTTGACAGTAGGGCGTGGACAGCGCATCGGGATCTTTGGCGGCTCTGGTGTGGGAAAGAGCACGCTGATTGGCATGATGACGCGCAACAGCGAAGCCGACGTGATCGTCGTCGGATTGGTGGGAGAGCGTGGTCGTGAGGTGGGCGAGTTTCTTGAGGACAGTCTGGGGCCGGAGGGCCGGAAGCGTTCTGTTGTGTTGGTATCGACGTCCGACCAGTCCCCGCTGCTACGTCTGCGGGCGGCGCTGGCTGCTACGGCAGTGGCGGAATATTTCGCTCATCAGGGCAAACATGTGTTATTGGTACTTGATTCTTTAACAAGATTTGCCATGGCCGCGCGCGAAATCGGTCTCGCGGCGGGTGAGCCGCCGACGGCAAAGGGATATACGCCTTCCGTCTTCAGCCGGTTGGCGCGTCTGGTGGAGCGGGCGGGTCAATTTCAACAGGGAAGCATTACTGCCTTCTACACGGTGTTGATGGAGGGGGACGATCAGCAGGATCCGATCGTCGATGCTGCGCGATCCTTTCTCGATGGACACATTGTTTTATCGAGAGAGCTGGCGGCTGAGGGTTGGTATCCGCCGATTCAGATATTGGACTCGATCAGTCGTCTCATGCCAGTGATTACGAGTGACGAGCAGAAAAAGACCGCGACGCTGATGCGACGGATGCTCTCCGTGTATGCAAAATCGGAAGACCTGATCCGAATCGGCGCGTATAAGCCGGGTGCAGATGCCGATCTTGACCGGGCAATCCAGTCAAGGCCCATGCTGCGTGAATTTCTCGTTCAACAGGCGAGGGAAGACGTTACCTTTGAGCAGGCCTGCCAGGCGATGCAAGCGCTGGCAGCGAAGGCCTGAAAGTGAAACATCCTCTGGACCGGCTTCTGCGTCTGCGGCTGCTTTTGGAAGATGTCAGCCGCATGGAACTGGAAATGCGCCTTCTGGAACTGGCGCAGATCGAAAGAGCTCTCGCACAAAGGAAAGAGGAAAGGAAGACACTGCGCAAGCAGAGCTTCGCCGGCTTTGCACGGGCGGACAATGCCATCTGGACAGAGGCGGAAGCCATGCACGAGTGGTCAGAATGGGAGCAGGGCATCCTTGGAAGATCGCATCGGAAGAAGTTGGAAGAGGTGGACTCTGCGGAGAAATCTTATCTCGAACGCCGCAAGGAATGTCTGCAGGTAGGACGTGTGATCGAGGCTCACGCGGCTGCAGAGGCCATCGAGCAGAACCGCCGCGAGCAGCGAGAGTTGGATGACTGGTTTGCGCAACACAGCCGTCGATAGCGATCGTTCCCATGTCCGCTCTTGAGATTTTTCTTACTTTCCCCTCCTGCACTCTGGCAAGCCACCTGCAAGAACCCGTACAGGAGGCTGAATTGTGCAAGTTCCAGCAAGCACTCCAGCAACAGTCGGCACACAAAATACGCCCAGCAATGCTTCATCAACGGCTTCCACAGGTGACATATTTGGATCGTCAACCAGATCCGGGGCGAGCAAAAAGAGCCTGTTGCCCGCATTTGCCACGATCCTTACGCAGCAGGCGGACGAGAAGGATATCGGCAAAGATAGCAGCGATGCGACAGGCAGCGGCACGTTTAATTTGGCTGAAGAAAATACACCTCGACTTGCAGATGGTAAGTTCATCCCGTTCGTGGCTTTAGGGGCATCGGGCGCAAAGGTTGTCCAGCATACTCAAACGGAGAACGCCGCTTCGGCGAAAAGCGACACAAACATAACCCGGCAACCGGTTGATGGCCACACCTCATCCGGCACCCCTGTGAAAAAGCAAAACGGGTCGGCATCTGCACTCGCTTCGATCTCGACGTCATCTCCTGTGATTGTCTTGCCTGGTTTGCCTGTTGCAGCAGATCAGGCGGTACAGAAGCTGATCGGAATGCAGTCGTTCTCCGCTCCGGCGGCTACGCTTGCAAAGTCTAGTTCCTTTTCATACAGCAGCGGCGCTTTCGACACGGCAGATCGCAAAGAAGAATTTGGCATGCAGGCGGCTGTTGCCGCGCCTTCCGGCGTTGCCACGTCATCAATACCGTCAGTCAAACTGGAAAGTCAGCCAATGCATGCTGCTCCAGATGCGATTGCAGTTGGCGCCTCGGCTGAGATTCCAGCCTCAATGCAGGAGAGCTTATCGCAGACTCAGCAATTTTCTGCGG
>DATHQH010000182.1:0-8587 GCA_035482895.1 Alloacidobacterium sp. | reverse complement strand
GGTCGTCAAGCACATGGGGGTGCCCTGGGAAACGGCGCTTGGTGCGGTCTTTATTTCCGGCGTCATTTTTCTATTGCTTACAATCGGCGGCATTCGCCAGTTGTTTGTCAGCGCGATTCCGCATGAATTGCATGCCGCTGTCGCCGGCGGTGTAGGTCTGTTTATTGCATTCATCGGGCTTCACAACTCGGGCATCATTGTTTCTGATCCATCGACGGTGGTTGCGTTGGGAAACCTGCGCAATCCGCAAACTGCGTTAGCTGTCTTTGGGCTTTTGTTGATCGCGCTCCTGCAGGTTTTTCATATACGCGCATCCATGTTGATCGGAATCATCGGTACTACGCTCACGGGATGGACCTTCAGCCTTGTGCACTGGCAACCGCAGAGCTATCGCCTCTCTGACATCACCGCAACAGCCTTAAAGCTCGATATTCGCGGAGCGCTGCATGTGGGAGTATTGGAGATTATCTTTGTCTTCCTTTTTGTCGATCTCTTCGACAATATCGGCACACTTGTGGCTGTGAGCCAGAAGGCTGGGTTGATTGATTCAGACCATCGCATTCCCCGCCTGAACCGCATCTTTTTTGCCGATGCGACCGCGACAATCGCAGGATCCCTGACAGGAACCAGCACAGTGGTCAGCTATATCGAATCGAGCGCGGGCGTCGCTGCTGGCGGACGGACAGGCGTTACAGCTATCGTAACCGGCCTGCTTTTTCTGGTGACACTTTTCATTGCTCCGCTTGTGGGAGCCATTCCTGCTGCGGCAACTTCACCTGCGCTGATCGTTGTCGGCGGTATGATGCTCTCATCGATCAGCGATATCAAGTGGTCTGATCCACTCATTGCTTTTCCCGCTTTTCTGACTCTGATAACCATTCCGCTAACGTACTCGATTGCGAACGGATTGAGCTTTGGCATCGTGTCTTTTGCCGTGCTGCGCATCTTCAGCGGAAGATTTCGCCGACAGGACTGGATGCTGTATCTGCTGGCCGCGTTGTTCCTATTGCGATTTTTTTATATGGCAAGAGGATGATTCTAATCGTGAGCAGTCACAGATATTGCTCCAACCATCACTGGTTTCGCGCACACCTGCTGGCAGGCGTGGATCCCGATCAAGGCACTTCGCCACGAGTGAAACAACGGCCGGGCTCATGACATACTGTTTAGGGTCGTAAACAGTATGTCAGTACAAGAAGAATTTATGCGGCGGGCGATTGCGCTCGCTACAGAAAATGTCCGCACCAATGCAGGCGGACCTTTCGGAGCTGTCATTGTGAAGAACGGCAAGATTGTCGGTGAAGGCGTGAACACGGTCACCGCAACGAATGACGCCACGGCACATGCTGAGGTGAATGCCATTCGAGATGCCTGCCGAAAACTCGGGACATTTGACTTGAGTGATTGCGAACTCTATACCAGTTGCGAGCCTTGTCCGATGTGCTGGGCCGCATCCTACTGGGCACATATTAAAACAATCTACTATGGCAACAGGGCGGAGGATGCTGCGCGCATCCACTTTGCAGATGCGTTTTTATACGAGCAATTGACGCTTCCTCGTGAGAAGCGCGTCATTCCTGGTCATGAGCTCCTGCGCAAAGAGGCATGGGAAAGTTTTCAGGCCTGGGAAGATAGCACGGAGAAGATTGATTACTAATTGTGGTTCATCGCTCCATTGCAGATTTGGATGCGTGATTAGAAAGAGCGAAGCAGATCCTTCGCTATGCTCTGGATGACAGCCCTCTAATTCTCCACCAGCGCATCGGCAATCGCCAGCGCTTCATCCATGGCGGCAATGCCAAAATCAATCTCTTCTTTCTTGATGATCAACGGCGGCGCGATGACAAAATGGCTCACCCAGGCCTGCTGTGTTACACCGTTCTTCATCATGTGCGCGGCAATTTGATCGACTACAAGTGCTTTACCACTCACCTTATCGCTCATCGTATTGAATGGCTGCTTGGTAACGCGGTTCTTCACTAGCTCCACGGCCCAGAACAACCCCATACCGCGCACATCGCCGATGGAGGGATGTTTTGCTTTCAGCGCTTCGAGGCTGCTACGCATATATGGTTCCAGTTCCGCTGCACGATCGACCAGCCCCAAGCGCTTCATCTCGGCGATGGCTGCCACCGCTGGCTTTAGCGTCATAGGATGCGCTTCGTAGGTGTGTCCGTGTGCAAAGTAGTGGTCGTCAAAATACGCGGCGATCTTTTCAGTGGTAGCGCACAGGCCCAGCGGCACATAGGCGGATGTAATGCCCTTGGCGGTCGTCAACATATCGGGCTTTACACCCCAGTGATCCATGGCAAACCATTTGCCGGTGCGTCCCCATCCGGTCATCACCTCATCGGCGATGAGCAGCACGTTGTGCCGGTCGCAGATGGCCCTCAGCCGTGGCATATATTCAGGTGGAGGAACGAGGACGCCATTAGTCCCGACAATCGGCTCGACGATGACGGCAGCGACGTTCTGTTCGTTCTCGATCATGTGTTCGAGATAATCGACACAGGCAATGCCGCATTGCGGATAGGTGTGCTTGATTGGGCAATCGTAGCAATTTACTTCCGGAGCAAAAAGGAAGTCCCGTCCTTTGCCGGAAGGCTCAACCGCCCAGCGCCGTGGATCGCCGGTAGCGGCGATTGAGCTGGCTGTTGAGCCGTGATAAGAGCGGTAGCGCGAAATGATCTTCGACTTCCCTGTATACATCCGCGCAATTTTGAAGGCGGCTTCATTCGCTTCGGTGCCGGATGTGGTGAAGAAAAACTTCGTAAGTCCCTGCGGCAGGACTTCGGCGAGCGCTGTGCTTAACTCGGCACGGGCGCTCGTCGCATAACCAGGCATAATGTATGGCAGAGCGCGAGCCTGCTCGACGATGGCATCAATCACGGCCTGATTCTTGTGTCCGAGATTGACGCACATCAGCTGCGCGGAAAAATCGAGATATCGCTTGCCTGCCGCGTCGATGATATAGCAGCCTTCCGCATCGACGATGTGCAGCGGCATCCAGCTCTTCTGGAATCGCCATGTGCCATAGTTATATTGTTTGGTCGCCTGAACAATATCGGGAGTGGTAAGTGTATCCGGCATCGCTTTGCCTCAATCCCCTTTTTCGTCGGCGCTGAATATTGTCCAGGGACCCGCTTTCATGTCGCGCAGAATTGGAGCCTGCCAGGAAAACTCAGGATGCTCCGCGAGAAATGGTTTGGCTAGGAAGTCTTCGCCGCACGGATGGCCGGCATGGGCAATCAGGCTCATATTCTGTGCCATGTCGCTCGTGGTCACCTTGCCCTCCACAGCGCCGGCTGGATAGTAAGGCGGCCACTCCCATTGCGGAATTCCCTCTTTTGCCGTATCGACATGCCCGCAAAGGCTGCGCTGATCTGCCTGCTTCTTATTGAGAAAGCTGTCTTCGTGATCAGCGAGGAATTCCTCCGCCGCTGTTGCATCGATCCTTCCCTTGTTCGAGGCCATTTCTTGCTCCCACCGCACGCGCCGAGCGTTGGGTGAAGTGGAGAGATCGTTGTAGTTGAAGCCGTCAGTCTCTTCCTTAATGAGCTTGGGATCACGTGCAAAATTCGAGCTAACGAAATAGCCGTCTTTCGTCCGCCACAGCGGAGTGTTTTTCAAGCCAAGCTCAAGATAGGCAATCTCGCCCGTCTTGCGGTCGCCGATGAGCCAGTCGTTGGCATAGCCGCCGCTGTTGCCGTCGCGCATCGTTGCCACAACATCATCGATGGAATTTGCATACTGTAGCGCCTTGCGCGAACGCATAAAGGTAGGCTTGCCGTTCGAGTTCCATCCTTGAAATCCGCTGATTGTCGTCTCGCTGAGCATGATGCCCGCGTCGGTGATACCGAAGTCGTCGTTGCTCGTGATCATTCCCGGCACGCCGTCCATGAGGATGCTGTGTCCTTTGTCCGGATGAATGTCGAACATGATCGTCCAGCGTTCGCCCTCGGCGTAGGAGCTCCAGTTGTTGTGGGCGATGACGATTTTGCCGTCTTTGGTATAGCTGCCGGTCGCAATGAAAGCGCTGCAATTGCCTGGCGCGTCGATCTTTGGAAACTTCTTCGACTTATTCTGCGCGTGCTGTTGCTTGTTCAGCCAGGGAACATAATACTCTGACAACTCCATCGTTCCGTTGATGGCCACAATATCCCATACGTCGAGCTTGATGCCTTTGGCCTGCACGCCTTCGGCGATGCCGGAAAGCTCTTCCTGATATTCCGGATCGATGTGAGGCCAGAGAATTGTCTTTGCCGCATTGCGATAGAAGGCCCAGTCGCGCTGGGTTCCATGCTCATCCTCAAGCTTAAAGACCTGATAAGCGTCTTCAATTTGTGGAGCAAGCAGGTAACCGTGCTGATAGCCAATTTGTTCAGGAGTGCCCTGCAGATGCACGTACGTCCAGCCATTGCGCTCAAAAGTATAGGCGCCCTCAAGACGGTCATCATGATGAATGGAAGGTTGAGCTAAAGCCGGTATTGCGCTGAGACCCAGCGCGATTGCTGCTATACGTATCAAATTACAACCGGAAGAAAGGCCGCCTGCCATGCAATCGTGCTCCGTGTAGGAAAGTTGACTACGACGATAGCACGATGACAGCAGACGGCGATCTACATTATTCAGCGCTTCTTGGCTGATTTCTTTACCGGCTTCGCAGTTTTGTGCGGCGCCTTTTTCGCTGCCGGTTTTGCGGCCGGTTTGGAGGCCTTCTTTGTGGCCGACTTCGGTGTGGGTCTGGCTGCCTGCTTCTTTGCGTGCGGCGCAGCTTTCTTTGCCGCTTTTGCCGGAGCCGGCTTCACATGCGTCTTCTTTACCGGGGCAGCATGCTTCGCTGGCGCAGCAGCCTTGGCCGCGGGCTTCGCGGCTTCTTTTTTCACGGGCTTTGGAGCGGGGATCGCCTTCGCCGCAGGCACGGGCTTGGCAGGGGGCGTATGCTTCGTTTCCGTCTCCTTCTTTGCCACAGCAACGGGAACAGGCTTCGCTTTGGCTGCCGGCTTCGCAGGAATTTCTTCCTCTGCCTCATCGTCGATGTCGTCTGCATCCAGATCGAGATCGTCGATTGCAGGCAGATCTTCCTCATCGGAATCTTCGTCTGTCAATTTTTCTGTCTTGATCTTCGGTTCCGCAGCCTTTTTGCGTGAGCGGCGAATGGTTACGGGCGGAGGAGGCGCAGGCGGCGAGTACGGCTCTAGAAAAGCGCGCATCTCTTCGTCGGTCTGCAGCTTGCCATCGATCAATTGGAAGAAAAGTTCCCGCAGCAACTCGTTGTAGCGCTCAATCTCCGGCGTGATGCGCATTTCCTGCATGAGTGCGGCCGGGACTTTCTGGCGCGCTTCCGGCCAGACGGTAAAGAAGTTCTTGAACTTGTTCTGGATCGCTGCGCCCTTACCGGTGTATGCCAGCCACAAAATCGCTTCCGGCTGATAGGACGTCAGTAGCTTCCAGGTTGCCGAAGGCGTGGCCGCTTCCTTACCTGTGAAGACTTTGGCAAATGCCTTTCCTTCGGATTCCAGATGATTCCATTGCTCGACGAATCCAGGCCGAATGAATGTCTTCTTTAGCGCAGCGATGTCCTTTGGCTGCATCTTGGCCGTCAACAATTCCATCTGTGCGGCGGAAATGTCAGGATGGACGCCCTGTATTAGCAACTGATAGTAGTATTCGCGCAAATGCTCCAACCCATGCACATCGACTTTGGAAACAGTCCATGTGGGAAGGATGTGCTTCATCCAGCCCTCGGATTCAAGGACCTTCAGAGCGCGTAGGCCGTCTTCCTCATGACCAATCTCTTCAAGCTCATACCCTTTCAGGTGTGCTGGAATGGAGTCGATCATGCCTTCGTTTTTCGCATTCTCGTAGCGGGTTTGTGTTCGCTCGTCCAGTTCCCAACCCAGCCGCGTTTTCAGGCGGGCGGCTCGCAAAAGGCGAGAAGGATCCTCGATGAATCCATAGCTGCTCACCAGACGGAGATGCCGAGATTCAATGTCTGCCATCCCGTTTAAAGGATCGAGCAAAAGACCATAAGAGCCTTCGTTCAGAGAAATTGCCATGGCGTTTGCGGTAAAGTCACGCCGCCGTAAATCCTCAAGGATGGGCGTCCAGTGATAAACGGGTTTGCCGGGCTTTGGATATTCCTCGCGGCGCGCACTTGAAATCTCGACGCGCACGCTACCCGGAAACCAGAAAAAGAGAGTGCGGGTGGGCTCATATTCACCCCATAACCGTGCACCTACTTTTTCCAATGTTTTCTTTAATTTAGTAGCGTTTCCTTGAACCGTAAAATCAAGGTCACGGACAGAAGATCCTGTCGTCAGGTCACGCACGGCGCCACCAGTCAGAAATACCGTCATGCCGGCGTCCCGGGCTGCATCGCGGACCTGTTGGATAGCTTTCTGTTGGGCGGGAGAGAGGCGATTTTCTAGGAGGTAAATATAGTCAGGCATGCCTTAACAATCTGCGAAGAGGTGATGAAACCGCTGGGACTCGTCCACCTATCAGCTCATCATTAAGCTGATTATTTACAATGGTTTAGGAGAAAAACGTCCCACAATGCAAAGCAACACTCTAACATATGGGAATCCACTTGGCTACCAATTTGCACAATTTTCGCTGCGAATTGGGTTTTTCGCATGCGACAATAACGAACGCGCGACTTAAATTTCTATGAGCTTGAGCCGGAAAAAAGTCATCCTCCGCAAATTCACCCGAGACTGGGTATCCGGCTATATTGCGGCTTCCGGATTTACACGCCAAGGTGCGCTGGAAATGCTCGACATGAGCGGGAAAGTCTTAACCATTTTGAATCAGGAAGTTAAATGGGCTTGCTTCGTCCGGGACTTCAATTCCGGGGAGATTGACAATCCTGAGCGGCTGCTACGCAAAACCTTCGCCGGACGCCCACGCGGTGAAGGTCTCTGGCTTCGGCTTCAGCTAAAAGACGGAGATATCCTTGAAGGACTGTCTGAAAATAACCTCGGCCTTCTGGACGCAGACGGTTTCTTCCTGACACCGCCGGATACCCGGAGTAATACACAGCGGATTTGGCTACCACGCACTTCGCTGGCTGCACTGGAGATCGTCGCCGTGATTGGCGGTGCCGCCAAAAAGAAGCCAGTCGAAGCGGCCAAGCCGGAAGAGCAACGGCAAGAGACGCTTTTCCCTATAACCAGGCAATAAACTTACCGATCCTTTGATGTTTCTGTGATGCCCCTGCTGCACCGATATCCCTGCTCCTCCCATCCGTTACAGGTACAATCGCCCCATGAAGTTAGCGGACCTCGCTCACCTTTTAGGTGCGGAATGTCATGGAAAGCCCGACTCTGAGATCACCGGCGTCGCCGGCATTGAAGAGGCAGGCCCCGGTCATGTCACCTTCGTAGCCAATCCGAAATACGCCGGTCTTGCCAGGAAGACGAAAGCCGGGGCAGTGCTGGTTGCGCCCAGCTTTCCGGAAATTGAAGCTCCCACGCTGCGTATCAAGAACCCGTATCTGGCCTTCGCCCGGGCCATCGAGATTTTTTATCCCGCTCCATCGTACCCTTCAGGAATTCACCCGACGGCAGCGATCGATCCCACAGCACGTATCGGTGAAGGCGCATCGATCGGGGCATATGTAGTCGTGGGGGAGAACTGCGTCATCGGCGACCACGCTACGATTCTGCCACACGTCGTGATTTATCCAAATGTTCAGGTCGGTGACTACTTCTTCGCACATGCTCATGCTGTGGTGCGCGAGGCCTGCAGGCTTGGAGACCATGTCATTCTGCAAAATGGGGTTGTTGTCGGCTCTGATGGCTACGGCTTTGCCAAGGACGATGCGGGCAAATGGCACAAAATTGTGCAATCCGGACCGGCTATCATTGAGGATTACGTCGAAATCCAGGCCAACTCCTGCATTGACCGCGCTAGCGTCGGGGAAACCAGGATTGGCCGCGGCGCCAAGATCGACAATCTTGTGCAAGTGGGTCACGGCTCCTCCGTCGGCGAAAATACGCTGCTTTGCGCGCAGGTAGGGCTGGCTGGCTCTACCCATATTGGCGACGATGCCGTCCTTGCCGGCCAGGTGGGTGTTGCCGGTCACTGCCATATCGGCGATCGCGTGATTGTGACCGCCCAATCAGGGGTTGGGGGCAATATCGAGGCAGGAAAGATCATCAGCGGCTCTCCGGCTTACGACAATCGACAGTGGCTGCGCGTCTGCGCCATCATGCCGCGACTGCCAGAGCTGCTAAAACAATTTGAGAGAAAACGGAAAACAGCAAACGAATAGCAGCAGCCAGAAGCCTTGCGGCATCTCACAAAGGATATGCAAATCGAAACAGGTCATAAATCCGAGAGCGACGGCCAAGCACTTGCCGAGCCAATCCGCGTGCTTCTGCTTGATGATCATGCAGAGAATCTGCTGCTGCGCTCGACTATTCTCCGCAAGTATGGCTATGTAACAGAGACCGCCACCACGATTGATGAGGCCAACCAGCTTCTTGATGAGATCGACATCGCTGTACTCGATTACCATCTGGGCGCGGGAAAATTTGGCACCGATGTGGCTGCGAAGCTTCGTCAGCGTCGTCCGGAAGTT
>DATHQH010000181.1:0-1581 GCA_035482895.1 Alloacidobacterium sp. | reverse complement strand
TTGATGAATCATCCCCCATGGTCGATGCCAGGTTGCCTGACGGCTCGCGCGTCAACATCGCGATCCGCCCCGTCTCGATCGACGGCCCTATGGTTTCAATTCGAAAATTTGCCGAGCGGCCGTTCAACATAGAGCGGCTGACTCAAGTGGATACTCTGTGCCCGGCAATGGCCGAGCTCTTGCAAGTCGCGGTGCGCGGTCGAATTTCTCTACTCATCTCAGGCGGCACTGGCACCGGCAAGACCACTCTCCTTAATGCGCTGTCCAACTATATTCCCCACGAGGAACGCCTGATCACAATCGAGGATGCTGCGGAATTGCAGCTGCAGCAGTTGCATGTTGGGCGGCTCGAAACGCGGCCGCCGAACGCCGAGGGCAAGGGCGAAATCCGGCAACGTGATCTCGTCAAGAATGCGCTGCGTATGCGGCCCGACCGCATCATTATCGGCGAGTGTCGTGGCGAGGAAGCCTTCGACATGCTGCAGGCCATGAATACTGGCCACGAAGGTTCAATGACGACGGTTCACGCCAATTCGCCGCGCGATGCGCTCAAGCGTCTCGAGCAGATGGTCGCCATGGCGGCCTTGGGGCTGCCGGTAGTGAGCGTTCGTAGCCAGATCGCCTCAGCTATCACGCTCGTCATGCAACTTCAGCGACTTCCTGATGGACGGCGTCGCCTCACCAGCGTCGATGAAATCCGGGGTATGGAAGGCGAAATCATTCAGATGCAGGAAATTTTCCGCTTTGTGAAAGAACGCACCGACACGAATGGCAATATCGTCGGTCACTTTGCCGCCACTGGAATCCGCCCGCAATTCCTGCAGGATCTGCTGCCTTATGGGATCGAACTTCCCGCTAGCCATTTTGAACCAGGGCGAAGGATGTAACAGGTAGCGCAGGATGTCCGACCTCTCCATCGTTTTCCTTCTGACTTTTTTGGCGGCAACGCTGACGATCTACGGCGCCTACTGGTTTTTTGTGTTCAATCGTCGTGGGCAGAAAATCATCAATCGCCGCCTTGAACTCAGCAAGAGCCTCGCGAATGCGTCTGACGTTCTAGAAGCCCTGCGGCAGGAACGTGGGTTTAGCAATTTCAGCAATCCCACTTTGCGGCAACTGAGCGATTGGTTGACTCAGACCGGACTGCGCGTGGAGCGCAAAACTCTTGGCCTTATATTTCTCGCCATTTTTCTAGCGCTGGTCATCATTCTGAGCACGTTGTTAGGCTTCGGTCTGATACCGTTGCTGCTGGGATTCTTGACCACCACTGGCGTTATCTTCCTTGCGTTGAACCGCCAACGACGCCGACGGATCGCAAACTTCGGCGAACAAATGCCTGATGCCATCGACGTCATCACTCGCGGCGTCCGCGTAGGTTTGCCCTTCCCAAATGCCGTAGCGCTCGTGGCGCGAGAGATGCCTGACCCCATCGGCACGGAATTCGGTATGCTCGGGGACGAAATCGCATTCGGCCTGGATGTGCGCAGCGCGTTGGAGAACCTAGCGCGGCGCGTCGGGCAGGAGGACTTGCTGTTTCTCACGATAGCCGTGAGCATTCAGATCCAGACTGGCGGCAATCTT
>DATHQH010000180.1:0-3924 GCA_035482895.1 Alloacidobacterium sp. | reverse complement strand
TGAAGCACAAGCCACTCTCGCTGCTGATCGGAAATCTGTCGCAGGCGTATGAGTTGGCACGAGATCTGGGCACAAATTTCGACCGTCTGGCCGAACGATTCTGGCCGGGCCCGTTGACGCTGATCGTGAGAGCAAGCTCTCGCCTGCCGTTGCGGGTGACGGCGAACACAGGAAACGTGGCGCTGCGTATTCCCGACATTCCGATACCAAGGGCGATTTCCAATGCCTTCGGTTTACCCATCACGGCAACTTCAGCAAACCTGCAGGGTGCGCCCGAGTGTACGTATGCTGCGTGCGTGCGTGATCAGATTGGTGACCGGATTCCGCTGATTGTGGATGGCGGCCCGACCGGACGCAGTTTGCCGACAACGATTGTCGACCTGTCCGGTGGAGATGGGCGCTGGCAAATTTTGCGTGAAGGTGCGATTGCCACTCACGAAATTGCGCTCGCGCTGCAACCTTAGACCCATGATCGTCCAATCATGATTGTTCCGAAGACAAACCTGCGGCAAACGCGGAGCAGTGCGGGCAGAAGGCTGCTAGGCAGCGTCGTCCTGCTGATCCTGGCAGGTGCCGTGGCATGGACTGCCTGGGTATATGGGCAGATACGCTACTTTGCCGGCCGCGATCAGGCCCGTCCGGCTGATGCCATCGCAGTTTTTGGAGCAGCCGAGTATGATGGCACGCCGTCGCCCGTGCTAAGGGCGCGTCTCGACCATGCGCTCGATCTTTACAACCGTGGGCTGGCTCCCCTCATCATCACGCTTGGCGGAGGGGATGTGGGGGACCAGCACTCTGAGGGTGGTGTCGGGCACGACTATTTGCTGGCGCATGGTGTTCACGAGACGGCGATTATTGCGGAAACGCAAAGCGACAATACGGCTGAATCGGCGGCGCGGCTGGCTGTGATTGCGCGGGCGAACCACCTGGACCGCGTGATCGTCGTCAGCGATGGAACCCATCTTTTTCGTATCCACGCTTTGTGCGAACATAACGGCTTGACTGTATACACCTCACCTCGGCCGGTGGGGAAGAGCATCAGCTGGCAGGAGTACTTTTCCCGAACGGCGCATGAAATTGCGAGTTATACGGCGTGGAGACTACATCTGCACTAGTCGATAGGCAGCAATAGCGGCCACGAGTGTCGAAAGGAAGTTGACGGCGTCGTTGTTTAGCCAGCCGCGTCGTTCAAAGACGGCTCCGAAGTAGCTATCGGCAAAGAGTCCAAGAATCGCACAGAAAAAGATGACAACTCCTGTCTGCAGGCTCAGCCGGATTGTAAATACCGCAATGGAAGTGACGATCGCTGCACCGAAACACCCCGCGACTGTTCCTGCAGTCGTGATGCCACCGTCGGTTCCCGTGGGGACTGGTTTCAGAGTAGTGAGCAAACGCGGTTGGCCGCCGAAGACCTGGCCCAGTTCGGATGACAAAGTATCGGCTGTAGCTTCTGCCAAAGCTGCCGCGATCGCGGCAAGAGAAGCGGTGGTCGTGAGGGCAGATGGCGAAAAGAGTTGCGTGGCCGTAAGCGGAATGGCAGCAAGCGCGGCAACCCCCAGGTTGGCCGCTACCTGCGATGCTTCGCGTCCGCGCGTGCCTTCCGCGGTGCCGAGTTGCTCTTTGCGGCCTCGCCCAATGCGTGTAGCTAGAAGTGTGAGGGTGAGTGTGGCGGCAAGAGGAAACAGGGTAGTGTGCCAGCCGGGAGTGCGCAGATAAAGACAGGCAGTGATGATGGCTCCGGTCGCAGCCGCAGGTCCCGTGGCTGCGCGTACTGACCAGACGAAGAGACCGAAAGCGATGCTGATTCCTGCCGCCTGCATTACAACCGGGTCATGGCTGGCCCACGCATCGACGGCTTGGAGGAATATCCAAAGACAAGAAGCAGGAACTACAATCAGGAGCAGCAATTTTGATTGCCAATGCAGCTGGAAGTCCGGTTGATTTTTCATATTCGTTTCGTTTTTCCTGGCAACGGTGGCAAACCGAGACGCGTGAGTGATTTACAATCTAGTTTTTACGGTATTTTCCGATTGTTACAGTCTTTATCGTGGTGTATCGGTGACCTTTTCATAGGATAGATGGTCACTTGAGAGACCTGGCTATGGCTTGGACAGAGCGGGGAAGTGCCATCGCAGGATTTGTTGCTGAATGAGGTATCTAAGAGTGCGAAGTGTCACTGGGCCAAAGTGCCCATGGTTTGCCGCCGGAGCGCTATTGGCTTTGGCGGGTGTATCTGGCTGTGGTAATCAGTACCGTCCAGTTATTACCCCTGTACCGCCCACCGGCCCGGCGCCCCAACCGTCAGCCTCCCTGATTGCATTTTCCCAACCTGGTTTGTTGCTGCCGCAGAGTGGCGCCGCATCTCCGTGCCCGAATACAGCGTCTTCCACATCGCAAGCGGGAATTGTGACTCTGATCAATTTTTCCGGGGACAGCGTCATGGCTCAGGCCAATATTACCGGGGTTGGCCCATCGACCTTCGCTCTCGATCCCACCGGCTCGACCGCATACAGCACGAACTGCGATGGCACGATAAGCACGGTACCGATCAGTTCGACTTTGCAGTCGAAAAATGTGCTGACAACGACGCTGCCGAGCACGGTTGATCCGACTACTAACCAGGAAATCAGCACGTTGCCTACAAACCTGTTGGTGACGACCCAGGGCGAGTACGTAGTAGAGCCGCATGCTACGAGCCTGAACGGTCAGCCAGCGATAGGCGTGCTGACTGGCAGTCCGCCTTCGCTCAAGTTAGAGGTTCCGATCAGTGCACCGAGCCTGGTCAATGTGATCGGTACAGCGAACGGACAACGCATTTATTCGATCAGCCAGGGAAACAGTACGAACGGCACCGGCGTGACATGGGGGCAATGCGACACCCCATCGTCCGTGGCGACGAATGGCGAAGCCGACGGAATCGAAGAATCCACGAACACGGTGTCGAGCCAGCTCGCAGTTGGAGTCTGCCCGGTCTATGGCCTGATGACAGCAGATAGCCGTCGCACTTTCATCCTGAACCGCGGCAGCGGCACAATCACGGTCATTGATAGTGCAAAGAACATACTTGATACGAATTCGCCCAGCAATTACATGACGAATGCGACCATCAATATCGGCAAGGGTCCGGTGCATGCGGATATATATGCGCCGGCGTCGCTGCTGGTTACAGCCAACTACGATGACGATTCCATCAGCATCATCAACGTAAGCATCAACGGTCCGGTCGAGGGCTTTACGGACACGGCGAACTTTGGCCAGGTGCTGGCGACCGTGAAGGTCGGCCATCATCCTGCTGCCGTTACCATACTCCAGGACGGGAGCCGCGCCTATGTTGCAAACGAAGGCGATGGCACGGTTACGATTGTGAATCTTTCCAGCTTCACGGTGCAGAGTGTGCTCGCGGTCAATGGCCATCCACGCTCGATCGCTTCTACGTACAACGCTCCGATTGGTAAGGTGTACACCATCGCGCAGGACAGCCCCTACCTGACAGTCATTCGCACAGACACTGATATTGTGACAGCGTCGATCCTACTGCAGGGCAGCGGGGTGGATTTGCATACCACGACACAATATGCGGGCACCACTGCAGGGAATGCAATTCCTCAGAGTCGCTCAGCTGGATCGGGTGCTCCGTAGAAGTTTAGCTATTCAAAACAAACAAGGCGCTCCAGGTCGGAGCGCCTTGTTTGTTTCATGCCAGAGGCATAAGAAGGGTCGACAGCTTTGATCTATACACTACTCACAACAGATGTCTTCCGATCGTGACGCATGCCCGCGATCTGCATCCGCCTCAACTATTTTGCGTTTCCCCCACGAGTCGGTATTCTCTTGCTTTAGGCTCTCTGCATGCCGGATCTTTCCCTGGGAAACCTGACGACCTTGATTAAGACCTTCTTTCGCTCTGCCGCCTTTGTTGCCTTC
>DATHQH010000179.1:0-5526 GCA_035482895.1 Alloacidobacterium sp. | reverse complement strand
CTGCGAGAATGAAGGACGGGTGGAGGCCTCGGCGAGACGCGACGGACACATCCTACACTTGCGGGTGCGCGATTCCGGACCTGGACCGAGCGGGAATTCGCGGAATGGGCATGGCATTGGACTTAAGAATACGCGGGAGCGACTCGCGCATTTTTATCAGGACGCATATGCGATGAAGGCGCAGCCGCTCGACACAGGCGGCTTTGAAGTCACAATCGCAATCCCCTACGAACGCAACTGAAGATGAGACTGAAAACTCTCATCGCCGATGATGAACCCCTGGCCCGCGAGCGGCTCAGATTTCTTTTGTCCAAAGATGAAGAGGTCGAGATTGCCGGGGAGTGCCGCAACGGAAAAGAAGTCATTGCCGCGCTCAGGGAGCGACGCATCGATGTGCTTTTTCTCGATATTCAGATGCCCGGAAGAGGGGGCTTTGAAGTAATCGAGCAGGTTGGCCCGGCACATATGCCAGTCACCGTGTTTGTGACGGCCCATCATCAATATGCGATACAGGCATTCGAGGTCCACGCGCTCGATTATCTGACCAAACCTGTCGAGCCGGAGCGCTTGCAGGCAACTCTTGCTCGTGTGAAAGAACGGATTGCTTCGCACGCGGCACTGCTGACGCAGGAGCAGATGAAGTCTGTGTTGACCAGCCTTGAAAGCGGCGTCGCGTCCCGAAAAGAGTACCCTAAGCGGCTTCTGGTTCACAACGGCACAAAAGATTCCTTCGTGAACGTCAACGATCTCGAATGGATCGAGGCAGCAGACTACTACTCCTGCCTGCACATCGGGACAAAGAACTTCATGCTGCGAAAGACCATCAAATATCTTGCGGACACGCTTGACCCGACGAAGTTCGTTCGCATCCACCGCTCTGTCATCGTCAACGTCGATCAAATACGCGAGATCTTTCGCGAAGGACCGGGCGAGGGATCGGTAGTTCTCTTGAACGGGCAGCGGTTGAAAATGAGCAAGGCTGGCTGGCAGAGCCTGCTTGCAGTGAGCCACACATAAGCCATCGCCGCTCGCCCGCGTAGCGTTAACAGACCCTAATTACATTCCAATCATGCTGCCCACTGCTTGCTCTCCCAGCGGTGACGTTACGTCTTCAGCCGTCCCGACGCGCTTTCGTTGAAAGCGGTGAAGGTAAAGATAGATGACAGGCGTGATGTAAAGGGTCAGCGATTGCGAAAGGAGCAGGCCTCCGACGACAGCGATACCGAGTGGGTGGCGCGACTCGCCGCCTGGGCCGCTTCCGAACGCTACCGGAAGGGCTCCGAGAAGAGCTGCCATGGTGGTCATCATAATGGGGCGAAAACGCTGGAGACAGCCTTGATAGATCGCTCTCTCCGGGCTCATATCTGTCCTTCGCTCGGCATCGAGCGCAAAATCGACAATCATGATGGCGTTCTTTTTCACGATGCCAATCAGCAGAATGACGCCTAGGAACGAATAAAGATTGAGATCTTCACCGAACAACAGCAGAAATAGAAGCGCGCCGATGGCTGCCGAAGGCAGGCCGGAAAGGATCGTGATCGGATGAATGAAGCTTTCGTAAAGAATGCCAAGAACGATATAGATCACCATCACGGCGATCACGAGCAGAAGACCGAGTCCTTTGAGCGAACTCTGGAATTGCGCAGCAGTTCCCTGGAAGCTAAAGGTTAACGTCGCCGGCATGCCGATCTCTTCCGAGGCTTTCCGGACTATTTTTGTTGCGGCGTCTAGCGAGATACCCGGCTTCAGATCGAATTGGAAGGTCACCGCAGGAAACTGACCTACATGGTTCACGGTCAACGGCGCCACAGTTTGCGTCAGCCTCGTGACGGCAGAAAGCGGCACGAGCCGGCCCGTAGTGGATTGTAAGTATAAATTTCCCAAAGCCGCCGGATCACGCTGATATTCGCTGGCAACTTCGAGGATCACGTCATACTGTTCAGACGCGACCGTGATTGTATTCGCGCGCCTGTTTCCATAAGCGTCGTAAAGTGTGTTGGCAATCTTCTCCGGATCTACGTTCAGAGACATGGCCAGGTCCCGCCGTATATCTACATTGACGCGCGGAGCGCTCATCTGCAGGTCGCTGGACACGTTTGCCAACTCAGGCAAAGATTGCAGCTTCGCCTTCAACCTGGGTGCCCACCGGTACAACTCTTCAGCATCAGGGCTTTGCAGTGCAGCTGAATATTGAGACCGTTCTTCATTCTGACCGAGAGTCACAAAGTCTCCGTGCCGGAGATAGACGTTCAGGCCGGGAATCGCATTCAACCGTTTCTGCAAGTCAGCGATGATGACGTCGCCTTTTGGACGATGCTTTTCATCTACAAGATTGACCCAGAACCAACCCGAATTCTGTGTCTCAACGCCGGATATATAGCTTTGGATCCAGGGAACGGTAGCGAGAATCTTATTTACTTCCTGACCATAAGAGACCATCCGGTCGAAGGAACTGTCCTGAGAGGCTTCCAGGCTTCCCGAGAAATAGCTGACATCCACGGTGGGCATGAAACTTTTCGGCATGACAGCGAAGAGGTAGATCGTGAGCGCGGCCATTGCAATGCTGACCGACATAGCACCGCGCCGGTGTCGCAGCACTGTATCGAGCGACCGCCTGTAAAAGTTCTCCATGGTGGCATAGAAGCGTTCCGAGTGCCTCTGAAACCAGTTATCTGTCTGCTCCCTTGAGCTTAGGAAACGGCTGCACAGCATCGGAGTCAGCGTAAGTGAAGTGAAGCCCGAAAGCAGTATGGCCACCGAGATGGTGATGGCGAACTCGCGAAGCAGTCGTCCCAGTACACCGCTGAGGAACAGGATCGGCAGAAAGACGGCCACTAGCGAGATGGTCATGGAAATGATTGTGAAACCGACCTCGCGCGCGCCATCGAGCGAAGCCTGCAATCGCGTCTTGCCCATTTCACGATGACGCACAATATTCTCGATCATGACGATCGCGTCATCCACGATAAAGCCGACCGAAAGCGTAATCGCCATCATGGAAAACATGTCCACGGAATAGTTAAGCAGCCGCATTGCGATAAACGCGCCAAGGATCGACACAGGAATCGTCGCACACGCAACGATGGTTGAAGACACCGTGCCAAGGAACAAGAAAATGACGAGTACAACCAGGCATATTGTCAGAATGAGTGTTCTGGTGACTTCTCCGATAGAATCACGGACGATATCGGCATCGTCCGAGACCTTTCCGAAAGAGACTCCGGGCGGCATAGAGTCTCGCAGGGAGCGGATCACGGTCTTGACGCGATCAGCGACTTCCACTGTGTTCGCGCCAGGCTGCTTCCTTATGGCAAGAATGACGCTACGCCGACCATTGATCCAGAACATGTGTTTGACGTTGCTCGAACTATGGAAGACATTCGCCACCTGGTTTAGCCGGATAGGAACGCCATCCCGGTAAGTAACAACCAGCTGCGAAAACTGCTCTGCGGTTGTGAGCTGACTGTTTGCCTGGAGCGAATAGTCCCGGTTGACGCCATACAGCGTGCCTGTAGGAAGGTTGGCGCTGTTGGTACTGAGCGCGGTACGAATTTGTTCGAGATCCAGACCGTATGCGGCCAGCCTTGTAGGATCTGCCTGCACGCGGATTGCAGGCCGCTCCGGACCATAAACCTGCACCTGCGAAACTCCGCTCACCATCGAGAGCCGCTTTGCAAATACCTGGTTGGCATATTTCCCGAAATCCTCATATGCCATGGTCTTTGAGGACATTTCCAGCCACAGGATCGGGTCTTGCGCTGGATTCACCTTGGAGTAAGAAGGCGGCGACGGCATGTTCGCAGGCAGAGCGCCCGCGGCCAGCGAAATTGCGGCTTGTACATCCTGCGCGGCTGCGTCCACGCTGCGGTTCAGATCGAACTGAAGCGTAACATTCGTCTCTCCGACGGAACTGGACGACGTCATATTTTCGATGCCAGGAATCGTCGAAAACTGGCTTTCCAATGGAGTCGCGACTGTCGATGCCATAGCATCGGGATTGGCCCCGGGCAATGCTGCCGACACTCGTATTGTCGGATACTCGACTTCCGGCAGATTACTGACAGGCAGCGAAAAATAGCTCAGAAGCCCGAATCCGGCAATCGCTGAAATGAGCAGTGTCGTAGCGATGGCGCGGCGAATAAAAAAATCGGTAAAGCGCATATTCAGATCCCTTGCTTGGCATATCGTCAGGACGCGTCATTGCACAGATTTGGTTCTGTTATCGAGAGATGCAATGGTCGCCCGCGGTCTATCCAGGAGTGAAATTCTTGCGCCAGGTATAAGTCTCAGTTGTCCTTCTGTAACGATCATGTCTCCGGGCTTGATGCCGCTGCCAATAACCGCCTGCTCGGGACCGTTCTCCGGCTGATATGTGCGCAGCACGGTCACGGGCGTGATCGTCGCGATATCGGATTTAACCAGCCACGTATATTTCCCATCCAATCCATCTTGAATCGAAGATTCCGGGATCAGTATTCTTCCCTTTTCCATTTGCAGACGCAGGCGAACATTGGCGAACTCCCCGGGCCAGAGTGCCCCATTCGTGTTGGGAAATACTGCCTTAAGCCGAATCGTGCCTGTAGTTGCATCGACTGTGTTGTCAATGAAAACGAGATGGCCCTCAGATGTCACTCCGTCACCATTGCTAACTTCAACAGCCAGGCGTCCAGCCGCATTCAGTCGTTGCACTTCAGGCAGGATTTGCTCGGGAACACCAAAGGTGACATAGATGGGAGCCAATTGAAGGAGAGTGACAAGTGTTGTGTCATTGTCTCTTACCATATTGCCGGCCTTCACCATCACAGCACCGGCGCGACCCGCAATGGGAGCGACAATATTTGTGAAGCTCAATTGAAGCTGCGTCTGGCCAAGACGTGCCCGGTCGGCTTTTGTTGTGCTGACTGTCGCCTCAACCGTCGCCTGGTCTGAATGAAGCGCTGCGCGTGCCGTATCACTTGTTGTAGCAAGCTGGTCTGCGCGCTGCTGAGAAAGGACGCCGAGTACCGCGAGCCGCGACGCGACATCGGCTTCCGACTGGCTCTGATTATGAGAAGCAACATCTCTCGCCACAACTGCGCGTGCCTGTTGCTCCATGGCAAGGTCACGCTCTAACTCGGCCTGCTGCTCCGCTGCCTGACGCTGCAACACCTCTCTATCGATCGTGAACAGCAACTGGCCTTTCGTCACGTTCTGTCCATCCTCAAAAGCGACGCGCTGGATTTGTCCCGCTACGCGTGATTTCACCTCCACGCTGTCCAGGGCCTCGACATTTCCAACCGCTGAAATCTCCAGCGGAACATCTTCAGAAACAGCCAGGGCCGCGCGAACGGGCACACTATCTGATGCTGCAGTTTTTGCTTTGTCTATTGGACGGGAACAAGACGCGAGCATGAGACACATCAAAATTCCTGGCAGTGCCATCACCTTGTCGTCTCGCTTCATGCCCGCAATTCCTCAGTCCCAGCATCTGTGCCTCTTTCTTACAAGACCATCTATATGCAGCCAGCGCGGCAGAAATTGCAGGGA
>DATHQH010000178.1:0-3114 GCA_035482895.1 Alloacidobacterium sp. | reverse complement strand
CAAGGGTAGGTTAGTCACGTGTTACTCACCCGTGCGCCACTTTACTCATGGATTGCTCCACTTTCTCGTTCGACTTGCATGTGTTAGGCACGCCGCCAGCGTTGATTCTGAGCCAGGATCAAACTCTCGTTTGAAACCTGTGATTGCACTCAACTGACGGAGGTCAGCGAGGCAATCGCCCTGCAATGCTCGAAAGATTGCAGAGCATAATATAGTGAGAATGATCAAACCAAACTTCTTCCATTCTCACGACTGGCATGTTCAACCTGATTGTCAAAGATCCTCAACAGTGACCGCCTGAGCGGGCTGCTTTTGGATCGAGATACGCGACTGAGTCGCGCGTCCTCGAACTTGTTGCGCTGTTTAGGCGACTTCCCCAGACTATCGAAGCTTTAACCGTTCGTCAAGGCTTTTTTGTAAACTTTCTCGTTTACCCTTGCACTCAAACGTTTTACGAGGAACGCGGCACTGTTTGCCTGCTCTTTCCATCGCGCCTCATCGGCCATTATGGCCAAGCTGAGAACATCGCACAGCACTAAACTTTTAAAGATCGTCCACAAAGCGCACTTTGCGGATGAGCACTAGGCTCAAAAGGAGATTTACTCCCTAACTTGCAATGGATTGTTCGCTCTGAATTACCGCTTACAGCGGATGTCGAACTATCACTCTTAGCTTCGCAATCTACTCAGGCCACCTGGCCGGGAGCGAAGCGACTTTCCCACTGCTCTTCGTATCGCTTTTCATCTTATCGCAGGTTCGCATCATTTGCAAGCTCACCTGCGCTCATGACAAGCGGCGCTCTTCAGCGCTTTCTTATCTCGTAGCGACAAGATGAATATTAGCAACCGGCACGACCCGCCGCAACTGTTGAAAACTGTGAATGCTTGTTGAAAAGCCGGATCGACACAGTGTTTATGCGGCTTTCACTCTTCCAACATTCTTCCTTCTCAGCCTTGTACTTAGTACTTTGCGAGGATTCACCCCGCTAACTCTTCACACGAAATGTCCGCAATATCTGCTCAAACGTAGGCCGCAGCGCCTCGAAATCTTTCTGTGGTGCTACAAAAATTAGATAACTGAGCGAATTATCATCGCGCGCTACCGTTACCAACCAGTCCCGCTCGTCCTCTCCGCTTGCCGAAGCCCCCTGGTTCACAAACTCCACGCTTTTGCCGTCGCGCTGATTCACCCGCACATCGTCGATGCCCGTCACCGCTTTCAACCCGCGATTGTGCTGTTGCAAGGTTTCAATCAGCTGCTGCATCGCTGTCGCGAGACCAGTTCCATGCTGCGGTTGAAAGTCATCGATCATCACCCCATAGATAACATCGCTGTTATCGGTATCCGTCGCTGCCAAACCATGCGGAGGCGCGATCGTCGCACCAGCTCCGGCTTTGTCCGATGCCTGCCAATTTTCCGGATACTGCACGGAAAACCACGAGCCATCGAGAGCAGTCCATCTTCCGCTGGGCTGGAATTGGACGGGCTGCGTATCAGCCGCAGGAGTGTGCGCACCGCGACCCTTCCACGCGCCATTTGCAATCTCTTTGGCTGAATAGGCATGCATCCCGCTCACCAGCTTCTTGATTTTTTGAAACTCAGGCGTGGTCTTCACCCAGTGCTCGCGCGGCGGCAGCGTCTCAATCTCGGCATTCACATATTCGGTGCGATTGCCGGGATTGGGATGATCACTCAGGAACTGCGCTCCGCCCGATCCATACTTACCCTGGATGACCTCGAAGAACTGCGGCAACCCGCGAGGATCGTAACCTGCGTCATACAAAATGTTCACACCCAGCAGATCGGCCTGTTTCTCCGCATCGCGCCCCATTTTGAGGAACGTCATTCCGGCCGCTGCGCCCACGCCCTCTGCCGCCAGTTCTCCGCCCGCGCCTGGAATAAAGATATTGGCCGCAAGCTGGCCCAAGGCCCACCACTGCGCCTGCCCTTGCTGTTTGGTGAGGTTGCAGGTCGCATGCCGCATCACCACGTGCGAAATCTCATGCGCCATCACGCCGGCAAGCTGGGCTTCTGTTTCCGCTGCCTGAATGGTCCCCAGATTTACGAAGACCGGTCCACCGGGCAGGGCGAATGCATTGATATCTGCCTCGTTAACCACATGAAAGGAATAGGGCCACTGATAACCGGGGGCATACTGCATCAGCTTCGCCCCCAGCTGCTGGATATACTGTGTCACCGGGCTCGAATCCGGCAGCATCGGCATCGTCTTGTAGATGTCGGCTGCAGCTTTCTTTCCTTCGACAATCTCGCGGTCAGGCGTGAAGGCATTCCTGCACGGCGGAGGTAGAACAAAGCGCGCGTACGCCGGAGTAACGACGCCAGCGGTCGCCAGCAAATACAGCAGAATGACGAGAAAAGTGGGCTTTGTCTTCACGATGCTCCGCAACCGAACGACGCTCCTTTGTCGCCAATCTTTTGACGGGAAGCGTGCATTGTCATTCCTCTTCCCGGGGTTCGAAGGCGTGCGTAGGGCAGTGTCATCGATTGAGCAAACGACGCCGAAGGCAGATTCTACTGGCGCCCGATGACGCCCAGGTCTGTCAATCCATTCACAAAGAACTGCACCGCCAGCGCAACCAGCAACAATCCCATAATGCGGACAAGGATTCGTATCCCTGTCTCGCCCAGCACTCTACGTAACTTGTCTGCTCCACTCAGCACGCCGTAGCTGGCAACCGCCGTAATCGCTATCGCGGAAAAGACGGCAGACATCTGCCACTTGTTGGGTGCCTGCCCTACCAGCACCATGACGCTCGAAATCGCTCCGGGCCCGGCCAGCATCGGAATCCCGAGCGGAACAATACCCGCGTCTTCTTTCGAAGCCCCCTCGATCGTCTCGTCCGACGATTCCTGCGTCGGCGAACGCTTGGCTTCCAGCATGTCAATGCCAATCAACAGCAGGATCAAGCCGCCAGCGATTTCAAAGGCGGGCAGCTTAATACCGAACAGGCTGAAAATGAACTGCCCGGCTATCGCAAAAGACGTCAGCACAATGAAGCAGGTAAGCGCAGCTTTGAACGCCATGCGCTTCCGTCGCTGCGGGTCAGCACCCGATGTAATCGACAGAAACGATCCAATGGCGGCGAATGGGTC
>DATHQH010000177.1:0-6698 GCA_035482895.1 Alloacidobacterium sp. | reverse complement strand
AATTCGCAACCAATGAAAACCGTCTCAAATCGAAGCCAACCACAAGCACGTGCTCTGATTCATAGCAGCGTATTCTATAGAGTGAACCCGCGCTGCAAACTCCTCGCTCTCTCGCTCGTACTGATAATTTTCTGCACAGCTGCTTCAGCGCAAAACTACTCGGCAGATAAGCCACTCGGCGCGTCCGCACAATCCACCCCAGCCTATCTAAAGAACGCGGGCATCGACCAGAATCTGAACCACCCGCTTCCATTGACCGATCACTTTCGCGATGAGAACGGCAACGATGTAGCGTTAGGAAGCTATTTTGGTCATCGCCCTGTCGTCATGGCGCTCGTCTACTTCAAATGCGGGATGCTCTGCCCGCAGGTTCTGCACGGTATGGGCTCGTCACTGAAGCAGACTGGCCTGCACCTCGGCCATGACTATGACGTCGTTGTCGCCAGCATCGACCCCAGCGATACTCCCGCCGACTCCGTTGAAGCCAGGCAGCATTTCCTCATGATGCTCGGCGATGGCTCTGCCGCCGAGCATGTTCACTTCCTCACCGGCCCGCAGCAATCGATCACCGACCTCGCCCAGGCCACAGGATTTCACTACGTCCGCGTCCCCGGCCCCGACGGCAAAATGGACCAGTTCGCCCACTCCAGCGTCATCATGATCGCGACCCCCGACGGCCGCATGTCGAAATACCTCTCCGGCGTCGAATACCAGCCGCGCGACGTGCGTCTCGCCCTCGTCGAAGCCAGCGACCATAAAATCGGATCGTTCTCCGACCTTGTCCTGATCTACTGCTGCAATTACAGTCCCAGCCAGGGCCGCTACACGGTCGCAGTCATGCGCGTCCTGGGCATCGCCGCCATGGGCTCGGTTCTCATGCTGATTCTGGTTGTATATCTGCTGGGAAAGAAGCCGCAGACCGCCGTTTGAAAAGAAACTTCAAGTTAAGAAGGCGCCATTCTAACTGAGGCCTTGACACCCCTCAGCCACAATCCTGTGCGGTACGTACCTACCGTGCCGCCCGAACCGGCTTCCGCTGCCGAGGCTTGACTTCCTTCAACTCAGCTTGCGGAGCAACGCCGGACTGCTGGTCCATCCAGTCATCCAGCCGCGATTTCTTAAACCGCCAGCGATTTCCCAGCTTGAACGCTGGAATAAAACTCTCCGAGGCATACTTGTAAAGCGTATCCGGACTAATTCCCAGGTAATCCGCAGCCTGCCGAATATCCATAACCTCGCGAATTTCACTGCGCACCGCTGATGTCTTCATAAGAAAACCCTCCGGAGTTAACTCCATGTACGCAGGCAGATCAATCACCCGGCCAAATGCTTATATCGCTTTTTAGGGTAGCAATTCAAGATATTTCCGCATATTGCTGGTTCTATTCGGGTTTCCTGGGACAAACACAGGGCTTTCGCCGTTCTAAACAAACTCGCCGAGAGCGCTAGTATCAAACTTGGTTCCTATTGCCCGACCACCTCATGTAAAACATTCCAAAAGCTATGTAAACAAATGAAAAGGCTAGACATGATGCCTAGCCTTTCTAGCTTACTCTCGCCGGAACGCTTACAGCTTCGGCTCCAGACCATCCAGAATCTCAAGGAAATTGTCGTCCACGGTCCGGTTCTTCGAGATAGCTTCCGCGATCGGAATGTCCTTGATCTCGGTGCCTCGCAGAACCACGAGCCGCCCGAAATTGCCTTTGTGAACAAGATCAATTGCCGCCAGGCCATAGCGGGTCGCCAGCATGCGGTCATAGGCAGTCGGAGTACCGCCGCGCTGCGTATGTCCCAGATTCACTGAGCGCGTCTCATAGCCCGTCTTCGCCTCAATCTCCTCCGCCAGTGCCTGCCCGATGCCACTCAACCGCGCATGCCCGAACGAATCGACTTTTGTGCCCTGGATTGCCTGTCCGCCGCCCGGCAGCTTGGCACCCTCAGCCACCACGACAATTCCATATTTCTTGCCATGGTCGTGGTTGTATTTGAGCAGGGCGCAAACATGATCGATCTCGATCGGCTTTTCCGGAACCAGAACGACATGAGCGCCGCCCGCCACGCCGGCCGTCAGAGCGATCCAGCCCGCATCGCGGCCCATCACCTCGCAGACGATGACGCGATTATGAGCCTCGGCCGTCGTATGGAGGCGGTCAACCGCCTCGGTCGCAATCGATACAGCCGTGTCAAAGCCAAAGCATGCATCGGTGCCGTACAGGTCGTTGTCGATCGTCTTCGGCACGCCCACGCCCGGCACGCCCGCCTGAATCAGTGCATTTGTTACGGACTGGGTATCGTCGCCACCAATGGCGATCAGCGCGTCAATCTTATTGGCCTTCAGCGTGGCCACGCACTTCTCAATGCCGCCTTCAATCTTGCGAACATTCGTGCGCGACGTGCGAAGAATCGTGCCGCCCTGATCCAGAATGCCGTCGACGGACTCCAGCGTCAGCGGGATGGTATTGTTGTCCAGCACCCCGCGCCACCCTTCAAGAAATCCAACAAATTCATCGCCATAGTGAAAGATTCCCTTCTTCACCACCGCATGAATGACTGCATTCAGCCCGGGACAATCCCCGCCGCCAGTAAGCAAACCAACTCGCATGTTCCTCTTCTCCTCCAAAAAATCGGGTCGGGATAGTTATGTGTTTTACGAAGAAATCGCGTAACCGTCTCAGCACGATGATAGCTGGCGCATGGTGTGAGTTACAAATTCAGGGCTCACAAGAATTCACTGGCGCAGAAAGACTCGCCTGCGGTACTAAATTAAAGATAATGTTTCGCTGTTCGACTCCTTACTCTGCTCTGCTTCTCGGCCTCTGTTTTCTTCCATCTGCTGCTCGATGCCAGATTAAGCCATCGCCATCTTCGAATTCCGCCGCAAACCCTGCGCCCAAAATTGCTTACGACTACTCGCGTGAAGCCGTCGTCTTTGAAAAGCTGGCAACGATCTACGACCTCAACGCGGACGGCACCGGCGAGAAAACGATGACATTCGGTGCCGACATTCAATCCGATGCGGCGGTCCGCCAGCTTGGAGTCATCGATCTTCCGTACGCGGCGCAGAACGAACATCCGGAAATCATCTACCTCCGCGTGCGCAAAAAAGACGGTTCTGTTATACAAACCCCACCGGAAGATGCGCAGGACATGCCCTCGCAGGTTTCGCGCATTGCGCCGTTCTACAGCGATCTGAAAGAGAAGCAGATTCCCGTGAAGTCGCTGAGCCCCGGCGACACACTCGAATATCAGGTGAAATTTCATCTTGAGAAGCCCCAGGCACCCAATCAGTTCTGGGGCATGGAAAACTTCACTACAAATGCCGTCGTTCTGGATCAGACGGTAGAACTGCGCGTCCCCAAAGATAAGTATGTGCTCGTCCTCAGCCCGAAGGCTCAGCCTGTGATTTCTGAGGAAAGCGGCAAAAAAGTATATCGCTGGAAAACATCGCATCCAGAACCAGCCCCGACTAAGGACGATAAAAAACCGACTCCGAAACCTGATCCCGACCCCCAGCCGGCGATCTCCTGGACGACCTTCAAAAGCTGGGAGGAGGTGGGCGCATGGTTCGGCAGCCTCTCTAAAGACCGCACCACCGCAACGCCTGAGCTCAAAGCCAAAGTCGACGAACTGACCAAAGGGAAAACGACCGATGACGAGAAGATTCAGGCGATCTACGATTACGTCTCTACGCAGGTGCGCTACATCGGCGTGGCCTTCGGCATTGGCCGCTATCAGCCGCACGCAGCGGAAACCGTCATGGACAACCAGTACGGCGACTGCAAGGATAAGCACACGCTGCTCGCCGCTCTGCTGAAGGCAGCCGGATATGATGCATGGCCCGCGCTTATCAGCGATTCGATCAAGCCCAATCCCGACCTGCCGTCACCCGGCCAATTCGATCACGTCATCACCGTCGTACCGCGTGGCAGCGATAAAATCTGGCTCGACAGCACGCCTGAGATCACCCCTTACCGCATGCTGATCTATCCTTTGCGCGATAAGCAGGCGCTCGTCATCCCGGACTCGGGCCCCGCATCGCTAATGCGCACGCCCGCGAATTTGCCCTTTGCGGCAGTTGACAATTTTGAAACCAGCGGCAAGCTCGATGGCGATGGTACCTTCAACGCCCACATGAGCCTGAGCCTTCGCGGCGATAACGAGGTTATCTATCGCGAAATTTTCCACCAGACTTCGCGCACGCAATGGAATGATATGGCGCAGAATATCTCTCAGAACCTGGGCTTTGGCGGCACGATTAGTAATCTTGATGTCTCTGTTCCGGAACACACGGCCGATCCTTTTCACTACTCTTACGACTACACGCGCAAGGAGTTTTCCGATTGGCCGAACCGCCGTCTGCAGCCGCTCATGATGCCCTTCGGGCTACCCGGCTCCGATGATGACGATAAGCCTACAGACGATATCAATCTCGGCGCGCCGCTCGTTGAAACCAGCCATTCCGTCATTGAATTGCCGCCAAACTATACGGCAGTGCTTCCAAAATCGGTGAAATATGTCACCGATTTTGTCACCTATCAGGCGGACTACAAGTTGGATGACAAGAACCGCCTTGTTGCTGATCGTCGTGTAGAGGTGCTGAAGAGCAAAGTTCCGGTCTCAGATTGGGATGCGTACAAAAAGCTGGCAAAAAACATGCAGGAAGATGAAGGCAGATTCATCCAGCTTGCTGCGCCCGGCGTTGCGTCAGCCGCAGAAGAAATCAGCAATCCTGACTCCGAACAGCTGGTGCGCGAAGCCTACCTGAACATGGGGAGCCACAATTTTGATGGTGCCCGATCCTCGCTCGAACAAGCCGAGAAGCTGAATCCTCGCCAGCTTGGTTTATGGGCTGCTTATGGCGCACTGAATATGCGCAATAACAATATCGACGAAAGCCTCGCGGATTTCAAAAAAGAAGTTTCTCTTCACCCCGGAAACCCGGCTGTCTATCGTGCCCTGGCCTCAGTCCAGATCACTTTCAAGAAATATGACGATGCCGAATCCACGCTTCACTCGCTTTTGAAGATTGCACCTAATGATACTTCCACCGAGCTACAGCTGGGCTCGCTGATGATGTTGCAGAAGAAATACGATGAAGCCGCCAGCCTGCTGACTGCCGCGCAGAAGGCTTCGCCGGATAACAAAAATCTCGCCATCCAGGCAGGCCGCGCACAGATCTTTGCCGGGAAACGAAGCGACGGAGAGGCCACTCTACGTGCGGCGCTGGACGGAGCCACCAATCCGGAAATTTTGAACGACGCCGCGTATGAACTGGCCGACACGAACCTCGCCCTTGACCTCGCCGAAGCCAGCTGCCAGAAGGCGCTGGATCTGCTGGATAAGGAGGCCGCGCAGTTCAGCGTTGCCAATCTCAGCAATTCCGATCTGCAACGGTTACAATTGCTGACCGCGACATGGGACACGATGGGCTGGATCTATTTCCGGAAGGGCAATCTCCAGCAGGCAGAGAACTACGTCTACGCTGCATGGTTTGAAGGACAACATCGCGAGGTGGGCGATCATCTTGGTCAGATTTACGAGAAGGAGGGAAAGAAGCAGGAGGCGGCGAACATCTATGCGCTCTCTGTAGCCTCAACCCGCACCTCTCCAGATCCAGAGGGCCGAACCGACATGGAGAAGCATCTTGCGGCACTTAAAAGCGAGGGCATTCACGTGGCCTACTCGGACCCGGGGCGTGAATTGGGCGAGCAGCGCTCCGTCTATATTCCACAGCTTACAAAGAAGTATGCGTCCGCAGAATTTTTCATAGAGCTTTCGCCAGGAAAGGTGGAAAACGTCGCATATATTCGCGGTGATGAATCGCTAAAAGCTGCGGAAGAGCCTTTGCGTAAAGCAGATTTTAAAGTTCCGTTTCCAAAAGACTCAAAGGCGAAACTGATACGTCGAGGCATCCTTGTCTGTTCCGAAGGTAGGCAGCAGTGCCAGTTTGCCATGCTGCTGCCGCAATCGACTACAACGGACTAACCGCGCGCCGTAGCCTCATCCACATAAAACGCCGCGATCTCGTCAGTATACTTTTGATTGATGACGCGGCGTTTCAGCTTAAGACTCGGCGTCAGCTCTCCCCCGGCAAGCGACCATGCTTCAGGAACCACCCGGAAACGCTTGATCGTCTCGAAGTGCGCCAGCGTGCCGTTCATTTCGTCGATGACAGATTGGTACTGGGCCACTACGGATGGATGTTCGACTAATTCGCGGCGCGTCTGCACGTTGATTCCCTGCTGTTTTGCCCACGCTTCGAGCGCGGCGAAATTCGGAGAAATCAGCGCGCTCAAAAATTTGTGCCTGTCTCCAACAACCGCTGCCTCCTCCACAAACAAAAATGCCTTTAGCTTGTTCTCAATAGGCTGCGGGGCGACCAGCTTGCCACCCGAAGTCTTTAGCAGCTCCTTCTTGCGATCGGTGATGTAGAGAAACCCATCGTCGTCGATGCGCCCGATATCGCCTGTCCGAAACCAGTGGTCCTCATCGAAGGCCTGAGCGGTCTCATCCGGTTTCTGCCAGTATCCATGGAATACATTCGGCCCGCGCACCAGCAGCTCACCGTCTTCGGCAATGCGGCACTCTATATTCGGCAGCGGCTTGCCCACTGACCCGATCCGATACGCTGAATTGGTATTGATCGCCAGCACTGGCGATGTCTCCGTGAGCCCGTAGCCTTCCAGGATCCGAATGCC
>DATHQH010000176.1:0-4262 GCA_035482895.1 Alloacidobacterium sp. | reverse complement strand
CGCATCGTCAAAGTCGCGTGCCGTCTCACCATCGATCGTCACGATCGGCAAATCTCGGAAATCGCGCCGTTCCGCCACCACTTCCGCATCAAGAAAGGCAACAGCCCGCGCCTCTTCCAGCATATTGTCCGGGAAGATATGCGGCAGGTGGTGTTTGCGGATCACAATCTCCACATCCACACCGAAAGCATCTTCCTCGCCCAGAACTTCGATCACGCGCCCGCGCGCCGCCCGGGTTGGTGTAGGCCATTCAGTGATTTCCACATCGACAACCAGGCCCTCCACGTCATCGAATTTCTGCCGTTTTGCCTCTTCGCCCAGAACACGGTGCGGATTGGCCAGCATAGATTCACGGGCCGACTCAGGCGATGGCAATTCCTGCCCGAAAGGAATCAGAATCGGCTGTGTCATGCGCTCATCAAAGGGAACGACTGTATGACCCTGGGCCCGTTCGCTCTTCGCATAGTGGAAGGTACCGACTACGGTCGGATTGTTGCGCGTCAACACGCGAGCAATACGCCCCAGCCTGCGGCCATCGGCACGCGGCGGGGCCAATTCCACAAGCACCTGGTCGCCCTGCATGGCTCCATTTAACTCATTCGGTGGAATAAAAACATCGTCTTCACCGCCTTTTGCTCTGTCTGAAGGACGAACAAAGCCGAATCCATCACGATGCAGGTCAAGACGCCCGGCCACCAGATTGTCGCGAACCGCAACCGCCCTCGGGATTCCCCAATGGTCGCGATCCAGCTTGACCAATGCGCCACGCATGGTCAGCCGCGCCAAATGTTCCAGCAGCAGACGGCGCTCTCGGCCTCCGCCCAGGCCTAATTCACGGATAAGCTGTTTGTAGCCTGCCCGCTGACCGGCAGAGCGCTCGATGTGGCGTATCAGTTCACGGTCGGTCATAGTTGCGGCCCAGGAAGCGGAAAAATGTACCTCTTTGAAACATACCAAGGTGCATGCCGGAGAGAAAAGATTTGCGAATAGAGTGCAATTTTCAATCAACCATGTTTAAGATGCAGACAGCAGCGCCGACTGCGCGGATTCGAAGGTGCACGATTCCCTCGAATGGGACAGAGTTCGACGTTACTACCAGGTTCAAACTTCCGCTGTGGAACAGCAATGAGCGGGCGAGGGATTCCCGCCGTTCCTTCCGGAAGTGATATAGAGGAGAAGAAAGGAAACCCCAAAAGATGTGGAAACCAAATCAGACCGGAAGCTCATCGCCAACCCCGAGCGAGCCAGTTCGCCCGGCCGCCCCTGCAACCCCTAGCTTTGAACCTAATGTGCGCAGCAACGCTCCGGCGGCAGCGGCCCAGCCCGCCTCAGCCGACCAGGCAACCATCGGTAAGAGCCTCATTATTAAGGGCGAAGTCACTGGTTCCGAGTCGCTGTACATTGATGGCAAGGTAGAGGGCTCGATTAATCTGCCGGGCAATCGTGTTACGGTCGGCCGCAATGGTCAGGTCACAGCAAACATCTCCGCTCGCGAGATTGTGGTTCTGGGCAAAGTGCGGGGCAATGTGAACGCCAGCGACCGTGTGGATATCCGCAGTGAAGGTTCACTCTCAGGCGACGTTGTAGCGCAGCGCATCTCGATTGAAGATGGAGCCTTTTTCAAGGGCGGCATCGATATTCGCAAGCCAGGCAGCGAAAAAACATCGGATTCCAAGCCGAATTCAGTTGCGACTCAGTCGTCGTCGGAAACAGCCAAAGCAGTGACTGTTTAATTGCCTTTTTCCCGCTTACGGCAAAAGCCCCGGCAAGCCGGGGCTTTTGCGCTGATCTTACGCTTCAGAGATAAGCCTTGATTTCAGACGGGATTTCGATGGAAAACTACCGGCTGAAAGTCTTTCGCGCCGTCGCGGAACAGGCCAGCTTTCGCAAAGCTTCAGAATGGCTGCACCTGAGTCAACCTGCCGTAAGCCAGCACATCCATGCGCTGGAAGAAGAACTTGGACAGCGCCTTTTTGATCGCAGCGGCACACGGACATCGCTTACACCTGCTGGCAGGCTGCTGCTCAAATATGCAGACCGCTCTGCACGCGTGCTCGAGGAAGCAAAAACTGCGTTGGCGAAACTGGACGGTGAAGCCAGCGGCGAATTGCGGCTCGGTGCCTCGACGACGGTTGCGCAATATATTTTGCCTCGTATGCTGGGCAGCTTCCTCAAAGACAACCCAAGAGTGACGCTCTCTGTCGTAAGCGGCAATACAGAAGAAATTGTGGCTCTCCTTCTGCATGATTCCATCACGCTGGGAATGATTGAAGGTCCGTCACGCAGCAAGGAAGTTCACGCAGAAAAATTTCTCGATGACCGCATGACGCTCATCGCACCGCCAAGTCATGAATGGAATGGCATCGGCAGTGTGCCGCTCAAATCTTTGATGAATGTTCCGTTGCTGTTGCGCGAACAAGGCTCCGGTTCGCGCCGCGTCGTGGAACAGGCGTTGAAGAAAGCGGGGTTGCCACTGACCCAGTTACACATTCAGATGGAACTCGATTCGACCGAAGCCATAATCTCCGGCGTCGAGGCGGGACTTGGTTTGGGGTTTGTCTCCGAATGGGCCATCAGCAAAGCATTGCGGCTGGCCACGGTTGTCACAATCCGCATTGAGAATCTCGATATCCGCCGCGAACTCACACTCATCCGAAAACTCGGTCCCGCACCAGAAGGTCCTGCAGCCGTCTTTCACCGCTTCGCACTTGCCCAAAATCCCCCCACGCAAGAAGCGGGAAAAGGCCCACCGTCCAGGCGATAAGTAAAACAAATCAAACATCACAATTCATGCTTGGACGTATCTTCTCTTGACTGCCAAGCTCAAGATGTATGGCAAAGAACCTGTTCTTCGTTGGCATCATCCTCGCAGCAAGCGGATTGCTTTCTCCGCCGCTGGCCTTGGGTGCAGGTCTTGCGTATGGACTGTTCCTGGCGCATCCCTATCAACTTGACAGCAAGCGCCTCGCGAAATTCCTGCTGCAGGCGTCGGTTGTGTGCCTCGGTTTTGGAATGAACTTGAGTGAAGTGATCAAAGTAGGCAGCTCAGGCTTTCTTTACACGGCTGTCGGCATCTCCTTTGCGCTTGCGCTGGGCGCGCTGCTCGGCCGTCTGCTGCATGTACAAAAGACGCAGTCTTTCCTGATCTCCGCAGGAACAGCTATATGCGGAGGCAGCGCCATCGCCGCGCTCGGGCCTGTCACGGAAGCGAATGAAGAAGAAATGGCAGTTTCACTGGGAACAGTCTTCGTGCTCAATTCAGTAGCTCTGCTGATCTTCCCCGCGATTGGCGCAGCCATGCATCTCTCACAGACTCAGTTTGGATTGTGGTCCGCGCTGGCCATTCATGACACCAGCTCCGTAGTTGGCGCAGCAGCCAAATATGGAGCCGTTGCTCTGACGATTGGGACCACTGTAAAGCTCGCGCGAGCTCTGTGGATCGTGCCCGTAGCGCTGGTTACGGCAGCGATTAGAAAGAGTAAATCGCATATCTATCTGCCTTGGTTCATTCTTTATTTCTGCATCGCAGCAGTCATGAACAGCTATCTTCCGCAATTACATCTCGCGTATGCTGGGGCCTACCACCTTGGAAAGCTCGGCCTGGCGGTTACACTTTTTCTTATCGGGACCGGTATTTCGCGTCAGACACTCAAAGAGGTGGGCGCTCGTCCTATGATTCAAGGTGTACTGCTTTGGGTGGTTGTCGCCACGCTGTCTCTATTTGCCATTGCGAAAGGCTTCATCCATCTGTAAGCATCCGGGATGGGTATGAGTGGCAAAATTCTCGAGTTTTACCGCGGCGGCCATGACGACTCTGGGCGTACCCTGGATGAAATCCTCGCATGGCCGGATACACAGCTCGAAGCAGTTCACGATTTCATCCAATGGCTCTTCCCTCTGCCGGAGCGCAGTGGTGCGAACCCTAGCGCACCGATTCTGGATGCGGCGACCATCACTGCTTTTCGCCAATCACAAGAATTGCAGGATCGGCTGAGACAGTCTTTCCTACGCATGCTGCGTTTCTACGGATTGGAGTTTCATGCGGGAAAAATACAGCAGGCAGCGAGCTTCGCCGCACGTTCTTCGAACTGGCTCACACCTGGCAATCACAATCACCTTCGCCTGACACGCATGCTGCGTTCCCTGAACCTGCTTGGGCTTGGCTCCGAAGCTGCTGCACTCTATCTCTCTTTGTTGGAGATTTATCAGAGCCATCCTGGCGGCATTACGCCTCGGAGCCTTCGGTTCTGGAAAGACGCAGT
>DATHQH010000175.1:0-14773 GCA_035482895.1 Alloacidobacterium sp. | reverse complement strand
AAGCTGCTCCGAAAGAGAGAGACTCGAAAATTCTGCCCAAGAATGGACATGCGAATCCCAAAACTGGACGCATAGTATGCCTTAAGTCTTGGTAACCCAAGGCCTGGGCTTGGCATGGCACTTGCATATTAGATTGGGTGATCCTCTCTCGAGGTCTGTCTACAATTCGTGCTTCAGTGAGAGCATTTGTAAGGACACCAGGACTGTCAATTGCTCTCCTGCTCACGATTGCGATTGGAGTTGGCAGCAATGCTTCTGTGTATGGATTCGTCCAGGGACTGACAAATCCCGGCTTACGACTCAAACATGCAGACAGGATCGTCTCGATATTAGTTCAGGACCGCTTCCATGAGCTAGGTCAGCTCTCACATGATGAATATCTCAAACTCAAACACAGTTCGAATGTATTTGCTTGGATCGGCGCTGCTCGAGTTGTGCCAACCGACATTGCGATAGATGGTCACACCAAGATCGCGATGGTTGCTGCTGTCACTCCCAATCTGGCGGAGGAACTAAACCTGCCATCAGGAGTTGGGATCGTTGTCAGCCACCACATGTGGCAAAACGAATTGGACGGCAACGCTGATGTCATTGGTCTTCGGATGAGGGTCGATAACACAGACCTTCCGATCATTGGTATGGCACCAGAGCGAATGGAAGGTCTCTATAGTGACCGTAGCGTCGATCTCTGGATATCGTTACAAGATGAAGATTTGCAAGGTACGGATCGAAATATCCGGGATTTGTGGGTGCTCGGCTCTCTTCAAGCGGCTACTTCGCAGAATCAGGCGCAATCAGCTGTTCGCATGAGTTTGGGACCATCCCGCGCTATCAGTGTTGTTCCTTTTACCGGCGCGGCACCGAGAACAATTCGGGGGTTGTCGCGTATTGGCGCATTGCTGAATGTTACTGCCGGTGCTGTGTTCTTCATCGCTTCTATCAATGTTGCTTCGTTCTTGATGGGAAGAGCTTTAAAGCGGTCTCACGAGACAGCTCTACGGGTTGCGCTCGGCGCGATCCGCAGGCAACTGATCGGAGAGTTATTGTCGGACAGTATTGTTATCTCTCTAACTGGTGGAGTTATCGGAGTACTGCTGGCGATCTGTACAGCGCGTATCATTCCGGCACTCCTCTTTAAAGAAGATGCGGAACACCTTGTCTTCGCGCCGCATTTGCTGCCAATCTTTGCGGCCTCAATGGCAAGTGTCTGCATTACCATCATCAGCGGAATGATGCCCGTCTTTGCGACAGTAACTGATCGCCCGTGGATGATTCTTGGCCGTGAAGGCGGGCTGCCTTCAAAAAGGATAGAAGTTCTTCGATCTTGCTTGGTCATTGGACAAATTACCGCCTGCTATGTGCTCGTAATCTCTTCAGTCTTTCTCGTTAGAGGTCTTCACGCAGCTTTAGAGACCAGCACCGGACGTAACCTCGGCAATCCGATACTTTTAACCGCCCAAGCCCAAATGAGACCGGAAGTTGATTTGAGCTATTTCAGCGAGGTCGAGAAACGGGCGAAGTCGATCGCCCACCTGTCACCATTGGCGTGGACAGCCCAACTTCCGGGCAATCAGTCAAAATGGCGATCGTTTCGAGTTGAGCTACCATCTTCGCAGTTTCGCGACGTGGAGATGGATATTGATTGGCTCACCTCTGAATCGCTCAAATACATAGATGGACCGCCGATCGCTGGGCGAATGTTCGGTGTCAGAGATCCAACCCACAAGGAAGCTCTTGTCGATGAGGACGCTGCTCAGCAGCTCTTTGGGTCGAAGACTGCAGGCATGATGATCCAGGATCCCTTCGGCTCCCCGGTTGAGGTCATTGGGGTGGTGAAAAGAAATCCCATATATGCGGCGAATGAAAAGCGTCCAACGATTTATTACGATGACACGGATCACTTAATTGCTCCCGAACCAACCATCCGTGCGCACTTTCGTGCCCCTGTCTCACCGCCAGTTAACACCGAATTAAATGTGAACGTTGTTTCGCCCGGTTATTTTAAGACACTTGGGATGTCATTAGTCGCTGGCCAAAAGTTCTCTGACCAACAGGTTGCCGGTCAAGGTCGAATAGGCATTCTCAATCAAGAAGCCGCCGATCTCTATTTCGGTGGCAAACCGCTCGGCGCGGCAGTCATTGATGACAGAGGTGTGAGAACAGAGATCATCGGAGTCGTTCAGTCACAGGTGTTTGGGATATTCCAGCAGCACGCAGAACCCACCATCTACCTTCCCATGTACCAAGATAGCCCTCCTCGTATGACGCTGATTATCGATCACTTGAAGTCAGACACGCATTTGCTAGCCGAACTGCGTCGAAGAATTCAGTCTGTACCGGGCTACGAAGCGACCCCCATTGCCATCAGCACATTTGATGCTCAGCTCGCTCAATCTGCCTTTGCGCCTTTGCGGATAGCCACACTGCTCAGCAGCGCGTCAGCATTTACGGCAACAATACTCAGTATCTTCGGTCTATTCAGTGTGCAGCGCGATGCTCAACGTCAGCGCCGACGCGAGTTGGCGCTTCGCATTGCGCTCGGTGCTCAACGTTGGCGTATCGGATTAAGGATCATCAGCAGTGCAGCAAAACTTGCTCTTGCAGGCGCCTTGATAGGCACCTCAATTACACTCGTGCTTTTGCGTGTATTGCTGAGCCGCACAACGATCATCAGTTCGCCGCCGCTACGGATTTGGGTGATCGTCGCACTCTCAACAGGAGTATCCGTAGTAATTGCGAGCGCGCTTCCTGCAGTTCAGGCCTCCGTCGTGGATCCTCTAACAATCATGCGCGACGATAGGTGATCAGGCGACCGTAATCCAGCCTGAATTGTTGCCTTCAGAACAAGTCACCCATCGAGCCCGATTGCTTGTATTGCTAGGGGCTGGCGTCCCGGCCGCGAGCTTCCTGCCCGCTCGCCGCGCTGTATCGGTGAATCCGGTGGACGCTTTGCGTGTCGAGTAGACTGACGAAACAGGGCTGCTTCTTTCAGCCGTTGCCAAATCGCCTTATCATTCAGCGAGTGAGCGTCGATGGTTCGCGGGAGGCCACTATCGAAGCTGGAAGAAATCGTAAACGAGCTCGAACGCAGAAAGGGAATTGCCAGGAGTCGGGACGATTGGACCTTAAGGGTCAAGGCGGTTGCGGTAGCGGTCGAGGCCATCAGCATCTTCTTAACTAGGTAGTTGCTAATCTGATTGATCTGATGGATACTTCCAATGATGCGACGCTGACGGGTTGCATCGAGGCGAAGGCAATGCACCTTTGGCCGCTTGCAGTCTATCTCGTCATCGTTACCCTGCTCGTTGTAGCCATGCTTGGCCTGTCGTTTGTGTTGGGTCAGCGGCATCATAACCGGGCAACGGGATCTCCCTACGAATCTGGCATTCTGTCACAGGGTTCCGCGCGTGTGCGCTTATCGGCCAAGTTTTATCTGGTCGCGATGTTCTTCGTCATTTTCGATCTTGAAGCGGTCTTCATCTTTGCGTGGGCAATCGCCGTCCGTGAAACCGGATGGACCGGCTACGCCGAGGCGCTGGTTTTTATTGGGGTATTGCTTACTACCCTTATCTACCTGGGGCGCGTGGGCGCGCTGGATTGGAGACAGGGGAGCAGACGGGTGGTGAATTAAGACGGACGGTGTTTGATGCGATGGTCGATCAGCCGGCCTGATGCTCCCCCCCAGGCTGAAAAATCCGATGGTTTTTCCGACGAAGCAGTCCGCCGCACGGTCATCCTGTCTCGTCTGGACGATCTTGTAGCGTGGGGCCGCAAAAATTCAGTCTGGCCTTTCAACTTCGGCCTCTCCTGCTGTTTCGTGGAGATGGCTACTAGCATTACGAGCAAATACGACATCTCCCGCTTCGGTGCTGAAGTAATACGCGGCACCCCTCGCGAAGCGGACCTCATGGTCATCGCAGGTACCGTATTCATCAAAATGGCGCCAGTCATCCAGCGCCTCTACGAACAGATGATGGAGCCGCGGTGGGTCATTTCCATGGGTTCATGTGCAAATTCAGGTGGCATGTATGACATTTACAGCGTAGTGCAAGGTGTGGATAAATTTCTCCCTGTCGATGTATACGTGCCCGGATGTCCGCCTCGTCCCGATGCGTTTCTTGAAGGTGTTTTGTTATTGCGTGACGCGGTAGGAAAAGAGAAGCGGCCTTTGAGCTGGGTTATCGGGCCGCAGGGTGTGGAACGGCCTGACATGCCTTCCATGCGGGATCAGAAGCGGGAACAGCGGCAATTGCTGACTGTGCTCAGGACTCCCGATAACGTTTAGCAGTGCCGGCGGTGTAAATGACGCGTGGCCTCGTCCTCGATCAGGAGCTACAGAATGAACTAGGCGTTACCGCTGTCCCCCAGGCGGTACGCGATGATATTCCGACTTTCTGGGTGTCGAAGAGTGATATCCACGAAGCGATACGCACGCTTCGTTTTGACATTCCAGATCCGTACACGATGATGTATGACGTTACGGCCATTGATGAACGCGGCCACTTGCACCGCGACAGCCAACCGCCGGGCGACTTCACCGCCGTCTACCATCTCTATTCATTTGAGCGGAACGCATATGTCCGGCTCAAGGTAGCGCTCAACGAAAATCAGCTCTCACTTCCTTCAATCACCGACATCTTTCCTGCAGCTAACTGGTATGAGCGCGAAGTGTGGGACATGTTTGGGATCGTATTCGACGGGCATCCACATTTGGCGCGCATTCTCATGCCGCGAACGTGGTCGGGGCATCCATTGCGCAAAGATCATCCGGCACGTGCCACAGAGATGGGACCCTTCCAGCTGCCGGACGAAAAGCAAGACATCGAACAGGACGCGCTGCAGTTCCACCCGGAAGAGTGGGGCATGAAGCAGGAGCACGATGGTCTTGATTTTCTTTTTCTAAACATTGGGCCCCAGCACCCTGGAACGCATGGCGTTCTGCGCATCGCCCTTCAGTTGGATGGCGAAGTGATCGTCGATGCTGTGCCCGATATTGGCTTTCATCACCGCGGCGCCGAAAAAATGGGCGAGCGGCAGACGTGGCACACTTATATTCCTTACACCGACCGCGTCGATTATCTGGGCGGTGTGATGAATAACCTTGCATACCTAACCGCAGTCGAAAAATTAGCGGGCATCACAGTGCCGCCGCGCGGGCAAATGATTCGCGTGATGATGGCAGAGCTCTTTCGCATCAACAGCCACCTGGTCTGGTATGGAACCTTCGCACAAGATCTCGGCCAGATGTCGCCGGTTTTTTATCTGTTCAATGACCGTGAGCGAGCTTTAGGTATTGTTGAAGCCATCTGCGGTGCTCGCATGCACCCGAACTGGTTCCGCATCGGCGGTGTGGCTCAGGACCTGCCCAACGGGTGGGACCGGCTATTCCGGGAATTCCTGGAATATCTGCCATCGCGGCTCGATGAGTACGATCGCACCGTCATGCACAACCGCCTGTTCAAAGTGCGCACGAAGGGAGTCGGAGGCTGCACGGTTAAGGAAGCGATCGAATGGGGCATGACAGGCCCGAACCTGCGTGCCTGCGGACTCGAGTGGGACTTCCGCAAGAAGCAGCCCTACGCCTGCTACGACCAGCTAGAATTTGACATACCTACTGGCAACACGGGCGATTGCTATGACCGTGCCATCGTGCACATAGAGGAGATTCGCCAGAGCCTTCGCATCATCCGGCAATGTGTCGATAACATGCCGGGAGGCCCGTGCAATGCTGAGCATCCGCTTACCACGCCGCCACCCAAGGCGCGCACCATGCATGACATCGAAACGCTCATCCATCATTTTCTTGGCGTGAGCTGGGGCCCTGTGATTCCGGCAGGAGAAGCGATGGTGCCGATCGAAGGAACCAAGGGCAACAACGGCTACTACCTGATCAGCGATGGCGGCACTGGCTCTTACAGGACGCGTATTCGCACACCATCGTTTGCGCATATGCAGATGCTGCCGCTGCTTTGCCGTGGCCTGCTGATTCCGGACCTGCTGTCTATTCTCGGGAGTTTGGACTACGTGCTTGCGGATATCGACCGATGACAACGATGAGGAGCGAGAAGCGATGCTGAGTGGCGAGGAACGAAAAGAGATTGAGATGAAACTAGCCGACTACCCGGACAAGCAGGCCATGAGTATCGAGTCGATGCTCATCGTTCAGCGGCATCGCGGCTGGGTTTCGGAAGAGAGCATGCGCGATCTCTCGGAGCTTCTCGGGCTTTCCGTTGCTGATCTGGACGGAGTCGCGACGTTTTACAATCTGATCCGGCGAAAACCTGTTGGACGGCATGTCGCGCTTCTCTGCGACAGCGTCTCCTGCTGGATCATGGGCTGCGAACGAGTGCGCGATCGTCTTTGCAGCAGTTTAGGCACGCCGCTCGGCGGAACGACAGCCGACGGGCGCTTCACCTTGTTGCCCATTGTTTGCCTGGGTGCGTGCGATCACGCCCCCGCCATGATGATCGATGGGAAATTGCATGAGGATCTTGACGAGCAAAGAATCGAGGAAGTATTGGCGCAGTACGAATAGGCGTTTTCTATGGAAAAACCTCTCACTGGGAACTTTCGGACCGATAAGGAGGCGGTAAGCCTCGCGGAATATGAACGCGCTGGCGGATATCAGGGCCTTCGCACGGCGCTTCTCATGGCGCCCGTGGACGTCACCGAACTGGTGAAGAAATCAAATCTTCGCGGGCGCGGCGGTGCTGGTTTTCCCACCGGCATGAAGTGGAGTTTTGTGCCCATGGGGAAAGATGCGCCGCATCCGAAGTATCTGGTTGCAAACGCCGATGAAATGGAGCCGGGCACATTTAAAGACCGCGCACTGATGGAGCGTGACCCGCACCAGCTGATCGAAGGCATGATCGTCTCTGCCTATGCGATCGAAGCGGACATTGGTTATATCTTTTTGCGGGGCGAATATGAGTGCTCGTACGAGCGCCTTGCTCGTGCTATTGCGGAAGCAGAAGCGAGCCACTACCTCGGGCACAACATTCTCGGATCAGGCTATAGTCTTACCCTTCATCTTCATACGAGCGCAGGCCGCTACATCTGCGGCGAGGAAACCGCTCTGCTGAATGCGCTCGAAGGTAAACGGGCGCATCCGAGAACCAAGCCTCCATTTCCGCAGGTTTCCGGCCTGTGGGGAAAGCCCACCATCGTGCAGAACGTGGAAACGCTTTGCAATGTTCATCACATCGTGAACAAGGGGTCTGAATGGTTCCATGGCCTGAGCAAGACAGAAGATGGCGGTACCAAGATTTACGGCGTTAGCGGCAAGGTGAAATGGCCTGGGCTCTGGGAGCTTCCGATGGGAACGCCGATGCGCGAAATTCTTGAGGACCATGCCGGCGGTATGCGCGAGGGCCTGCGTTTTCGCGGTGTGTTGCCGGGCGGAGCGTCCACCGACTTTCTTGTGGAAGAACACCTCGATATACCCATGGATTACGGCAATGTGCAGAAGGCGGGTAGTCGCCTGGGCACAGGAACGATGGTTGTACTGGATGACCAGACGTGTCCGGTGGGCATGGTCTGGAACCTCGAGCACTTCTTCGCGCAGGAGTCGTGCGGCTGGTGCACGCCGTGCTGGAGCGGTCTTGCATGGACGGAAAAAATCCTGTTCGCGATGGAGCAAGGCAAGGGAAGTACTCGCGATCTTGACACGCTTGCGTTCCAGACAAAATTCCTTGCTCCCGGAAATACGTTTTGCGCCTTCGCACCGGGAGCTGTGGAACCGCTGCAAAGCGCATTGAAATACTTTGCCAATGATTTTCGGCGGCACATCGATGAACAACGGTGTCCGTGGAGGCAATGAGCGTGGCAACTATTTTTATCGACAACGAGCCTGGGCAGGCCAATCCAAAGCAGAATCTTCTGCATGCCTGTCTCTCGCTGGGCTATGACCTACCGTATTTCTGCTGGCATCCTGCATTGGGATCGGTGGGAGCATGCCGTCAGTGCGCGGTCAAGCAATTCCGCAATGAGCAGGACACAACAGGCAAGCTCGTAATGGCCTGCATGACTCCAGTCGCGGAGAACACGCGCATCTCGATTGCCGACCCTGAAGCGGCGGCATTTCGTGCGGCCGTGATTCAGGGCCTGATGCAGAACCATCCACACGATTGCCCGGTCTGCGACGAGGGCGGCGAATGCCATCTTCAGGACATGACAGTGATGACCGGTCATCGCTCGCGCGTTTACGGCTTTGGCAAACGAACGTTTCGCAATCAGTATCTTGGCCCTCTGGTGAATCACGAGATGAACCGTTGCATTCAGTGCCAGCGATGCGTGCGTTTTTATCGAGAATATGCGGGGGGGCATGATCTGAACGCGTTTCATCTGCGCGACAGCATCTACTATGGGCGGCATGAAGACGGCGTTTTAGAAAGCGAGTTCAGCGGCAATCTGGTCGAGATCTGCCCGACAGGCGTATTCACCGACGCGACGCTCAAACGCCACTATGCGCGGAAGTGGGATCTTCAGATGGCGCCTTCTATCTGCGTGCATTGCGGGCTGGGCTGTAACACTACGGCCGGCGAGCGGTACGGTGCACTTCGCCGAATTGTGAATCGCTATAATCACGAGGTAAACGGCTATTTCCTTTGCGATCGCGGCCGCTTCGGTTACGAGTTTGTAGAGAGTAGCCTGCGCATCCGCTACCCTCTCTTAGACAAAAAGGCTGCAACAAAGAGCGAAGCACTGGAGCGCCTCGGCGCTTTGTTGTGCGAGGGCAATGTGATCGGCATCGGATCGCCGCGCGCATCTTTAGAGGCTAACTTTGCACTGCGGACGCTGGTCGGCCCGGAGCACTTCTTTGCCGGAGTCCCCGACGAAGACTTGCATCTATTGTCGGCCATGCTTCGCATTCTGCGCGGTGGGCCGGCGCGATCCGCTTCGCTTGATGAGGTTGAACATTCCGATGCCGTGCTTGTACTCGGCGAAGACGTCACCAACGTCGCGCCAGTCATGGCCCTTCGGCTGCGTCAATCTGTGCGTCAAGCTCCCATGCGCATCGCTGACGGTCTACACATTCCCGAATGGCTTGACCAGGCAGTGCGCGGGGCCGTACAGAATGCGAAGGGGCCTCTCTACATTGCTTCTCCATACGCAACAAAGCTTGATGACATTGCAACGACCACTTATCGCGCTGCGCCAGACGACCTTGCACGACTGGGCTTCGCCGTTGCGCATTCTATTGATGCCTTGGCTCCTGAGGTAACGGGACTTTCGTCAGAATTAGAGACGATGATTGCGGAGATGTCTGCGGCTTTGCTTGGCGCGAAGCGGCCGCTGATCGTTTCTGGTGCGAGCTGTCGTAACCGGAGTGTCATCGAAGCAGCGGCTCAAATCGCCTGGGCCTTATGCAAAGCAGGTGGTCAGGCCAGTCTCAGTTTCACCACGCCAGAGTGCAACAGTCTTGGATTGTCGCTGATGAACCCGCGCCCGCTCTCCGAGGCACTCCAATCGATCCAGCGTGAGTCGACGAGCACGCTGATCGTCCTTGAGAACGACTTATTCCGCCGTGCACCCGCAATCGAGATAACAGCGTTGTTGCGCGGTGTCCGGCATCTGGTTGTGCTCGATCATCTTGTCAACGCCACTACAGAAGCCGCTGAGCTTGCGCTGCCCGCAGGCACGTTCGCCGAATCCGACGGCACGCTCGTGAGCAGCGAAGGACGCGCGCAGCGATTCTTTCAAGCTCTCGATCCCAGCACGGATGTACAGGAGAGCTGGCGATGGTTGCGCGAAGGCTCCGTGGCTGCGGGCCTCAACAATGAGACACAATGGCACAGCCTTGACGACCTCATTACGGCGATGGCAGCGGAGTTGCCAGCATTCGGAGCGATTCCAGCGGTCGCGCCATCGCACAGCGCTGTTGGCAAGATTGCTCGCGAACCGAACCGGTACAGCGGCCGCACTGCAATGCTCGCCAATATCAGCGTGCACGAACCCAAGCCGCCTGACGATCCCGATTCTGCGCTCGCGTTCTCGATGGAATCTGGTCTAGGAGTGACCCCGTCTTCGTTGATCCCTTTTTTCTGGGCGCCCGGTTGGAACTCTATCCAGGCGGTGAACAAATTTCAAAGCGAGGTGGGAGGGCCGCTGCGCGGTGGCGATCCCGGGGTTCGGTTGATCGAGCCATTGCAGGGATCCGGTTGGCAGTACTTCTCTGTGATTCCCCCTGCATTCAAGGCGCAGCCAGGTGAATGGCTGCTTGTCCCCATCTTTCATATTTTCGGATCAGAGGAACTCAGTCGCCATGCGCATGGCATCGCGCAACTGCTCCCGCGCCCGTACATTGCCTTGAATCCATTCGAAGCATCTTTGCTGTGCGCGAAAGTCGGCGAGCCGACCAAGGTAATGCTCGAAGGTTCGCAATTTGAATTGGAAGTCGTGTTGCGAGCCGACCTGCCTCGTGGAGTAGCCGGCCTGCCTGCGGGATTGCCTCCGCTCGATGGCGTGATACTGCCAGCCTTCTGCAAGTTTGTGCCGGCCGGAGCTGAACTCTCGGCGAGAGGTGCATTATGAAATCGAACCTCTTTCCTTTGTTCGTCATTGGCGTAGTTCTGTTCGTGGTGCTTAATCTTTCAGCCGGACTGATCTGGGTCGAGCGCCGTCTGCTTGCGCTGTGGCAGGATCGGTATGGTCCCAACCGTGTTGGACCTTTCGGTCTGGGGCAGATCGTCGCAGACTCAATCAAGCTCTTTACCAAAGAAGACTGGATTCCACCGTTCGCTGACAAGCCAGTTTTTGTCCTTGCACCTGCCATTGTTGTGGCTACTGCGCTGATCTCGTTCGCGGTCGTACCATTCGCTCCGGGATTCGTTATTGCCGATCTCAACATTGGAGTCCTGTTTCTTCTGGCCATGTCCTCGCTGGGCGTTTACAGCGTGGTTCTGGCGGGCTGGTCGTCGAACAATAAGTACTCGCTCCTTGGAGGCGTCCGCGCTGCCGCACAGATGATGAGCTACGAAGTGTTTATGGGCCTTTCACTTCTTGGGGTCGTCATCCAGGCTGGTTCGTTTCGTTTGACGGATATTGTTGAGGCACAGCGCGGGTTATGGTTTGTAGTTCCTCAATGTCTTGGCTTCGTTCTGTTTCTTATTGCGGGCGTTGCTGAAACGCGGCGCCTGCCCTTTGATCTCGCGGAAGCTGAAAGCGAATTGATCGCGGGCTTTCATTCGGAATATTCGGGGATGAAGTTCGGCATGTTCTTTGTGGGTGAATACATCGGGGTCATCCTGATCTCGGCGACGATATCACTCTTGTTTTTTGGTGGCTGGCTCGGTCCCATACTGCCGCCGGCCCTCTGGTTTGCCGCGAAGACCATGTTCTTTATCTGTCTGTTCATCCTGTTTCGCGCGGCGCTACCCCGCCCGCGATTTGATCAGCTCATGTCTTGGGGCTGGAAGGTAATGTTGCCCCTCGCATTGGTGAATCTGCTGGTAACCGGAGCCGTTGTTCTGGCCCGGAGATGAAGGAGGCGTTCTGTGCTTAGCTTAGTGCGCTCACTGTGGGAAGTTTTTCGGCACGCTTTTGCGCGGCGCGTGACGATTCAGTATCCAGAACAAAAAGCCTACCTCTCACCCCGGTATCGGGGCCGCATTGTTCTCACGCGCGATCCTGATGGCGGAGAGCGATGTGTCGCGTGCAATCTATGCGCCGTGGCCTGTCCAGTGGCCTGTATCTCGCTCCAGGCAACGGAGGACGAGCATGGCCGACGGTATCCAGAATTCTTCCGCATCAATTTTTCCCGCTGCATTTTCTGCGGCTACTGCGAAGAGGCCTGTCCTACCTATGCGATCCAGCTGACGCCGGATACCGAGATGGGCGAGTACAAGCGGAAGAACCTGGTATATGAAAAAACCGACCTGATGATCGACGGTCCCGGAAAGTATCCCGATTACAACTTCTGGCGCATTGCCGGAGTTGCCATCGGCGGCAAAGACAAAGGGCAGTCCGAGAACGAACTCGCACCTGTCGACACACATAGCCTGATGCCATGAGAACACCATGACCACACTCTTCTATCTCGCGGGAGCTCTTGCCATCGTTGCCACGTTGCTTGCTATTACGCAGCGACACGCGGTTCACGCGCTCCTCTATTTGATCGTTTCGCTGCTCGCAGTCGCAGTGGAGTTCTTCGTGTTGGGCGCTCCTTTTGTGGCAGCGCTTGAAATCATGATTTACGCGGGCGCCATCATGGTGCTCTTCGTGTTTGTCGTGATGATGCTCAACCTCGCAGAGCACGCGATGGAAGTAGAACGCGAGTGGCTGAAGCCGCGAAAGTGGCTTGGGCCTGCACTGCTTTCCCTGATCTTGTTAGGCGAGCTGGTCTATGGCACTGCGACAACCCGCAGCACACTTTCTTTCACAGGCCCAGTGGGCCCCAAGCAGGTCGGGATAGCGCTGTTCCGGAGTTATTGGATCGGCGTCGAGCTCGCATCCCTGTTGCTGATGGCGGGCCTGGTGGGCGCATTTCATCTGGGCCGTCATGCCATTGCGAAGGAGGAGAAACACTATGCCACAAGTACCGATGCAGCACGTACTGATACTCGCAGCGATCTTGTTCATGCTGGGTCTGACGGGACTTCTCACGCGGCGTAATCTGATTTTTACGCTCATGTGCGTTGAGATCATGCTCAATGCGAGTGGGCTGGCATTTGTCGCGGCGGGTTCGCGGTGGGCACAGCCAGATGGTCAGGTGATGTTTCTATTCATTCTCGCCATGGCAGCTGCTGAGGTATCAATCGGATTGGCATTCGTACTCCTCTTTCACAAAAAGCAGCTTGCCTTGGATGTGGACGCCGCCAGCGAGATGAGAGGTTGATATGCTTCAGCTACTGTGGCTTGTTGTAGCGATTCCATTTGCCAGTGCTGTCTTGCTTGCGCTGTGCGGCTCCAGCCTGCCACGCCGTGCGGTCGCGCTCCTGGGCGCAGGCTCCGTTGGATTAGCCGCATTCCTCACACTTCTTATTAGCACAGCGTTTCTTGCATCTCCGCCCGCCGGCAACGCGTATGTTCAGCACCTGTGGACATGGATGAGCAGCGGAGGATTTCGGCCCGAGATCGCCTTCTACCTCGACCCTGTTTCGTTGCTGATGCTTCTGGTCGTGACCTTTGTCAGTTTTCTGATTCATCTCTACTCAGCTGAGTACATGCGCGACGACGAGGGCTACGCGCGGTTCTTCGCTTATATGAATCTTTTTGTAGCGTCGATGATCACGCTCGTACTGGCGAACAATCTGCTGCTCTTGTACCTGGGATGGGAGGGCGTCGGATTGTGCAGCTTCCTGCTGATCGGTTTCTGGTATCGCGAGCCGCAGAATGTGCGTGCTGCAGGCAAAGCCTTCATCGTGACGCGGTTCGGCGATACCGCTTTTGCCGTGGGACTTTTCCTCTTGTTCACGCGGTTGGGAACGCTGGATATTCAGCAAGTGATGCATCGAGCTGCAGCGCAGTGGAGTCCCGGCAGCGGCGTTGCCGTAGCGGCAGCAGCTTTGTTGCTGGGTGGTGCAGTTGGCAAGTCCGCGCAGTTACCGCTCCAGACCTGGTTGCCGGACGCAATGGCTGGCCCTACACCGACAAGTGCTCTGATTCATGCTGCCACCATGGTCACCGCGGGTGTTTATCTGATTGCGCGTACGCACGTACTCTTCACTTTGGCGCCCTCTATTCAATTCCTGGTAGCCATCATCGGTGCCGCCACGATGTTACTAGCAGCCTTCAGCGCGCTCGCTCAGCGCGATATGAAACGCGTGTTGGCATATTCCACCATCAGTCAGATCGGATACATGTTCCTCGCGCTTGGGCTGGGAGCGTGGTCGGCTGCCATGTTCCACTTCATGACGCATGCCTTCTTTAAGGCACTGCTCTTCCTGGCTGCGGGCGTGGTCATTCATGCAGTGCATGAGCAGGATTTGTATCGCATGGGCGGTCTCCGCTCGGAGCTGCGCATTGCCTTCTGGTCGTTTGTGATCGGCGGCTCAGCACTGGCCGGATTACCGTTGGTCACCGCAGGTTTCTTCAGCAAAGACCTTATCTTGTGGCAATCGTGGGCAGGCCCGAATGGGAATGCATGGTTCTGGGTCGCTGGGATGACGGGTGCCCTGCTCACTTCCCTTTACACGTTCAGAATGATTCTGCTGGCCTTCTACGGTCCACAGCAGCTGCACGTAAAAGCGAAGAGTGGCCTCGCTGTTCGCATCTCTTTGATCGTGCTTTGCTTTTTGTCGCTCGTGGGTGGATATGTCGATACGCCTCCGGATTTTGGCGGTGTACCTGCCCTGTCCAATTTTTTGAACAGCGTGTTGCCGCCGCTTGAAGAAGTGCACATCGGCCCAATTACGGAGATCATCACCGCACTCTCCGCAAGCACCGTGTTCGCGCTTGGCCTTGGATTGGCGTATCTGGTCTTCGGACCCAAGCGTTCGCGACTGCCTGCGCGCAACGTTTTGGAGCGGCTGTGGTTGGCCGGTTGGGGCTTCGACTGGCTGTATGACACGCTGCTCGTTCGCCCATTCCAATGGCTCACCCGCAAGAGCGCGAGGGATATTGTGGATGTGCCGGTCCACGGCTTCGCACAAGTGACCGTGCTGAGCTACCGCGTGTTACGTCTGACGCAGACTGGGCGGGTGCGTTGGTATGCCACAGGCATGGTTATGGGCACGGTGGCGATCCTTGTCATCGCATTGTTTGCGCGTTGAGGTGCTGGCATGATTCTTCCGTGTCTCATCCTGATTTTGATTATCGGCGGCGTCGCATCCTG
>DATHQH010000174.1:0-9609 GCA_035482895.1 Alloacidobacterium sp. | reverse complement strand
AGCGCCAGGTGGAAAAAGCAATGAAGCGGTCGCCGGCAAGGTCTTTCGCGGCGCGAAGAGCCGCATCATCGGTTGTACCGGTATATGCCGCCAGAAATTTGTCAGTTTGCGCACCAAATTCCTTCTGCGCCATCTCGTTATATTCGGCGACGGTGAGTGTCTTTTGCGGAATACCTCCTTCATCCGCATTCCAGCCGGCCATTAGCGGGATATGCGCCTGCTTGCCTGCCGCATAAATTGCAGGAAGGCTCTCGGGCAGGAAATATCCATCCACATCCGGCCAGAAGTGTCCCGGCGCATATCCCGGGTGCGGTGTCACAACCTTTAGAACCTCCTCCGCGCTCAGTGCCCTGAGATCGCTGAGTTTGCTTGTACCGAATGCCTGCTGCATCCTTTCGACGTCAATTTTTTCACGCTGCTCACGCGGTAAGAACGGCTCCCGCTGGCTAAAGGCTCCGCCACTCTCACCAATGGCGCGCTGGAAAAGATCCTTCGCCATCGGTGACGCCATTTGCGCGCTCACAGAAAACGATCCTGCCGATTCGCCGAAGACTGTGACTTTATCAGGGTCGCCGCCAAAATTCTGGATGTTCCGATGCACCCATTGAATCGCAGCCGCCTGGTCCATCAATCCGTAGTTACCCGAAGCGTGCTGGGGAGATTCTGCCGTCAACTCCGGATGCACAAGGAACCCGAAGATATTGAGGCGGTAGTTCATCGAGACGACGATCACGCCTCTATGCGCAAGATTCTCGCCGTCCTGTCTTGCCTCAGAGGTAGAGCCCGCCGTGAATCCTCCGCCATAGATCCACACCATCACAGGCAGCTTGGCGTGCTTGTCTTTAGCCGGACTCCAGATGTTCAGTGTCAGGCAGTCTTCACTCTGGCCCGGATCGCGAAAGATCATGTCGTCATAAAGCAAGGGCTGCATGCAATGCGAGCCGTAGCTCGTCGCAACCTTGACGTCTTTCCACTTTGCTGCTGGTTGAGGAGGCTTCCAGCGCAGCGGTCCCACCGGTGGAGCGGCATAGGGGATACCTTTAAAGATGCGCACCTGTCCGTCGGTGCTCACATAGCCTTGTATTTTGCCGTTGTCCGTCTTCACCTTGGGCGCATCTGCGGCAAACAGGGTGGCGCTGACTAGAGCCGCGCACGCGAACACTGTACTTATAAAAATGACCCGCATCCAGGAAACCTCTCGTAATGTCTGTTGGATTTACACCGACGTTCTCCAAAAGCTCCATCTTGCATAGAGAGCCACCCCTGCAAAACAACTGCACACCCGTTCCGGTTCGTGTTGTTGGAGTTTTAGGCAAGGACTTGGAATGTCTGGTCTGACCATCGGATTGTAGACGAAATGCCGCTTTTCGTCCTGTATTTGCAAACGCTTCGACTGAATTTCTTCTGACAGATCAGGCGTCCCGGAGATAATCTCGCGCGTGACGACTGGAGGTGGGTCTCACGATATGAAACATGCCATCATGATTCTCGCTCTGCTGCTGCATCCGCACATCTACGCGCAAAATCAGCAGGATCAAAAACCAACGACGCTTCGGGGCGTTTTGCTGGAGCAGCTTCGCACGACCCACAATCGGGAAGACTGGTTTGTGCCTGCGAATATCGCAGTCGAAGGTCTCACCCCGGAGCAGGCCAGTTGGAAGGACAGCAGCGGAAACCACTCCGTCGGACAGCTCACCAACCATCTTGTTTTCTGGAACAGGCGCGAGCTTGCACAGTTCAAGGGAGAGCCGGTGCCGAAATTCGACGGTAACAACGATGAAACCTTCAACAACTTCGACAGTAAAAACTGGCCGGCCCTGGTGCGGCAACTTGACGAAGTGATGGCCGAATGGGAGCAGGCAGTCGAGAGTGCGGACGACAAAAAATTGGCGGAGTCGGCTTCTCTGATTGCGCACGTTGGCGCGCACAATGCTTATCACATCGGGCAGATTATTTATGTCCGCAAGGAGCAAGGCTCCTGGAATCCGGCGAAAGGCGTCAAATAAAACCGATACCGGTACGGCGAAAATCGGGGACAGCTTTCATTGCCGTTCTCGACCTCGGCCCTTCCAGGGCAGGAGTCGGCCTGTCTTAACCGATTTTCGCTCGCAACGCCGTTCGCCTGGACAGAGTTAGCAAGCCCTAACTCAGCGCGCCTTGATATTTGCCGCGTACATTGTCTCGCCATTGACCACGGTCCGAAGAACCCGGGTCTTCAGAATCTCCGGCGGAGGAACAGCCGTAATGTCGCGGTCGAGCACAACAAAGTCGGCGAAGTACCCGTTCGTCAGCTTGCCCTTGGTCTTTTCGGCAAATTCCGCATAAGCTGACCCTTGCGTATAGGCATAGATCGCCTGCCAGATGGTCAGCTTTTCTTCGGGATGATACGTCTGCGTGCCGGCTTCATTCATGCGCGTGACGGCCGAATAGACGCCGCGGAACGGAGTGATCGGCTCAACCGGATAATCGGTGCCGAAGGCCAGCGGCACGCCTGCGTTGAGAAACGACTTCCATGCATAGGCATACTTAGCGCGCTCGGGGCCAAGGCGCTGTTCCGCCCAGCTCATGTCGGTGAGCAGATGATTCGGCTGCATCGATGCGATGACGCCCAGCTGCTTATAGCGCGCAAAATCCGCCGGATCGACCACCTGCGAGTGCTCGATGCGGTTGCGAGCATCAGGGTGTCCATGCGTTGCTTGCGGTACGTAGGCGTTTTCAGCTGCCGCAAATGCATCGAGCGCCATGCTCACGGCGCGATCACCGATGGCGTGAAAGCCCATCTGGAAGCCGGCCTGCGCGCGTTCTATGGCCATGGCGTTCAGCTTCTGCTGGTCGTAGCGTGGAATGCCCGAATTACCCGGATCATCGCTGTAAGGAACTTTCAGCGCCGCCGTGCGTGAGCCGAGCGAGCCATCCATAAAGCCCTTCAACATGGTCGTATGCACCATTTCGTCATCTTGCGGAAAGAAGTCTCGATGCTGCGTCAGCAGGTCCATTGGAGCATTGAACGGCAACCACTCGCTGATGCGTACCGGCAGCTTGTCCTGGCGCTTCATTTCTATATAGACAAGAAAATCCTCCCAGTCCGAATTGTCCTGCACCGAGGTCACGCCATGCTCAACCGCATCGGCGAGAGCAAGTTCGATGCCGCGACGGCGCAGCTCCGGCGTCGGCGGAGGAATGTGCTGATCGATAATCGCCTGCGCGGTTTCACGGATGATGCCCGTCGCCTCACCATTCGCATCGCGATCGATTTTGCCGCCCTGCGGGTCGGGCGTGTTTTTTATGATGCCCGCCGCACTCAAGGCCGCAGAGTTGGCAATGGCGATGTGCCCGTCCACGCGCACCAGAAATGCCGGATGCCCTTTCGTCACCGCATCGAGATCAGCTCGGGTAGGCAGTGTCTTCGACGCCCACAGCGTATGGTCCCATCCGCCTCCGGTCAGCCATGCCGCAGGAGCGGCGGCCTTCGCGGCGATCCGTACACGCTGCTGCATCTCCGCGAGCGACTTCACGCCAGTTACATCGACCGAAAGCTCGATGCGGCCCGCGTCTCCCAGGTGCGCGTGCGCGTCATTGAATCCCGGCATGACGAAGGCCCCGCCGAGATCGATCATTCTTGTAGACGGCCCCTCCCATTTTTTCACGTCGGCATCGCTTCCGGAGGCCATCACCAGCCCCGTCAATACTGCGATAGCAGAAACCCTCTGCGGATGTGCCGATTCCAGATCGACCCCGGTAAGAATATTGCCGTGGTAGTAAATCACATCGGCAGGCACCGTCTGATTTTGTGCCGAAGCACAGACCAGGCCAGCCGAAATCAACAGAGCAGAAAAAAGAAGAAGAGTTCGTGTCACGAATCGGAGTCTAAGACATTTGCCGCAAATTGTGTAAGTGAAGATGCATTTCTCTGCATTCTCTGCGTTCTCAGACGTTCCTCGGCGAGACCAGGCGTACCCTGGCGTCTTCTGCGGTAAAGCTTTCTATATCGAGCAGCAAGCCAGCAGCAGAAGCAGAATCCGTCGCAGCCCCAGTGCGCGTCCGCGCGCGTCATACCACTCGTTGCGCGTATGGATACCTCCGCCATCGCCGCCGGCTCCCAGCGATAAGGCTGGCAGTCCCAGCGAGAGCGGAATATTTGCGTCCGTCGAAGCGATGCGCGGCTCAGTGCGAATGCCGAGATGCCTGTCCACAGCACGCAGATTTTCAAAGACGGGCGAGTGCTCGGGAAGCGCACCGGCTGGCCGGTCGCCGATCTGCTCAATTGCGAACTGCAGCGCGTGTTCTTTCTTCGCTCTCTGGTTGGCTTCGATCACTGCGTCTTCCACCGCGCGGTAAATCTCTACTTCAAGCCCGATCAGCTGTTCCGCATCGGTCGATCGCGCATCGAAACGCGCCATTGCGCGCTCAGGAATTGCATTGACTGCCGTGCCGCCCTCGATCGTACCGACATTCAGCGTTGTTCGCGGTTTTGTGCTCAATGCGAGATCGCCCAGCCGCGCAATCGCACGGCTCAGCACCACAACAGGATTCGGCCGCGCTGCATCCGTCCACGAATGACCGCCGGGCCCGGTAATGGTTACCAGGTATCGCCGGCTGCCCAACGCATGGGTGACGGCTACCTCATGTCCCGCTCCATCGAGCACAACATGCGCAGCAACGCGATTACGCCATGGAGCGCACTCATAAAGGTGACGCATGCCGCGTAGATTGCCCTCACCCTCTTCACCGACGTTGCCGATAAAAAATAGATCGCATGCAGGACGAATCTGTGCGTGCCGCAACGCCGCGGCTACCGCCAGCAATGCAACCACGCCCGCGCCATTGTCGCAGGCTCCGGGAGCAACCAGCCTTGTATTGTTGACCTGCGGATCGATCAGGGTGTCTGCCGGAAACACCGTATCGATATGTGCCGAGAGCAGAACGCATTCGCCCTCCTCGGGATTCTCCCCGTAGTGGACGCCGCTCGCATTGCCGACATCGTCGATCTGTACCTCTTCCAGCCCAAGCTCGCGGAATCTTCCGCAGAGCCACTCCGCGCGCGGCCCCTCGCCAAAGGGAGGCGCGGCAACTGCGACCAGCTCCTGCTGCCATCGCATGATCTGCTGCTCGTGCAAGTGCAGCCATCCGAAAGCCTCGTGCACGCGGCGCTGCGAGGCCAGCTGGCCGATGCGGGCAAACGCCGTGGATGAAACGGTGGCAGACATTAAGATTCAGCCTAGCATTTGCGCTCATAATCCGCCGATATCAAAAACAACCCCCGCGCCGGAGCCGTCGCTCCTGCCGCTGTTCGCGACCGTGCCTCCAGAATGCTCCTTACGTCGCCGGCTTCGATATGCCCGCGTCCCACATCAAGAAAGGTTCCCACCAGATTCCGGACCATGTGGTGCAGAAATCCGGAGCCATGCACGCGGTAAACCAGTAAGTCTTCCTCAATCTGCTCCCACGATGAAGAAAAGATGCTTCTGACGGAAGAAATCTCCTCAGCCTCATCGTCACGCTGCGTTTTGTCCGGATCGCTCGCTGCGAACGATGCGAAATCATGCTCGCCCATCACCACCGTTGCCGACTCCCGCATCGCCTCAACATCCAGAGGCCAGTTGAGGGCGTAGACATAACGCGCCATCCAGGGCGGACAGATCTCGCCGCGAAAGATGCGGTATTCATACCGCTTGCCCGTCGCATCATGGCGGGCGTGAAATTCAGCCGCAACCTTTACCGCATCGAGCACACGGATCGACGCTGGCAGAGCGCGGTTCAACGCTCTGTGGAAATTGGCCGCAGGTATGGGTGCAGCCAATACGAAACTTGCTACCTGGCCGAGTGCATGGACGCCGGCATCTGTCCGCCCGCTGCCCTGTGGCAGAACGCGCTCGCCTGTGATGCGCTCGATGGCATCGGCGAGCGTTCCCTGAATGGTAATGTGACGGGGCTGCACCTGCCAGCCGTGGTAATCTGTGCCATCATAAGCCAGCACAAGTTTCCAGCCGGAAATCGGTTCCTCCCGCGCTGTCTGAATTTTCTCAGCCATTTAGAGCGTCCAATGGCGAGGATAATGCATCCAAAGCGTGCGATATACTCAGCTTTTCCTACTAGGGTGGTATTTGTTCTGTTTCTACGACATGTCTGTCGAAATCCACGGAACGAAGCCGGGATGAATCGCGTATAGACGAAGAGTAACTTTCAGGGGTTACGCAACAATCAACCAGTGTGCCCGACGGCAGCGAGAGGCGCATACGAGGGCAGCCGGCGCGTCTGAAAAGGGTGTTGCCGCATCTGTGATGGGACCGCTGCTACTTGATGGAGAGGCGAATGGAATTTTTTAACGAACGCGGGGAAACGTTGAAGCCGAAAGGCGCGTTCTTCTTGAAGTTGCGAGCCACAGCGGCCATTGCCATGCTGTTGGCCAGTACCGCCCCTACGTGGGCTTTGGGACAATCTGCTCAGCAAGGACAACAGTCCGCTCCCGCCGCGCAGGGCACGGCACAGGCAAATCCGCAAAAGGGTACCGATCCGGCTCTGCAGGGATTGCCACCGGAGCCCGCCCCCAACTATACGCAGCCACTCTACATGCGTCCCACGGAACGCAATTTCACTCAGCCGAGAGGGTACTGGCCCAATCCTTTTCGTCCTTATTTGCCAACGACGCTCACACCTCCCCGGTTCTCCAATTCGATCCGGCTCGAAGATCTCATAAAAAATGGCAAGATTTATCTCAGTCTTAGCGATGCGATTCTTCTGGCTCTTGAAAACAATTACGACATTGCCATCCAGCGCGTTAACCTGGACATTGCCGATACGGAAATCCTGCGCGCACACTCCGGAACCAATCTTCTGTTAGGCGTGGGCAGCGGTCTGGTAACCAACACGTTGGGTGGCGCCGGCACAACGGTGACGGGGGGCGGTGGACCAGGAGGAACAAGTGCGGCGACAGGCGGTGCAGGCACGGGCGCCGGCGGTCAGGCACTCACCACCAGCGGCACAGGACCGGTACCGGAGGCTCTGGACCCCACGCTTACGGGAACCATACAGCTCCAGCGGCAGACGATACCACAAACCAGCCCGGCATTCACGGGGACCCCGGCACTGAACCAGAACACGAATGAATATAATTTCGCCTATAACCAGGGATTTATCACCGGCACTGCCCTGAATGTAACCTTCAATAACAGTTACACGACTACGAACAATGCCTTCGCGGTCTTCAGCCCTCAATTACAGTCGACCTTCAGTGCGCAACTGACGCAGCACTTGTTACAGGGCTTCGGATGGGGCGTCAATGGACGTTTTATCGTACAGGCGAAGAACACCCGACGCATCGCGGATTCGGCCTTCCGCCAGCAACTCCTCTTCACCATCAACCAGGTCGAGAACATCTACTGGGGGCTGGTGAGCGCTTATGAAGATCTGGAAGCCAAGCAGCGCTCCCTGCAACAATCCACCCAGCTGCTTTCAGACGACAAAAAGCAACTGGAAATTGGGACATTGGCTCCCCTCGATGTGGTGAGCGCAAACAGCGCAGTGGAAACGGATAAGCAGGCTGTGATTGCTTCGCAGAGCAATCTCGAATATCAGCAACTCATCATGAAACAGGCCATCGCGCGCAGCCTGGAAGATCCCACGCTGGCGAATGCTCCGGTCATTCCGACCGATCGCGTGAGCCTGCTTGAGGTGCCCGAGGAGGGTCAGTCTGCCGATGACCTGGTACGCCAGGCCAAAGCGAACAGCCCGGCAATTGAGCAGTCCATACTCACCCTCAAGAATGATGAGGTGACGCTAAAAGGAGCAAGGAACGGCCTGTTGCCCACGGTTGATGTGTATGCGTTTTATGGAGCTTCAGCGCTGGGTGGCTCGCAAAATCCGGGATGCGTGAACTTCGGCGCCACCGGAGAGACACCTTGCCCTCCAGGACAATATCCTGACGTCGGTTTTGGCAGCACCTTCTCAAATCTCTTCAACAGCACCGGTCCGGATAAGGGCGTGGGATTCAATATCACCGTTCCCATCCGCAATCGTTTCGCTCAGTCCGTGCAGGCGCGGTCGGAATTGGAATTTCGCCAGGCGCAAATGAGGCTGCAACAGCTCTATGTGCAGACGCGCATGAACGTGGTCAATGCACAGTTCGCCCTGACGAATGACCGCGCATCTGTGCAGTCGGCGATAGCCACGCGTGACTATGATCGGCAGAGTCTCGATGCGGAGCTGAAGAAGCTGCACCTCGGCGCCTCCACCACCGCTCTCGTGCTGCAACAGCAGCGCTCCCTCGCGATCGCGGAGAGCACGGTGATTTCATCGACGGCGAAGTATGCCATCGACCGAGCCGCACTCTCGCAGATTCTGGCCAGCACTTTGGACCGTTATGGCATCAGTATCGCCGACGCGGTCGTTGGAAAAATCACGCAGCAACCGACGATTCCGGGCCTTGAACCAGCCAAGAACCAGCCGGAAGTGACTCTTCCCGGGCAGCAGCAGAACCTGCAGCGGGAGCAGCAGCAGGCCGTTCCGGAGCCGCAGAACCCGCCGCAGCCTCAGCAACCTAATCAACCGCAGCAGCCGCAGTAAACTGCAGCGCAGCGCAACGAAGGCCCGGTTCATCGCCGGGCCTTTCTTTTTTCTACAGGCAAATGCAATGATGCTCCCGTCCTCTGAAGCCGGAGATGCGTCTGAATGGCAATTTCCACGGTTCCTATCACACGGCCACAGGCAGCTCTTACCATCTGGGGCGGGGGATTACTGGCAGGTCTCCTCAACGGCGTCCACGCGATCGTCTACTACGGCGTGAAATCCGGCGTTTCGGCCCCGAGCATCTTCCGTTATATTGCCAGCGGTCTGATCGGCTCGCATGCAGCACGGCAGTCTGGATGGGCAGGCGTGGTCCTGGGTGTCGCCCTGCATCTTTCGATTGCTTTGGGCGCGGCAACGGTCTACTATTTCGCGGCCTTGAAATTCTCGCTTCTCATCTGGAGACCGTTTCTATCCGGTACGGTCCTTGGATTGGGCCTGTATGTCGTGATGTACCACATCGTGATCCCGCTCTCGGCGCTTCCCAAAAATCCTCATGCCGCATTTTCCATCGCGGATTTCATCAGCGAAATCTTCGCTCACGTCGTGCTCGTTGGCTTCCCCATCGCGCTTCTGGCGCGAAGATCAACCCGTGTCAAGCCCCTGACGGGACAGTAAGCGATGTAAGTAACAGATTCCATGTAGTTTAATAGCCAGCGACGCTTGGCGTACTATTTCCGTGAATTTGCTATTCTGGATATAGGGGAAAAAATAACCCGTCAGCCTGTTCAGCCCGCGCACGCAGCCACTGAAAGCAATTGTCATCCTGAGCAAAGCGAAGGATCTGTTTTTCTGCTCGTCTTAGGGATACGCTGCGCTAAGTCATTGAAAACACTACATCGTGCCTAAGACCATTGTTTTCATCAGTTTAGTAGGGGATGATCCCCCGCTAAACCATTGAAAACAATGGAAGTGAATAGAAAAGGGGGGAGGGGTACCCCCCTTACCGCTCCGCTACGCGATCCAGCAATTCGTAAAACTCAGGGAAGGAAATGGCTGCGGATTCTGCGCCGTGAATAACCGTTTCTCCTGTTGCCCGGAGTGCTG
>DATHQH010000173.1:0-2675 GCA_035482895.1 Alloacidobacterium sp. | reverse complement strand
ATAGTCGTTAGCCTTGATCGGAAATGCCTCGGGGCAGGATGCTGAGGGCGCGGGGATTGCTCCGAGGCATTTTCGATAAGGAGACTAGAAGGAAGAGGCTGGCAGTGGTGGGCGCTGCTATGGAGCTGAGGGCGAGGCTTGGCCTAGGTGAACGCCGCGACGAGTCTGGCAGTGGCGGCCGGTCTGGGGTGTGATGCGAGGTAGACGTGCGAGAAAGAGGCAATTCCGCGACCAGCATGGCGCCAGTAATGCGTGATAGGGCGGTAGTTTTGCGGTGAGGACGTAGGAGTGCGAAGACGTGCCGGCACGCGTTTGAGAGCGATTGTATGGCGGCGGAATCAGGAAGAGTCGGGCAGTTTGCATCGAAAGGCCAGTTGTTGCGCGGTAAGGTTGGGCCCGATGCGCATGTTGGCTCCGCAACGTGGGCAGCGCCAAGTAGCTGATTGGGAATTGGCGATGCGCAGATTGGGCTGAGGTTGGCATTCGAGCTGAAGACGAGCCAGTGCGAGTAGAGCGGTACGGTGGGCACTGGCGAGATAGCCGAAGTGGCGGATGCGGACAAAACCTCGGGGAAGCACATGTTGGCAAAAGCGGCGCAGGAACTCGGTAGCGGTAAGAGTCATGATGCGCTGCTTATTCCCGTGTGCATAGTCTCTCCATCGGAAGGTCACGCTATGACCGTCGAAGCTAAGCAGCCGCTGATTGCTGATGGCCACGCGATGGGTATAGCGGCCAAGATAGCGCAGCACGCATTTGGGTTCACCAAAAGCGGGCTTGGCATAGACGACCCAGTCTTGCAGTAGCAAGGAGTGCACGAGGTTAGAGGAGAGGCTCGGAAGATGTGGACGGGGCACTCGTTGAAGGAGATCGAGAAACTTGCCGCGGAAGATGCGGCTGAGGACCTTGACGGGGAGGAAGAAGGAATATTTAGGATGTACCCAGCGGGAGTAGCTTGGTTCGAAACCTCCGGCGGGAACGACGCAGTGGAGATGAGGGTGCAATCGCAGGTTCTGTCCCCACGTATGCAGAATGCTGAGGAAGCCGATCTTGGCTCCAAGGTGCTTGGGGTCTGCCGCAACTTCGAGCATGGTCTGCGCGCTAGCGCGGAAGAGCAGATCATAAAGTAGCCGTGGATAACGCTGACAGAGCGGGTTCAACTGGTGAGGCAAGGTAAAGACGACGTGGAAGTAGGGCACGCTGAGCAGATCCTGTTCTCGCCGTGCGAGCCAGCGCTGACGCGCTTGTGCCTGGCACTTGGGACAGTGCCGGTTGCGACAGGAGTTATAAGAGATGGCTTGGTGGTCGCAGCGTGAGCAGGCGTCCAGATGGCCTCCCAGTGCAGCCGTGCGACATGCGGTGATGGCCCGCAACACGTTGAGCTGCTGGTAACCAAGCCAGGAGCGGTTCTGTTCCCGGAAGTAGTCACCCCGGACGCGAAGGATATCAGCCACTTCCACGGCAGGCCGAGTCATCAATTATCTTTTTTCCGGTGATAGTTGTGGCCTGCCTGGCTGACGCTGGAGAGTTGCAAACTCTCCAGCGGGTTGGCTACTGTCTGTAAGTGCCGCTGCGACAGATGAAGGTATTTGGCTGTGGTCTCCAGGTCCCCATGGCCGAGCAGAACCTGGATGGTACGCAGGTCCGTTCCCGCCTCGAGCAAATGGGTGGCCCAACTATGGCGTAAGGTGTGAGGCGTTACATGCTTGGTGATGCGGGCGTGGACGGCGGCTTCTTTACAGGCGTACCAGACGGTCTTGTCCGAGATGGGCCTATCCTGGCCTCGTTGACCTACGCTGCTGGGGAAGAGGTAGATGTGAGGTTTTTTCCAACGCCAATACGCACGCAGCGTTTCCAATAGGGCTGGGCTAAGTGGCAGATCTCGGCCGACACCGCCCTTGCCGCGCTCCACGCGGATCATCATGCGCCGGCTGTCGATATCGCGCACCCTCAGCATCGACACTTCCGTCCGCCGCATGCCGGTGCCGTAAAGCGTCATCAACAGAGCGCGCTGCATGAGGTTGGCGGCGGCATCGATCAGTTGGGCAACCTCCTCCAGGCTCAGCACCGTCGGCAACCGACGATGATCCTTCGGATAGGGCAACTCCTCTCGGAAGTCACGTCGCTTGAGTGTTCGAACGAAGAAGAATCGTAGTGCGGCAACGCGGGCCACCACGCTCCCAACCGCCAGCTTGCGCTCGGTGAGCAGATGGGCCTGGTAGCTTCTGAGATCATCTGGCCCTAACTTGTCTGGGGATTTTCCAAAGTGTACGGCGAACTGCTGAACCGCCTGCAGATAGCCGCGGATCGTGCTCTCGGAGTAGTTGCGCCGCTGGAGTTCTTCCAGCATCTTCTTGCGTAGATGGGTCACAGGAACCTCCTTCCTTGTGACCCAACCTTACCTCAGCTACCGCTGCTGGTTGCTCCGCGCTCAGGCGGTGTCCGCCGCGCCAGCGGCTTCGTTCTAGTCGGCGATACGGAAGTTTCGTGGACTCGCCCGTTGTTTCGTTGTTTCAGTATTGCCGGTAAGAACGAAGCCGCAGGCGCCGCGGCCGCTGCGGTGGTGGCTGTCGAGTAGATTTGTGGCCGGTTTAGGGTGTGGGGCACAGGAGGCAACCCCTGTGACCCACCTATGCAAAATGATGCTCGAAGAGCTCGAACGCGTAACTACTCCGAGA
>DATHQH010000172.1:0-34854 GCA_035482895.1 Alloacidobacterium sp. | reverse complement strand
GAGGTCAGACACTCAGAACTGGAAAAGGTGAATCGCGAATCATCGCGTATGTCAGGTCTCGTATGCGGCCGTGAGCGCCTGATTGAGGACTTCTTCCGACAATCAGCACATCGGCATCTGTATCGAGTCCCATGTTAGATTGTGCCTTAAATCACCACACTCTCCTGATACTCACCGAAGACTTCGCGCATGGCGGCGGCTATTTCGCCTACGGTGGCGTAACCTTCGACGGCTTCAAGGATGGCGGGCATCAGGTTTTCTCCGCTGCGGGCGTGGTCTTTTACGCGGCCTAGAGCAGATTGCCAGCGGAGTCTATCGCGGCGCTGGCGCAGGGCATGCAAACGCTCGACCTGCTTGCGCTCTAAATCCTCGTCGATGCGCTGGATGGGAATGCGTGGCTCATCTTCGCGTGTAAAGCGGTTGACACCGACGACCGTGGCCTCGCCGGAATCGACGGCGCGCTGGTAATTGTAGGCGGCGTTCTGGATTTCCTGCTGCACCCAACCATGCTCGATGGCGCGGAGCATGCCGCCGAGTGCGTCGATGCGGTCGAGGTAGGTTTTTACCTGTTGCTCGATCTCTGCGGTCAGCGACTCGACGTAATACGAACCGGCGAAGGGGTCGATAGTCTGGGCAACTCCCGATTCGCTGGCGATGATCTGCTGTGTGCGCAGGGCAATGCGCGCGGCCTCTTCTGTCGGCAGGGCAAGGGCTTCATCGTAGCCATTGGTATGCAGCGACTGCGTGCCGCCCAGGACCGCCGACAGCGCCTGGATCGCCGTGCGGACGATGTTGTTCTCGGGTTGCTGCGCGGTGAGCGTCGATCCGGCGGTCTGCGTGTGGAAGCGGAGCATCCAGGAACGTGGATGCTTCGCTCTGAAATGGTCGCGCATGAGATGCGCCCAGACGCGGCGGGCGCAGCGGAACTTGGCGACTTCCTCAAGAAAATCATTGTGCGCATTGAAGAAAAAAGAGAGGCGCGGAGCGAATTGATCGATATCCAATCCGGCGTCGATGGCGGCCTGTACATAGGTCATGCCGTTGGCCAGTGTGAAGGCGACCTCCTGCGCGGCGGTCGATCCGGCCTCGCGCATGTGGTAGCCGGAGATGGAGATGGTATTCCACTCGGGCACCTCGGCGTTGGCCCACGCAAACATGTCGGTGATGATGCGCATGGCATGACGGATGGGATAAATATACGTCCCGCGCGCGATGTACTCCTTGAGGATGTCGTTCTGCACGGTGCCTGTGAGCTTTTTGACGTTGGCGCCGGTTCGCTTCGCAACCGCGACATAGAGCGCGAGCAGAATGCTGGCCGTCGCGTTGATGGTCATCGAAGTCGAGATTTTGTCGAGCGGGATGCCGTTGAAGAGGCGCTCCATATCTTCGATGGAATCAATGGCTACGCCTACCTTGCCGACTTCGCCCAGCGACATTGGATCGTCGGAGTCGTAACCGATCTGCGTGGGCAGGTCGAAGGCGACGGACAAACCCGCCGTTCCATGAGCCAACAAAAATTTGTAGCGGCGATTGCTCTCCTCGGCATCGCCCATGCCGGCATACTGCCGCATCGTCCAGAGACGGCCGCGATACATTGTTGGCTGAATGCCGCGCGTGAAAGGAAATTCGCCAGGAAAGCCGAGGTCTTTCGCCGGATCGAAATCAATAGCTTCGAGATCCTCGCGGGCATAAACGGGTTTGGAATTGTGATCTGCGGACATTGGGAGTGAACGGAGAAGGATATCTTCTCTTTTACTCTTTGTGCCAACTTGAGGAGAAATGAGACGCGTCGTGTTGTGCTATCCCACCCCTTCGCAGGGTCCTCGATACGCGAAGAATGGGGCACCAATTGTTGGCAAACAGGATGACAACTTTGTGAGGAGCGCAAGTATGCGCGTGCACTCACTGCTTCGCCTGTCGCCTCAGCTTTTCTTTTTTATGCGCGCGGTAGAACGAGCTGAAGGTGAAATACGCGAAGGCCAGCGTCACTATGGTAAACACCAGAAAACGCTGGTGATCCGGGCCTATATCCCAGTGATGGCGCAGTTTATACGTATTGATAGCAAAGAATAGAGTAAAGATGCCGAAGAAGAGTCCCGTTACTTCGAGCCACAGAACGCCGCCAGCGTGCGCGAAGGGTTTCCACACCGCTTCGCCGAATTTGCGCGACCCTCGCGCGACATCCTTGCCGCGTGCGGCGTACACTGTGGACGGATGCGTGACCTGCTGTTGCACGGTCTCCGAAACGGAGGAAGCAGCAGGTGGAGGGCTGCCCTTCGTTGCGCGATCGAGAAGCATTTTTGATGCGACGCGCACACCGATTCCGAGTTTGCGGCCGAGCGTGTTCGGCTCCATGAACAAAGTTTATCAGCCGTTCTGATTCCAGTTGCCCTCCTCGAACATCAGAAGTAAGTTAAGAACATTCCAGCGCGCTCCAGGCCGGTCGATGGCAGGGGGGAAACGGAGACACACATCTTGAACGCAAAGCTGCGAAAACTCGTTCAGCAGTTGGGAGAAGCCATCCATGAGACGGTCTCCGAATCGGAACACATTGCCGGCGTCGTACAGGACATCCGGAAACAAGGATTTGACGTTTTACTCATGCTGGAAGCGACGATTGGCTTGAACGAGCTCGAACAGCAACCAGAGGCCGCACTTGAACCATCGAATACGCGAGGCCAGCAAGAGGTCGGGGAAGATGGAAAGCCTTTTTCTTCGCAGGATGTACATTTTCTGCGCTCACTCCGGATTGCCATTCAGGGGGATGAACGAGTGGATTGACTCCCTTTTGCTGTTCTTTATGCTAGTATCGCCAGTTCAAAGAGGCGGCAATGTTTTGCCGCATGGTATTTGCCGAAGCCGCAAAGCTGGATACTAAGCAAAAGGCAATAAGGGGCGTCGTAATCCATGAAAGACACACTCGGCGTACTTTTGGCAGGCGGTGCAGGGGAACGTCTCTTCCCGTTGACCCGCGATCGCGCGAAACCCGCAGTTCCCTTTGGCGGAAATTACCGCATCATCGATATCACCCTCTCTAACTGCATTAATTCCGACCTGCGCCATGTATACATTCTGACCCAGTACAAGGCGCTCTCTCTCAATCGCCATATTCGCGAAGGCTGGACCAGCGTCGTTGCCCAGGAGCTGGGCGAATTTATTGAGATTCTTCCACCCATGCAGCGCGTGAGCGCCAATTGGTATATGGGCACGGCGGACGCGGTCTACCAGAACATCTATTCCATTGGCTCCGAGCAGCCGAAACACGTGCTCATCCTCTCCGGCGACCATATCTACAAAATGGACTATGGCAAGATGCTGCAGCAACACAACGATTCGGGCGCGGACGTTACGCTGGCGACGCTGCCGATCGATCCTTTAGATGTATCGCGCTTCGGAGTGGTGGAGGTGGCGCGCTCGGGCGAAGTGATTGGCTTCGATGAAAAACCGAAGACGACGAGCTTCCGCTCGCCGTTCAATCCGAACATGGTGGACGCCTCCATGGGCATCTATCTTTTCAATACCGATGTGCTGCTGCCGTCGCTGATGAAGGATGCCGAAGACCCCACATCGAAGCACGACTTCGGGCACAATATCCTGCCTTCCCTGCTCGGCAAATACAAGATGCAGGCCTACAACTTTGTCGATGAGAACGGGCAGGATGCGCTCTATTGGCGTGACGTGGGAACACTGGACGCCTACTACGAAGCGAACATGGATATTGCTTCGATATCGCCTGTCTTTAACCTGTATGACGCCAACTGGCCGATGCGGACACGGGTACGCCAGTATCCTCCTGCGAAGTTTGTTTTTGGCGAGCCGGGACGCACCGGCATGGCGATCAACTCGATCGTTTCAACCGGCTGCATTATCTCAGGCGCCGTCGTGCGCAACAGCGTGCTCTCGCAGGATGTGCGTGTGAACTCGTATTCGGAGCTCGATTCGAGCATCGTCTTCTCGCACGTCAACATCGGGCGTCATTGCCGCATAAAAAAGGCAATCATCGACCGCGATGTGCATCTGCCCGAAGGCACGGTCATCGGCTACGACCAGAACGAGGACAAGCGCAACTACTTCGTTACGCCGTCCGGACTCACAGTCGTCACACGTGATTACTCGCTCTACGAGAATCCGGTATCGGCTGATTTCCTGCAGCCGGTGTAAGCGGTCCGGAACGCATGGAGAAGGTCGCAGAGCGTGGCGGCCTCTCACTCTTACGCATCAACCTTCAATTTTTTAATACAGCAAATTACTGGGCTGTCTCCAGACCTGCAAATACGCCAAACCACATGCTATATTCGCTTCGACTGGCAAGGAGGCCCGTTTGGCAACGAAGAGTCTTAATACAAGCACCGCTGCTGATCTGCTCACGTATGAATCGTTTCATCATGTCTCCAGAAATATGGAACGCCTGACCCGGGTCGCCACTGCGGATCAGGAATGGGTGGTCAGGGACTGGGACGGAGAGCAATACTGCATCAAATTCGAGAAGAATTTCTCGAAAAAACATCTGTTTACCTTCAGCAAGGACATCGAGAAAACAAAGGTGAAGGCAGCGGCCGAAGCAGCGAAACCCGGTCAGGCCGGGAAGGATGCTGAAAATTGGCACAACGCAGAAATAGAGCTGCTGAAGTCAAAAATCGCGAAGAACGTCGACAAACGCGCGATTTCAGTCATGTGCTCCTGCACACATGCATTCAACCGGCATTCTCTGCCGGGGCCAGCCTGCAACTTATGCGCATGTGCTGCCTTTGCGACGCCTTACAAGCTGGCGCGTAAATTTGTCGGTAAGCCCACGGAAGATCCACTCTCCGGCGCGTCGACGACGCGGAACTCATGCATCATTCTTAACTGGGTCCCGAAAGCTGAATTCGAGGACGTTGTTGTGCAGTCGATTCAGGCGCAGGAGAAGCCTCACGGTTGGGCGAAGGGGCAGCCTCTGGCGGTAACAGCTGCACCCCCGGGAAGTCCAGCGCCCGTCGTAGCAGCGGCCACAAAGACTCTGAGATGGGATTTTGGACTGGCACGCCGAGGCGCCATCATCCTGGCCGTAAGAACTGCGGCAGGACCACCCCCGGTTTACAACTACACTAATTTCCAGGGCTGCTGGGTAAAGGCCAAGAAAATCGGCACGAGTGTGGGCAAGCAGACCTGGGAAGTTTTCCACATGGAAAGCGCAGCGCCGCACGCCCTCTTTTAGACTGAATCGACAATATAGCCAGTTGACTGGCTGCGAGTGAAAGGCTGTCATCCTGACCCCTGACTCTTCGCTGTACTCAGAGTCAGGCTCAGGGATTCGCTTTTTCTAGTTACAACACAAAGATCGAGCGAAGGAAGACCCCTACTTGCTATCCGGTAAAGGAGGAAAACAGACCCGGTTTTCCTTCGCGCGAAGCTTTCTTTCATCCCAGGAATCTCGTGTCACGCTCTCGGATGTCTCCCCGGAGGCAAGGCCTGCAGTCTTATGCGAGTCGAAACCCTGCGGGCTTACTTCGCCCAGGTAGCCGTAGACTCTGATATTTGGGTAATCCTGTTTCATGCAGTTGTATAACCGCTCGGCGTAGGAGGTTGATCCTCCTTCGCCGGCAGGCGTATTGCCGCTTTTGGACGCAAAGATCTTCAGCTCCTTGTGTCTCGTGTCCAGGCCTTCTGACAACAGATGAGAGGCCAGCTCCTGCGGAGTCTTTCTGCTCTCCCCGACTGCGTCCAATCCATCTGACATACGCGCGTAGATGTACAGCACGTCGTCATTGCCCACCTGTGACAATCTACGATCCGGACGCTCGTCCGACCGGGCTTCGATAAGGGCGTACAACTTGCCCCCGGCGGTTTTCCGCTGCTGCCACTCAGAGGCACGGCTATGCAGGTCGGCTCCGCCAAGAACGTAGATCCAGTGCTCCTGAAGCTTGCCTGTCGTCGTAAGCTCTTCCGGATTGGCCATTCTGCACCTCCGTTTATTCGTAAGCCAGGGCGTCGATCGGGTCTTTGCGGGCGGCTTTCAGCGCCGGATAAAGCGCGCCCAGAATCGCTCCGGAAAAGGCAATCAGCGCGGCGCGTACCCGCCAATCCAGGCTTAGCGGAAAAGGCAGCGTCGGGAAGCGATAGCTCAATCCAAATTTAAGCAGATAGGTGAGAGCGATTCCCAGAAGGATGCCTGCTATCGAAATCAACGCCGCCTCGCGCAGGACCACGTTCGTGATGTACGCGCGCGATGCGCCCAGCGACTTGAGGATACCGATCTCGCGCGTCCGCTCCATTACGGCGGTATACATCGTCTGGAAGACGACGATGAAGCCCACGATGACAGCAATACCGATCACGCTGCGGAGCGCCGCGTTGAATCCGGGCAGGTGCTCAGGCGTCATCAGCGACATCCACTCCTGCAGCGTCTGCACCTGATATTCGCTGAGACCAGGCGTCGCAAGAATTTCTTTCCGGATGAGTTCCTGATTCTGAATATCATCGCTTCTCAAATAGAAAAGCGAAGCATTATCGGGATTGCCGACCATGGTGCCGAGTGTGTGGATCGGCACAAATTTGCGGCCGCCACGTCCATGTTCAACAATGCCGCAGATATGAAAGGGATGGCTCTTGATCAAGATGGTATCGCCAAGCCGATGGCCGCCGTCGGTGCGGGCAAAAACATCGTCGATAATGACATCGTTCGGCCCTTGAAAAGGGCCACCTTCAAGGAATACGAAGGGCTTGAGCGCGTTAAAACTATCAAAATCAATGCCCCAGATAAGCTCAGGCGAGCCAGCGAGGCTGAAGTCCTGAATGACCGGCGTAGCCACGGCCACGTGCGGCAGTTTTGCCAGGATGCCGGCAATTTTAGCGGGCACAGGCGCCCCGCCTACGCCGCTGATAAAGCTCGAATTGGGCGGACGCACGATCAGGTCCGCTCCGATGCCGCTGGTCTGACTTTTGGAGTGTTCGACCTGTCCGACAAAAATCCCGACAATCGAGAGGATCATAACGACCTCGACAGCCACCGCAAAGACGCCGATGACACTGCGCAGGGGCCGGTAAAGTAGGTTGCCGAGGACAAGCTTGTTCATGGTGGGAAACCCTTAAGAGGTAATGTGGCGGGAGCCGATGCGCCGTTCCATTCCGGGAAAAGGCGAAAATCTCTCGAAACTTGAGTGTAACAAAGCGGGCCGCACCACCGATAATCATTAGGACAGAGAAGCTTAAGGGCTCTTATAAACATCCAAGCAGTTAAGGATGTGTTAGCTAGCTTTTAGTTTAGGTACATGAAAAGAAAAGGAAAAGTATTCTTTTTCTTTTGACTTGTTTCCTAGAGAGTTTTATGGTTTGCCCTAGAGGTTGTGCATTAGACTCGTCGATAGCACAACATCTTTTTGCAAGATTTTGCTAGCCCCAAAGCGTATCTGCGCAGGAACAGGAGCATGGGTCAGTTTGGCGAAGATTTGCGGAAAGAGCGGGAAACCCGCGGCATCGCGATCGAGACGATAACCGACGCGACGAAGATCAGCAGCCGCCATCTGCTCGCTCTCGAGGAAGAACAATTTGATGTTCTTCCAGGAGGGGTGTTCAACAAGGGCATCGTGCGCGGCTACGCGCGGGTTGTCGGCTTGGACGAGGACACGTGGGTCAACCGCTTCATGTCTGCCTACCAGAAAAGCGGCCAGCTCAAAGACGACGACGCCAGCTGGATTGAATTCGCAGAAAATATAAGCAAGGGCCACAATGATGAGGCTCCACGCCCGGATATGCGGCTGCGCTGGGCAGGCGTTGCCGTGCTGTTGGTGCTGCTCTCCGCTCTCGGCTGGTTTGTGTGGCATTACGTCAGCAATCGCATCTCGGCTGCAAACAGCAATCAGCATCGTTCAATGTCTGCTCCGGAAACAGCCACAGCGGCATTGCAATTTCCTATTTTTCCGGACAGACGTACCTGAACGCCGCGCTCTCTTAAGGGCACGCTTTCCAACTGCGAAAAAGTCTTGCTCCGGCGGGAATTACCCTCAGCAGCTGAAGCCGCATTGATTGTCCACGGATAATGCACGGGGTAAAACCCGCGCCTCCCTTGCTGCCTCGCCTGAAATCTCGCCTTCAGAATATTCGGAGTTCCTTGGACAGGTTCCTAGCCTGCCTACCGTTTACTGGCCCATTTCCCCGCTGGATCGGCTCTTTGCCCCTTTGGGTGCAGCGCTTTGCCTGCGCCTGAATGGTCTAGTACCATTTAGCTTAGTTGCCTGTGCCGTGATCGAAGCGGCTCGATCCTTCGCTCCGCACTCTATCGCTTTTCCCTATCAGGAGCTGCGACGGTATCAGGCCATCCGCACATAAGGGAGGACTGTTTTGTCCGCACGCGACAAGTTTCTATTCACCTCGGAGTCGGTGACTGAAGGGCATCCCGACAAGATCGCAGACCAGATTTCAGACGCCATCCTCGACGCCTGCCTCGAACATGATCCTTACAGCCGCGTAGCCTGCGAAACACTGACCGCAACCGGATTGGTTGTGATCGCCGGCGAAATCACCACCAGTGCCTATGTAGATTTTCAGACGTTGGTACGCGGCGTGGTGGCAGCCATTGGGTACGACAACGCACTCTATGGCTTCGATTCGAATACCTGCGCTGTGATTTCGTCGATCAACAAGCAGTCGGGCGACATCGCCATGGGCGTGGACACGGGTGGCGCAGGCGACCAGGGCATGATGTTCGGCTATGCGACAAATGAGACCGAAGAATTGATGCCGGCTCCCATTTCCCTGGCGCACAAGCTGACCAAGCGTCTGAGCGAAGTTCGCAAGAGCGGCAAAATGCCGTACCTGCGTCCGGACGGCAAGAGCCAGGTCACAGTGGAATACAACGCCGAGGGCAAGCCGGTCCGCATCGACGCGGTCGTTATTTCAACCCAGCATGCGGAACATGTTTCGAACGAAGAACTCCGCGCCGACATCCTCAAGCACGTCATTCAGGCGGTGCTTCCGGCCGAACTCCTCGACGAGAACACCAAATATCACATCAATCCGACAGGCCGCTTTGTGATCGGCGGACCGATGGGCGACTCCGGGTTGACCGGCCGCAAGATCATTGTTGACACCTACGGCGGCATGGGTCGTCACGGCGGCGGCGCTTTCAGCGGCAAGGATCCGACAAAGGTGGACCGCTCGGCAGCCTACATGGCCCGCTACATCGCCAAGAACATCGTAGCCTCCGGCCTGGCAGACCGCTGTGAAGTGCAGCTTGCTTACGCGATTGGCGTAGCCGATCCAGTGAGCGTGCTGGTGGATACCTTTGGCACAGGCAAGGTGGACTCAGGGAAACTTGAGGACCTGGTTCGCGCCAACTTCAAGCTGACGCCGAAGGGCATTATTGAAAGCCTGAACCTGCGCCGTCCGATCTACAAAAAGACAGCAGCCTACGGCCATTTTGGCCGCTCCGACAAGGAGTTCACTTGGGAAGCGACCGACAAGGCCGCGACGCTGCGTGAGCAGGCGGCCGTCACAACAACAGCAACGAAGGGTTAGCCATAAGGCAGACGCGCTTCACGCAAAACCATTGAAGGGTGGGCTTTTCAGCCCGCCCTTTGCTTTTTCTGCGTGAATCCGGGAAGATGCCTCGGGAATCGATCAAAGCGTGCCGAAACTATCTAAATTTGAAAGCAAGAAGCGGAGTGCTCCACCTGCCATGCCTGCGCGAAGATCAAAACAGCATACGGAGGTCGATATGAATGCTGTTCAGGCTTCGCATCCGATTTGGGACCGAGCATGGCAGATGGTGGAGACACGCAAGCCCGCGGCGGACATGCTGTTTGTATACGCCGTGCGCACGACTGGAATTTACTGCAGGCCCTCCTGCCCAAGCAGAAGGCCGCAGCGCGCCTCAGTAGAATTCTTTGCTACAGGAGAACTCGCCGAGCGCGCTGGCTACCGGGCGTGCAAGCGCTGCGCGCCGGGACAGATGCACCCCCAGGCGCACATGCTGACGCAGGCGTGCGACTACATCGATCAGCATCTGGACAACACGGTCAAACTGGATCGATTGGGCGATGTTGTAGGCCTGAGCGCATTCCACACGCAGAGGCTCTTCCGACGCTTTCTTGGCATCTCGCCCCGACAGTACCAGCAGGCGCGCAGGATGGAGCATTTCCGGCAAAACCTGACCACGAACGACAGCGTGACCGCAGCCATGTATGACGCAGGCTTTGCTTCGAGCAGTCGCCTGTATGAATCGGCCAATGAACACCTGGGAATGACGCCAACGGAATATCGTCGCGGGGGGAAAGATGTCGAGATTCGTTATGCCATCGCCGATTCTCCGCTGGGCAAGATGCTGGTGGCTGCAACCAAGGCTGGCTTGTGCGCAGTGGCGTTTGGATCGCTGGAGAGCGAGCTGGAAGATGACCTTTCTTCCCGATTTCCGGAATCTATCAGAAAACGGGATGAATCTGGCCTGGGCGCGATGGTAAAACAGGTGCTTGGGCAGATGGTGGAGCATCCTGTCGCGCTGGAGTTGCCGCTCGATGTGCGCGCGACCGCTTTCCAGAGACGTGTCTGGGAGGCACTGCGGCGTATCCCACGCGGCGAGACTCGCACCTATGCGCAGATCGCGCAGCAGATCGGACAGCCCACCGCCGTTCGAGCCGTAGCGCGCGCCTGCGCGACGAACCCGGTGGCGGTTGTCGTTCCGTGCCATCGTGTCATTGGCAGCGATGGCAAGTTAACGGGTTATCGATGGGGAGTGGAGCGAAAGAAGAAACTGCTGGAACTGGAGAGTGTTCCAGCCCCAGCCAGTAAATAAAAAGGGCCGCGAGAGCGGCCCTGATCCTTACCGCAAACCACCCGAAGCAACCAGCAATTCGCCTGTCAACCACGCCGAATCCTCGGAAGCCAGAAATACTGCAATCGATGAGATGTCTTCCGGTTGGCCAATGCGGCCGAGAGGAGTCTGCGCCTCAAACTGCTTCTGGAAATCGCTGCCGATAAAACCCGCGGCGTGAACGCCTTCCGTCTCTACCATGCCCGGATTGATCGAGTTCACGCGGATCTTCTTCGGGCCCAGCTCCTTTGACAGCGTACGAGTGATGGCATCCACGGCGCCTTTGGTTCCCGTGTAGACAACAGTCGTAGGCGGCGTTAACTCGGTTGCGGCCGAACCGACATTGATGATGCTCCCGCCATCGCCATTGAAATGCTTCACTGCTTCCTTTGTTGTCAGGAGAAGCCCAAGCACGTTGGTATTAAAGATGCGATGGTAGTGCTCTTCCGTCACGTCTTCAATTGGCGAAAACTCATAAACGCCGGCGTTGTTGACCAGAACATCGAGCTTACCGAAGGCCTTCTTTGTCTCAGCAAAAATACGATCGACATCAGCCGCCTTTGCGACGCTTCCCTGCACCGCAATCGCCTTGCCGCCCTTCTTCGTAATTTCCGCAACGACACGATCCGCGCCTTCTCTGCTGGAGGCGTAGTTGACTACGACAGCCGCACCTTCCGCGGCCAGACTCTTCGCAATGCCCGCGCCGATACCCTTCGATGCACCGGTAACTACGGCTACTTTTCCTTGAAGCTTACCCATCCTTTGACTCCTCAGCTCGAAACATCTCAATTCGACATTTCGATGACTGTCTAACTGATGTGCAGAGCCAGAAATGGTCGCAAATCTCTTCCATTAAATTGCTGCTAATTGATCAAGGTAGGCTTGCCAGACATCGCGGCAGAGCGAAAGGTTTGCGAACTTGCCTTCGCGCTCAATCGTGATCAGCCCTGCGGTCTCCAATTCCTTGATATGGTGCGAGAGGGTCGCAGGCGTGATGGACATGTGCTCTCGCAGATCTCCACAGGGAAGCATTCGCCCGCAAGCGCTGATTTGCTTGAGTATCTGGTAGCGGCGAGGGTCTGCAAGAGCCCGTGAAATCAATGTGATCTGGCGTTCGGTTAACCGCGAGCTTTTTCCGGAAGCCACGCTCTAGATGTTACAGGACTTTTACTTTTTGTTTGCCTTAATCAAAGATGGCCTGTGTCGCTGCAGCCGATGGTATCCTCAATAAAGCGACCGGGAGGGCCTTGCCCCAGAATTTTTTTGCCTCTAACCAGGTGGCTTTGGAGAATCTATGGCGACAACGACCGCAACACTGCATCACGTAAAGAATCTCGACCTGGCTGACCAGGGACGTAAGCGTATCGAATGGGCAAATCAGTCCATGCCCGTACTGCAAACGATCCGCAAGGAGTTCATCAAGAACCAGCCGCTCAAGGGCCTCCGCGTTGCAGCCTGCCTGCACGTCACCACTGAAACCGCAAACCTGATGATCACGCTGCGCGACGGTGGCGCGGATGTGGCTCTGTGTGCTTCGAATCCGCTGTCCACGCAGGACGATGTGGCAGCCTCACTGGCCCGCGACTTCAATATCCAGACTTACGCGATCAAGGGCGAAGACAACGACAGTTATTACTCGCACATTCTCGCGGCCATCGACCATAAGCCGCACCTGACCATGGACGACGGCTGCGACCTCGTTCACCTGCTGCACACCAAGCGCCAGGATGCTCTCGAAGGCGTGATCGCCGGCACAGAAGAAACGACAACCGGTGTAATTCGTCTGCGCGCCATGGCCAAGGACGGAGTGCTTCGTTATCCGGTAGTCGCCGTCAATGACGCACTGACGAAACACATGTTCGACAACCGTTACGGCACAGGTCAGTCGACGCTCGATGGTGTGATTCGCTGCACCAATGTGCTGCTGGCGGGTGCCAAGTTTGTAGTAGCGGGCTATGGCTGGTGCGGGCGTGGACTCGCATTGCGCGCACGCGGCATGGGATCGGAAGTCATCGTAACGGAAGTGGATCCCACCAAGGCGCTGGAAGCAATGATGGACGGCTTCCGCGTGATGACCATGCTCGAAGCAGCCAAGCAGGGCGACGTCTTCGTAACGGTGACCGGCAACAAGAGCGTCATTCGCCAAGAACACTTTGAAGTGATGAAGAATGGCGCGATTGTCGCTAACTCCGGCCACTTCAACGTGGAGATCGACATCCCGGCGCTGGAGCGTATCGCTTCTTCCAAGAGGGCGACACGCGACTTTGTGGACGAATACGCGCTCCGCGATGGCCGCAAGATTTATCTGCTCGGCGAAGGCCGTCTGATCAATCTGGCTGCAGCGGAAGGCCACCCGGCATCAGTCATGGATATGAGCTTTGCCAATCAGGCTCTTTCCGCCGAATACCTGGTCAAGAACCACGCCAACCTGGAAAAGAAGGTCTACGCGGTTCCACAGGAGCTGGATAAGCGCGTGGCGCGGCTTAAGCTCGACGCATCAGGAATCGGCATCGACCGTCTGTCACCAGAGCAGGAAGAGTACTTGGCCAGCTGGTCGGAAGGCACCTAGCGCCTAAGTCACAGTCATTTTTTACCGAAGGCCCTGATCGAACCGATCAGGGCCTTTTCTTTTGCCAGTCTTGTAAATAGCTCGAAAAAAGCAGCATCATAGTTACTCGGAATGACCGGGCCACGTCTATAGCTTTTAGAACCCGATGATTTTCTCTTCGAAACTCTTCGCAATCACAGGCATTTGTATTTTGCTTGGCATGGGCAACGCGGCACAGGCACAGGCAAATCCGGTGCGCGATTTCGAATCGCCCGCCCCGGCCTCGCAAAGCCCGTCAGCGCCCGCTGCGACACCTGTGCGGCCCGGTGTGCAGGCCATCGAGATGAAAGCGCCGGATACCAGCGCTCTCTCCTCGCGCAAAGGTTCCTATTCCTTCAAAGTAGCAGCAGGAGACTGGACCGATACCGGTGTTGTTGTCACGCTCGGCGATCATCTGGAGTTTACTGCAACCGGAACCGTTACGATTTCCGACGGCCATTCAAGCACACCGGATGGCAATACGCGCGGATGGAAGGACCTGCTCCGCCAGTTCCCCCTAAACAGCGCAAACAGCGGGGCGCTGATTGGACGCGTAAGCAATGGCAGCGCATCGGTGCCCTTCCTGATTGGCGCAGCCAAACAGTTGGACATAACGACGACCGGCAGGCTCTATCTTAATGTGAATCTGAGCAGCGACCTCACGGGTGATGGCAGCTACGCGGTACAAATGAAGCTGTCGAAATCGCAGGCATCCGCTACGCCGGCTGCATCCGTGAATCTGGCAAGCACGCTCTCGCCCAATCTCTTTGACCGCATTCCCCGGCGCGTGCAGGATCAGCAGGGCAATCCGGGCGACATGGTAAATTTTGCCATCGTGGGCACGCAGGACCAGGTCCAGAAAGCTTTTACCGCAGCCGGCTGGACCGCCGTGGATAAAACGACGCAGGACGCTATCGTACATGGGCTTCTGGCGACGCTCTCGCACGAAGCCTATACCGAGATGCCCATGAGTATTCTGTATCTCTTTGGCCGTCCGCAGGATTTTTCCTTCGCGCGCGCCGACCCTCTGGCAGTTGCGGCCATCCGGCATCACCTGCGCGTATGGCAGACAACAGAGACGGTGAACGGCAAGCCTTTGTGGGTCGGCTCTGCCACGCACGACAATGGCTTTGAGAAAGACCAGCGCAACGGCAAGGTAACACACCATATCGATCCCAATATCGATGTGGAGCGCGACTTCATTCAGCAGAGCTTCGCCGCAGCCGGCGTACTGGCAGGCGCGGCGTATGTGACACCCAGCAACCCGCTGAGGACCGCGCTGACCGCGACCGGCGGGAGTTTCCACTCCGATGGACGCATCGTGGTGATGGGGCTACGCTAGCCGCTACGAACGAGCAGTTCCACTGAAATTCACCTCTCGGGGACCGAAACACGGTAGGATGATGGCGCAGCATCTGAACAGGTGATATGCGAACTCTCGATCTGCTGTTTGGCCGCCCTTTAGCCACCCTCGACGAACGTGCCGAGCAAATCGGCCCTTCCGCCGGCATCCCGATCTTCGGGCTCGATGCGCTCAGCTCCGCGGCATACGGCCCTGAAGCCGCACTTACACTTTTGATTCCGCTCGGTTTCATCGGCGTGCGATTTATCGTGCCGGTCAGTTTGGCCATCATCGCACTGCTGGTGATCGTCTATTTTTCCTACCGTCAGACGATCGAGGCCTATCCGCAGGGCGGAGGATCATATACAGTCGCGACGGAAAATCTGGGCAAAGGACCGGGGCTATTGGCTGCGGCAGCGCTCATGATCGACTACATCCTCACCGCGGCCGTTGGCATCTCCGCAGGTGTTGGCGCGCTCGTCTCCGCCGTCCCCAGTCTGCATCAGCATACACTGGCGATCTGCCTGATCATTCTCCTGATCCTGACGCTGATCAACTTGCGTGGCGTACGCGACACAGGCGTTGCATTCATTGCTCCCACGTATCTGTTTCTGGGAACGCTGCTGATCGTAATCTTTCTCGGCGCCTTCAAAGTGCTGGTGCATGGCGGTCATCCGGTACCAGTTGTGGCTCCGCCCAGACTGCCTCCTGCAACCACAGCGCTTACGTTGTGGCTGCTGCTGAAGGTGTTTTCCAGTGGTTGCACTGCGATGACCGGCGTTGAGGCGGTCAGCAACGGTGTGATGGCGTTCCGTGAGCCGACCCGGAAAAACGCAAAGACAACTCTGACGATCATCATTGCGTTCCTCATCGTTCTGCTTGCGGGAATCGCCCTGCTCTGCCGCGCCTACACTATCGGCGCAACCGATCCCGGCAGTCCTGGATATCAAAGCGTACTTTCGCAGCTCACTGCCGCGGTCACCGGCAGGGGAATCTTTTACTACGTGACCATCGGCTCCATTCTGCTCGTTCTGTCGCTTTCCGCCAATACCGCCTTCGCCGACTTTCCCCGGCTCACGCGCGCCATTGCGCAGCACGACTATCTGCCGCACGTTTTTATTCTGCGGGGACGCAGGCTGCTTTACTCGCACGGCATTGTGGCCCTGGTGACATTCACCGCTGCGCTTTTGATTCTGTTCGGCGGCGTCACCGACAGGCTCATCCCCCTCTATGCGATTGGCGCGTTCCTTGCCTTTACTCTCTCGCAGTCCGGCATGGTGGTGCACTGGTACAAACAGGGTAATGCGAAAGGGCGCATGCTTGTGAACGGAGTCGGAGCCTTCGCGACAGGATTAACACTGCTTGTCGTGCTGGTGGCAAAGTTTATGGATGGCGCCTGGGTCACTGCCATCCTCATTCCCGCGCTGATCCTGATCATGAGCATCGTGCACAAGCACTATCAGGACACGGCGCGTGAGACGGACTGCCCCGAACCATTGCAACTTCAGGATATGAAGCCTCCGCAGGTCATTCTTCCCCTGGACAAATGGAACCGCATCAGCGAGAAAGGATTGCGCTTTGCTCTGGCCATGTCACCTGATGTACAGGCTGTTCACGTCGATTGCGGCGATGAAGGAAGCAGTATTTCCCATGTCTGGGAGGATCTTGTGCTCAAACCGGTTCGCGCCGCAGGTTTACCTGAGCCCAAGCTGATCACTATCAAGTCGCCTTATCGTTTTTTCATTCAGCCCCTCGTAGAGCACGTCCTCGCCGAACAGAAAAAGATTGGAGACAGACAGATTGCCGTTCTGGTGCCGGAACTCGTGGTGAAGCACTGGTACGAAAACCTGCTGCATAATCAGCGCGCCAATATGCTGAAACTCATTTTGCTGGTTAAAGGGAATGAGCGGGTGGTCGTCATCAATATCCCCTGGTATCTGCATAAATAGAGAAGCGCTGGTGGAAAGATTTTCCGGCTATGGCGTTCCATCTGGAGAAGTGGCATGGATTTTCCGTTGGCGCCGTTCCGAGGCATAGTAAACCGCCACGCCCGCACCCACCAGAAAGAGGGTAGAACCGATCACCTTCGCGATCGCCAGCGGTTTGTTCGGCTCTTCATCCGGAGGAATAACGGACAACACAATCGTGAGCAATGTCGTGAGCAGCCCCAGAGACGCAAGCAGAATAGCTACTGGCTTGCCTCCCGGTATGCGTATCGCGCCTTTGGCAGCAGGCTCGCGCTGCAACCGGATCATCGAAGCAAAGAGAAAAGCAAAGGGAATGAAATAGGTGATGATCGACATGCTCACCAGCACGTCATACGCGCTGCGCACGGTCGTTCCCGCCTGGCTGAGCAGCGCGCACAGCATGCCCGCAATGCCATAGGCTCCAATGGCCACCCACGGCGTGCGCCAGCGCGGATGCACATGCCCAAAGACCGGCGGCAAGTAGCGATCGATCCCGGCAACGAACGGCAATCGAGACGTGGAGGAGAGAAATGTCGCCGCGCCGCCAACGCTGTTGAGCACCACGAGCAACGCGATGGGTGCTACCAGCCAGCCCAGGTTTAATTTCACGCACATCAGGTGGATTGCGCTGACAAACCCGCCGACACCGGTGATCGTGGAGTGAGGTAAAGCAATCAGCATTGCAATCGTACCGGCGATGTAACTTACCGTAATCAAAATGCCCGCGATAGTCAGAGCACGTGGAATGGTGCGGCGGGCGTCTTTAATCTCTTCGCCCATAAACGAGCCGGTTTCTACTCCGCCGAATGCAAAGAAGATCGTCGACCAGAAAATTGCGTTTCTTAAATCTGCGTGCGGTATGAGATTGTCTGAGGAAAAACTTGTTGCCGAGCCATGGTACTTTGCAAAAATCGCCGCCAGTATCAGCAGCACAGAAACGGGAATCCACGCACCCAGAGAACAACAGTTGTTCAACCACTTTCCCTGCTTCAGTCCAACGATGTTCAACAAGGTAATCAGCGCGAGCCATCCCAGCGCAAAGAGCATGAAATACGTGCCATTGTTGGTCAAATGCTCTCCCCGCTTGCCCATCGCGAAAAGAGCGCTGCCCGCGCCGAAATACAGTACGGCTGGAAAGTACGGCAGATTACTCATCCAGTACGTCCAGGCCGCGATAAAACCGGAGAAATCCCCAAAAGCAAGCCGTGTCCATACATACAGGCCGCCTTCCTGCGGATAGCGCGACGAAAGCTCAAGCACGCTTGCGGCGAGCGGCACAAAAAAACAGAGACAGGCAAATATCCAGATCGTGATGGTGCTCGGGCCGGCAGCGGCTGCCGTCGCAATCCAGCGAAGGCTCAGTCCTCCCGCGAAGTAGAAGAGGACCAGGTCGACGGTGCTAAGTTCGCGCGCGAGCGCAGGTGCAGCTGTTTTCTCCGGCATGCAGGCTTTGGCGCAGCATACCTGCTGATTAGCAGCGAAGGCCAGAACTATTTATGTTCCAGATCTTTCAGCACCGCCATCGCAGCATTGCGTCCGTTGATGCCGATCACGCTCCCGCCGGGATGCGTACACGCTCCGCAAAGATAGACACCCTGAACCGGAGTACGCGCGCTGAGGCGATTCGACCACATGTAGGGAGGCAGGCATTCGCCCTGGAAGATGTGTCCGCCGGTAAGGCCCACTTTCTCTTCAATATCAGGCGGTCCCAGCACTTGCGCATCGATCACAGCCGTATCCATATTGCTGCAGAAGCGACCGAGAGAAGCGAGCGCCAGTTTCTGCACCTCATCGCGCCGATCGTCCCACGTACCTTTTTCAAAACGATAGGGCACATACTGTGCAAAGACGCTCATCGTGTGCTGGCCCTGCGGAACGATGCTGGCATCGTGCACGCTCTGGAAATAAAGCTCGCACCACAGATGTTCAGGCAACCGTCCAGAGCGCGCAGCAGAATAGCTCTCCTTCCACTCTGCTTTGGTGAGAGGCGCGTTGATCTGGCCAAAATGATGCGGTTCGAGTGTTCCCGGCCGTGCCGTGAAATTGGGCAGCTCGCTTAATAAGACATTCAACTTGACCGTACAGCCCTCGATCGGTACGGATTCAATCTTCGACTTCCAGCCATCACCCGCAGCGCTGCCAAGCATCCGCAAAGTACGCCGCGGATCGGCATTCGAAATCACAACAGGCGCCGTTATGCGCTCACCGCCTTCCAGTAGCACGCCTTCACCGGGAAGGATATTGGCCACTGGAACCCCGGCGGCCACGATTGCTCCGGCCTCTCGCGCAGCGTCACAAAAGTAGAACGAGACCATGCCCATTCCACCCTTCACATATCCCCACATGCCGGGCATGCCACCCAGGCGACCGGAAGAGTGATGAAAGCGAATCGACGCGGTGCCCGGATCGAACGGGCTGGCGTTGGTGCCAATCACGCCTTGCCCTAGATACGCGACCTGCAGCCTCTCGTCGCGCAGATAGTGTTCGACCAATTCCGCCATCGACCATTCGAACAGAAGCTTTCTCGCTTCTTCATCGTTGCCGAGCCGTTCTTCGATCTGCTCGCGTGTCGGCGCATCGCCAATCCAAAAATCCGCCTGACCAGCCGGACGCAGCGCATCGCGCAAGCGCCGGAGGACATCGCTCATCGCCTTCCACCCTTCAACATCACCACTGCTGAATCGGCGCACTTCGTCTTCGCACTGATCGTCATCGTCCCAGAGCTGAATGCTGCTGCCATCGAGGAAAGGCACAAACAGCCCGTTGACTGCGGGAGTCCATGTGAAGCCCCGCTGCGGCAGGTTCAGCTCTTCCACGACAAGCGGATGGAGCAGCCCGGCCAGATAGGCACACGGTGACATGCGCACTCCAGGAAATGGCTCTTCGATGGTGCACGCGCCGCCCACGCGCTCGCGGCTCTCAAGCACCAGCACCCTTTTTCCGGCTCGCGCCAGATAGGTCGCGCACGCCAGTCCGTTATGGCCTGCGCCCACGATGATGATGTCCCATGCCCGCTGCGCCAATTCTTGAATGGGCGCGGGTAAACCGATCTTTCCAAGCGAGTCTGCTGTGAGCGAAGAAGAATGGCTAATCATTGAAATGAGTGTATGAAGATGCAGGTTACATCAAGCGAAAGCGGTCGCGCACCTCGTATTTCGCTCCGGCCGCTTCGGTAAGGCTTTGATAGAGAAGAAATTCTCCGGCAATAAAAGAAGGCAGTTTTATCGCGGCGTAACTCGGTACAACTTGTTGGAGTTGCTCGAAATCCGCCGAGCGACCGCGTCCCTTTTTGCGCGCGAGCGTAATGTGTGGCGAGTAGGCTCGCGCTTCCGGCTCGAACCCGCACGAAACCAGAGTCTGTTCGGTTTTCTCGTGGAGCGCGATTAATGACTGCGTCGGCTGCACGGTAATGTGAAAGACTCCGGCTCGCTCAAAAAATCCAGGCTGCATAAGCCGTACCTCAACTGCCTGCGTTTGTATCATTCGCAACTGCCGGACCACACAGGCATAGCGAGACTCCTCTGTTTCCCCGAGGAATTGCAGGGTCACATGCCATTGTTCCGGCAAGGACCATCGCAGGCGCGGAAATGCTTCTCGAAGACCGCGTACGAAAGATTCGAGCGCCTGCTGCGCTTCAGTCGCCAGGGCAATACCTACAAAAAGACGCACAGCATTACTTTACTTGCAGGGAGTGTTCCGCGAAAAACTGCTGCATTGCTTCGCGATTTTGAAAGGCAGCGACGCCGCCAACTGCTGTCGTCGAATAGGCTCCCGCCAGATTGCCATGCTGCAGGCAACGGTCCACGGGCCATCCTTGCAAAAAGCCATGCAGAAAGCCCGCGTTGAAGCTGTCTCCCGCTCCCACCGCATCGATTGTCTGCATTCTGATTGCAGGCGCAGTGTACTGACGTTCGCGCGTGCATGCGATAGCCCCTTCCGCGCCTCGCTTCACGACAAGGAGGGGAACATACTGCAAAATGCGGGCGACCGCTTCATTCATATTTGACGTGTGGGCCAGCTGGCATGCTTCCTGCTCATTCGGCATCAGCACATCGACATATTGCAGCATCTCCGTAATGGAGTCATCCCATCGACCGTAAGGGTCGTCGTTCGTATCGACCGAAATTGTCAAGCCGGCTTCTTTCAACAAAGCAAAGAGCCGCGGGATGTCCTCCTTCAGAGAAGTCTGCAGAAAATAAGAAGAAAGATGGAAGTGTCGCGCCGAGGCAAGATACTCAAGATCGAGATCGTCGAAGCACAGATGCGTCGTGTTCCCGGGATAGGTGAGCGTGCGGCGGACATTGTCATGTTGCAACAACACAGTCAATCCGGTGCCGATTCCGCTCTTCGCATCCACGGTTCGCGACAGATCCACACCCACTGCTTGCATTTCGCGTGTGCACAGCGACGCAAAAGCGTCTTTAGAGACCATGGTGACAAAGCCAACACGATTTCCAAATGCCGCAAGATTGTGCGCCGTGATCGCAGGTGAACCGCCAAGCACCATCTCCGCACGGTCGGCGAGCAACTCCCTTTCTACCGGGAGTTCTTCCGGTAGCCCATAAAGAAGTAGATCGAGATTGAACTCGCCGACAAGAGTGACATCGAATGCACGGGCGTTTCCCTGGCCTGCTGCGATTGTCATACAGTCGCACCCGGTAGATGAATTTGCCTGCGGCGCACGATCCAGAGCACAACACCCAGTAGCGCCCACGATGTGCCTGCGATGCGCGCCAGGGGTCCAAGATTTGTCCAGATGAACAAGCACGTCAGAAATCCGGCAGCCGAGATCAGCATGGAAAACCACTGCGTAAACCGGCCCGTCCGCCAGCCCAACACCACCGAAGCAACATTCACACCCATGAATGCGAGCAACGCTCCATAGTTGAGCAGCTCTGTTCCCAGTTGATAGCTGAAGACCAAGCCGCCAACAATACAGATTGCACCGATCAGCAGCACATTGTTGCGTGGGATGCGGTTTTTCGGATGAATTGCGCCGAAGAACCGTTTGGGGATGGCGCCGTCTTGTCCCATCGCCAGCAGGAGACGTGCAGCGCCCAGCTGCGACGCCATTCCCGATCCCATATTCGCCAGCAGCAAAGCCGCGTTCACGATCATGAACAGAATCGGGCCGCCTGCGCGCCCTGAGATATGCACATAAGCGGTGTCAATGTCAGGAAATGCTTGTCCACGCGGCCACACCAGCTGTCCGAGATAGACTTCAATCGCCGCCAGAACACCGGTAATGAAGCACGTAAGCACAATAGCGCGAGGAATGCTGCGTGCCGGGTCCTTCGCTTCATCGGTGAGCGTGGAGATACCATCGAAACCAATGTAGGTGAGCACCGCAATGGAAGTGCCTCGCAAAAGTCCGCTGCGCGAGAAGGTGCTGGGATCATAAAAAGGCCGCGTGAAAAAAAAGGCCGATTGATGCGGCATGTGAAACAGATACCGCAGCGCCGCAATCACGACGATCACGATCACGATCCCCAGTGCCGCCGCCATGCCCGCATTGATGCGCGCCGACGTTTCCACGCCGTTCAGATTGAGCAGCGTGAACACGACAGCGAAGAAGATTACGAGCGCCGGATATGGAATGTCAGGAATAAAATTCTGCGCCGCCTTGCTGCACCAGATGGTGCAGATGAGCGGGTTCAGAACGTAATCCATTGCCAGGCACCAGCCCGTCAGATAGCCCAGACTGGGGTGCAGCTCTTTGCCGACATACATGAATGCCGAGCCGCCATGCGGATATACGCGCGCCATGCGTCCATAACTTACCGATGTGAACAGCATGGCCACCATCGCGCACAAAATCGCTGTAACTACATGGCCCCGCGCCTCCTGGTAGATGACGCCAAAACTGGGCATGGGCGCCGTGGGCTGGATGAGAATGATGCCGTAAAGCACCAGGTCCCAGAACCGTAGGCTGCGCCTGAGCGTTACTTGCCCTTCACTCACACTGGCGGGCTGACTGGACATGCATACTTTCCTTCATCTTGTTTGTCGTCCGATTCCAGCAAACTCAACGAGTTGCCACGGCCTTTGTTGACGAAAGATGCAGCGTGCGCTCCGGAACATTCCATCCGGAAAGAACCACCACTGCGCCCTCCTGCGCTTGCACCGGAAGCGTAGTCGTCAAAACGCGCGATTCGCCGGGCATAAGCTCCACATAATTATCCGACCACACTGCGGGCACAATATCTTCGCCTTGAGCATCGCGCGCAGCAAGGGACACCTGAAACGCAAGGGCCTTCGAAGGATTATGTAACCGTACTTGTACTGTTTTGTTGCCGCCTGCTGCTTCGACATCAGCTACAGCTTCTACTTTTGCTTCAGGCAGAGTCTCCAGCGCAGTCATGTCTTCGTGCTGAGTCACAGGCGTGTAGGCCCAGTCTGTCTTAGCCCAATCAAACGCGGTAAGTTTGGACGGAACCCAGTAAAAGTTACGGCTCACGGTTTCGCCCGAGCTCTTTTTCAGAGTCAGATCGACGAAATATACCTTCGAAGATGCAGAGAATACTGAGTCGGGAATCGGGATGGCGCGCAGCGATGTGTCCGCATCGACGTCAACGGCAAGCTCTTTGCTGAACAGCTCGTTGAGGTTGAAGTCGTAGACTTTCGCCGTGACCGCAAGACGGCTAGCTGGTTGATAAGTGCTGTTCACGATGACCACGCTGTGATCATCGTAGGAATACTGGACGTGAAATGGCTCACAGGCTTTCTTCGTGCCGTAATAGCCACCGCCGGTATCGAGATAATAGTCGTATAAGTGCCAGATCACGGAAGGCCACGCATTGTTGAGCATCCACTGAACCACACCCGTCGATGTGTATTTATTCCGGCTATAGGCCTCGAACATGGCGCGCTCGCCGTTGTAAGTCATTGCCTGCGAAATACGGGCATAGTCTTTGATCGTCTGCGGCGTGCCATACGTCGCCTTCATTGCACCGTCAAATAGGCCCAGAGATTTGAATTTTCCTCCGCCGCTATGCAGCTCCCAGACCGGATTCGCGGAAGGCCACATCTGACCGGCAGGTATGAACTTCTGCAAGCTGTCGACATTAGGAACCGCGGGCCCGGGACTCGTTTCCGTGTTGAACCCATATCCCCCGCCGTACTTGTCCTGGTCGAGATACCAGTACGAAGGAGCCACGTAGTCATATGGCCCGCTCATCTTGACTCCGCTTTTTCCTGAAACGGTAGTGGGCTTTGCGGAGGCCGAGGAGAGCGTCGGATTCGGCCAATGCGTCTGCGCTTCCACATTCAGGTAGATGCGCTCCACATCAGCAGGAGGAGGATTGTCGCTTCCGTTCAACCAGACGAGCAGGCTCGCATGATGACGAATGCGCAGCATCTGCGAACGCAGCGATGCCTCGGCGACCTGATAATTTTCCGGACTCCACTTGTCCCAGTGCTCCCACTGGTCGCAGCAGCACCAGCCCAGCATAACGAGAATTCCCTGCTCATCGGCAAGGCGGAAAAAATCATCCGTCTCCAGCTTGCCTTCCAGGCGAATTGTATTCAGGTGCATGTCGCGCACCAGCATGAACTGATCGCGCAGGCGCTTCGGGTCTTCGCGCAGCAGCATGTCCTGCGACCACCCTGCGCCTCGAATCAAAATTGGCTTGCCGTTGACTCGAAAGAGCTTGTAGCCCTTATCCGTGAGCTCGGATGTGATCTCACGGATGCCGAAGCGAACCACTTTTTCATCTGAGACTTTGCCCTTTTCCTCAAAGCGCAGGTTAAGCGACTCAAGATGCGGCGTCCCCATCTGGTAGGGCCACCAGACAACAGGATTTTTGATCTGCAGCTGCTTATATGTCTCGGGATCGAAAACGACTGTCTTATCTTCATGTGGCTGCAGGTCGACCGGCTGCTCGATCCGAATTCCTGCAACTGTGCCAGTTACATTTCCATGCACTACCTTGTCCGACGCGTTATGCAGCTCAGAATAGACCGTCAAATTCGCCTGCTTGAGCGATGCGTCGGTGAAGTGCGTCACCGCCATCGGCGAACGCAGCGCGACCGGGCCTCTCGTCACCAGGTCAACCGGGCCCCATAGTCCCATGTCCTTATCCGGCGGGCATGGATTCCAATCCACCCAATTGATGCCGAGGTCTTTCTCAGTCGGAGCAAACGTTTCAACCGCAACCACGTTCGGCTTGCCTGCAACGATCTTGTCAGTTACATCAAACTCGTAGGTTCGATACGCGCCCGCAACCTGCGACGAATCGGCAACGCGCTGACCATTGACCCAGATGTTGGCGCGGTAGTTGATGCCTCCGAACCGCAGCCAGACCGTGCGCCCCTTTTCCGCAGCCGGAACCGCAAACTCCTTGCGATACCACCACCCGCAGTGATAGGGGCTGTCATCCGCCATGGGCAACCGTGAAAAATTATTGCCGACTGGATAGGTGGTTCCAGGAATGTCGCGCAGGTTGGCGCCGAAGTACGGATCTTTATATGTGCCGGCAGCCACCTGCACGGCAAGCACCGTGGCGGGCACGCTTGTCGAGTACCAGCCTTCAGGATGATATGCGAGCGTTGAAATGTTCCCGCCTTCGGCCTGGAGCTTGCAGCCGGACTGCACGCTCCAGCCTTCGTGTAGAGCCATCACAGAAGAAGCATCTGCATGTGCCGCGAGAGCCAATGTTGAACCAAGAACGAAAGCGGCAAAACAGCCCGCTACCTTTTGCAGCATGCAGATACTTCCCTCCGGAACCCTCTTGCCTAGAAGTTAAATTTCAACCCTAGCTGTACGATACGTGGCTGATGCGCGCTTAGTACCGTTCCATAGGTCGCGCCGTCATTTACGGTTGTGTCCACTCCAGAATAACTGGTGTGATTGAAGGTATTAAAGCTCTCCAGCCGGAACTGGAAAGAGCTTTGCTCATAGACTCTGATATTTTTCATCAGCGAAAGGTCCCAGTTCTGCTGGCCTGGGCCCAAGATTGAGTTCTTTCTGGCATTTCCCGGAGTGATTTGATCGCTCGGTGCTGTAACGAACGCGGCCGTATTGAACCACGTCGAGTTGACATTTCCGCTACGCGGTGCGCCGGAGTTCGGATTGCCTACCTGATTAGGACGCACCGTGCTTGCCGCAATGCCTGTATTCAGCCCGATGCCGCCCGGGTCTGAGCCATCCGACTCCGATGGATCAAGCCAGTGCCCCGAGTTCACCGATACGATGCCGGAGAACTGCCATCCGCCGAGAGTGCGCCCTGCGAACCCCTGTTGTGCTCTGAAAAAGGGCAGCTGGTAAATGAAATCCGCAGTGAGGACTTGCCGTTGATCGAAACGCGCATAGCTGTATTCGCTCTTCAGGTTCGCGGTGTATTGCGGCACCGTGTAGTTCGGGTCATAGGGAACATTGGTCAGATTCTTCGACCACGTATAGTTGACCGTCAGCATGGAATCGCCGGTAAAACGCTTCTGCATGCTGGCCTGCAATGAGTTGTAGTTTGAAGTGAATATCGGCAGGTACATATCGATGCCCGAATAACCAATGTAAGGGCGCAGGGGATTCAGAAAATTCGCATTTCCTGAGTTAATGCCGCCCGCCGTATACACATCAGGATAACTGGCGGCACCCGGACCGGTATAAGAGGCATACGCCCCAGCTACGGGCTGATTGATATCCGCTACCGCAAGCAGATGCGTTCCCTTGCTTCCGAAATAACCCAGATCGGCGATGATGTTGTAAGGCAGCTCCTTCTGAACATCTAGATCCCAGTTCTGCATGTAGGGCTGGCGGAAATTCGGCGCTGTCGCACCAAGCGGCAGCGGCGTATTATTCGGCGCAGCCTGTGCAAGCCCCGGATTGTTCATAGGAGCGTTGTAAATCGTCACCTGCCCAACGAATGGTGGATTGTTGAAGACGTTGTTTTCAACAAAACCGACGCCGGGCGACTCAATAAACACACCGTAGCCGCCGCGCACCGACATTTTGCCCAGTCCCATCGGGTCCCATGCAAAACCAAGGCGCGGAGCGAAGTTCAGGGTCGGCTGGCTGGCAACGGCCGTTCCAAATGGAGAATTCTGTCCTCCAATGATGATGCCGTTCAACGGATCATAGTTCGGATTCGTATTGCTTGTTCCATCGCAAGGCATCGTGTTCGGCGTGCAGATGAAGCCGGAGTTATCCAAAACCGGCGCATGGGCTGGGTTGAAGGTCGAAGGATTGAAGCTCGTTGCATGACCATTCGCATCCGTTGGCTGGCGGAAGAGCGAATAGCGCACGCCATAGGTCAAAGTAAGATTCGGCCGCACCCGGAACTCATCCTGCCCATAGGCTTCAAATTGATTCTGATTGATGATCGCGCGAATGTCCTGCTGTGATTGCTGGAAGGACGTGGTCTGCCCCAGTAGAAAGTTGGCGTATTCCTGGCGCCACTCCGCTGCCGGATCGTTGTTTTGCATTCCAGGGTCGCCGAAGTAAACAGCCGGACTCACCTGGTAAGAGAATGTGCCTGCGTTGTTTCCACCGGCGTTTTCCGATTTTTGATAGTGATAATAAGCGGCTCCGAACTTGAGCGTGTGCCGCCCGCTGATCCACGTCAGGTTGTCGAAGATGTTGTGGTTCTTGTTGTAGTCCTTGTAGGTTCCAAATCCTGCAATGCTCGCCAGCGAAGTTCCGAACGAGAGACTGGGAATGCGGTCCAGGGTCGAGGGATATGGCAACGAAACCGCGCCAACCACATCCGGCGAATTGGCTGCCGCGAACTGCCCGATATTGGTGCTGAGCACTGCGCCATACGACCATGCATACTGCAACTGGTTCAGCATCGTGGCTGAAAACGTTGTATTCAGACTTGCCGCAATGTTCCTGCCCGGCGATTGCGTGCTTGTCGCTGCGACATTTGGGATGGGATTGCCATTGAACAGGCCGCCACCTTCAATCGTCGGAATGGTGTCGTTCATGACGCGTACCCAGCCCGACCATTTGCTGCCAAATGTGTGATCGACGCGACCGATCTCCTGGCGAAAGTTGAAGATATTGCGTGCGTTTGATGTAACCGTATCGGCGATGGGGTCTTGCGGCAGGTCTACGTGCGAGTACACGTCCTTGAGGTAAGCAAGCGCGGCAGGGTTCACCATATTGGCCGGAATGCTGGTCGTGGATGACCCCGTAGGGCAATATGTATTTCCGGATGCATCCGTCGCAAGCGGCGCTACGCACACAGGGAACCCGAAGTTGTACGAGCCATTCTGCCCGCGTTCGTCTGCATTCGGCGCAATGCCCGTGGACGGGCTGGACTCGACCACACGTCGCGCCTCTTCTGAGAAGAAGAAGAAGGTCTTGTTCCTGTCTACGTTGTAGTGATGCGGGATAAAGATCGGCCCGCCGATCGTTCCGCCAAAATCGTTGTAGCGCAGCGGAGTCCGATCGAGAGCTGGAGAGGAAAAGTGCTTGTTCTCCCAGGTATTCGCATCGAGCACGTCATTGCGGAAAAACTGATACAAGCCGCCATGAAAGCTCGACTTGCCGGAGCGTGTTATGACATTAATCTGGCCACCGGAGCTGCGTCCGTACTCCGCGTTATAGTTGCCCCGCAGCACCTTGAACTCCTCAATCGCATCCACGCTGGGATAATTCAGCAGCGTAAAGTTGCCGCCACGGTCCACATTGTCCGCGCCATCCACTGTCCAGTTGTTCCCCGTGCCGAAGCTCCCGTTCAGCGAGAAAGCTGTCTCGTTGGTCGCGCCGCCTGGAGAGCTTACGCCTGCGTAGAGGAAATCGCCGCCAAGATCGGACGTCACACCCGGCATCAGCGCAACCAGTTCCTCATAGTTACGGCTCTGCAGCGCCAGCTCGCGAACCTGCGTGCCTGTGATCAGCCCTGTCGCGGCGGCTGACTGTGTATCTACCTGTAGCGGGTTTGCCTGTACGGAAACCGTTTCGGAAGTGGTACCGACCTCCAACGTTTCATTGAACGTCAGCTTGTCGTTTACGTTCAGCGTGATCCCGGTTTCCGAAATTTTCTTGAAGCCCGAAGCTTCCACAGTCACCATGTATTTACCGATCGGCAACTGCGGCGCGGAGTAATCGCCGCTCTTGTTCGTGGTCACGATACGCTGTACCGCGCCCCGGTCCGTGTTCGTGATTGTGATTTTCGCTCCGGGCACAACTGCGCCGGAACTGTCCGCAATCCTTCCAAGAATCGTCCCGGTAACTTCTTGTGCTGACAGCGAATTGAAGCTCAGGAGAAACACGAAGATAAGCGATCCGACAATCGTCCGGTTGCTGGGGCGCGCCCTGCAACCCGGAGCGAAAATCTGAGAAGACGAACAATAGGAAAACGAACTACGGGAGAACATGGAACGGGCCTCCAAAAATGGCCGGATCGTTATCTTCTACTGTGCTATCCGGCGTAACTCCGCTTGATTTCTTTTTCCTTCTTTGACGACAGGAATATTCAAACGTTTGAATATTGGAAATATCGTTATCCCTGCAGCATTGTCAAGAAAAAAATAAAAGCTGTAAGGAATGTTTATGCGGACTGGGTTGAATCGCGTACGACGATCGTCGGTGGCAATAGCTGCAGAACGGGTGTAGTGGAGCGCTTTTCCTCATCCTCGCCAATCGATTTCAGTATCCACTGCGTGCCGATGATCCCCATTTCCTCCATCGGTTGGCAGATGGTCGTGATCGCAGGCGTACTGAAGGCTGCCGGGGGCACGCCGTCAAAGCCGATCACCGAGCAGTCTTCCGGAATGCGCATGCCCGCCTGTCTCAGGGAGCGCAGCGCTCCGAGTGCGGTGAGGTCGTCGAAGGCCATCAGCGCCGTGAACTTGCGGCGCGAGCGGATGAGTTCAGCCGTCAGCTCGATACCGCCATCGAATCCGGAATTCGCATCAAGCATTTCTGGCAACTGCCGGATCAGCTTCGGCTGCAACTGCAGCCCGTGCTCAGTCGCAAATCGCTCGATTCCCTTCCAGCGATTCACGCTGTCGTGGAGACTCTCCGGCCCGCGAATGAAAGCAATCTTCCGGTGGCCAAGTTGATACAGGTGGTCCAGCGCCGCATAAGCTCCAGCAGAGTTATCTACCAAAACAGAGCTGATGCGGCTTTGTGTCAGATCGCGGCCGACCACAACCGTTGGAATATTGTGCTTCTCCATGTCGGTCAGTAAATCTGTTTCGGCAAACAGCCAGTTGGCGACAACGATCAGTCCCTCGACGCGCCGGTCGACCATCATTTCAAGGTACCCCTCGAACTGCTTTCGCTCGTTGTGAGCATCCATGATGATCGGCAGATACCTGGTGGGTTGGAGCGTCTTCTCGATGCCCCGCAGAATCAGCGTGCAGAAGGGGTCGGAGATGTCGAAGATCATCACTCCGATGGTGTGGCTTCGCCGGCTTCGCAGCGAGCGCGCAAAGGCGTCGGGTCGATAATCCAACGCCAGCGCCGTCTTTCGGATGTGCTCCTTCGTGGTGGCTGCCACGTAGCGCGAGAGCGGCGCCTCGTTCAGAACGATCGAAACAGTGGATGCCGAGAAGCCGCTCTTGCGAGCTACATCGAGGATCGTTACGCGGTTATGTGCCTGCTTGCGGCCTGCCAAGACGGTTCGTCCTTACGACAATGAGAGTGTACGCGAAGCACAAAGCATAGCACCCCTGGCCAATTCTTTTCAGAAGATGGCCTGCACGTCTCGCATTATGGAATGCTTCGCCTCATACCACCTCCGCGGAAACTTGCCGGGTCACGACCTCTACCGTCTGACTGCCGAGCCGCGGATGCTTTGCTGTCAAGCGCACCGTCCCGGCCTCTTCTTTTGCGCGAATCCACACGGCTCCCGTGCCACCCACCAAGCCAAACGGATTGTCGCCGATCAAGTCCGCCGGGCCCTCAAGCGTGAGCACGATAGGGTCGTTCGCATAGGGCCGAATCGCGTCGAACTCATCTGTCACCCGCAACACGACGCGCGTTGCATCCGCTCCATCGGCATCCAGCTCATGATCATCCGCGCGAATGGAAAACTTCTGATCGACACCCAGCCCGGAGTAGCTCCTCGAGATTACCTGTTTCCCGTTGATGTAGCCATCGATCCGCAAATCGCCAAACTTCAAGTCATGCTTCGTCAGGTCCACACTGAACGGCGCATAGCGCAGATGATCGAACTGCTTCCGGTCGGGATCGGCCTCATCGAAGAGCTTCCATTCGTTGTCGTTCTTCACGTACAGCTTCAGGTGGTCGCAGTTCGAGCAGATCATCGCGGTTGTAAAGCGGATTGCTTCATCGCTCGATGCCCAATGGAACGCCGGCTCCAGCACGATTTCCTCTTCCGGATCGCATTGCGACTTGTAGAATCCCGCAGCAGGCTTCGGCTCGCGGAAGATGTCCGTCACGCCGTGGTAACAGATGCGGTCGCCCGCGCCAAAATCATGATGCGTGTTGTAATCGAAGGCGCACCAGCCGATGCCGCCTGCATACTGCGCATCCGACGCCAGCTGATTGTGCACGCGCGCGTGCCGGATGGTGTGCTCGCGATGACGCTCGTCATCGTCGATCGTCTTCACCGGATAGGTGTGTCCGACAAACTCGGTGTTGAGATAGCGCGGATGATTTGGCGGCTTCAGCGGCCAGCCAAAATCATTCATCGTAAACACATCTTCCAGAAATTCCGACTCCTGGAAGTAGCGAATCCCGCCCGTCTGCCGGGTCGGATCGAGCTTGCGCGCCATTGCATTCGTGCGTGTGTAGAAATCGTGATTGTCCCGCGATTCATTGATGCGCACACCCCACAACACAATCGATGGATGGTTCCAGTCCCGCCGGACCATGCGGCTTACGTTATCGACCGATATGTCCTGCCACGCCAGATCGCCGATGTGCTGCCAGCCAGGGATCTCTTCGAGCACCAGCAGTCCATACTCATCGCAGGCGTCCAGAAAATGCCGCGACTGCGGATAGTGGGAGGTACGCATGAGATTGCAATGCATCACCTTACGCAGAATGTACGCATCGCGCCTTTGTACACGCGCCGGCATCGCCTGCCCTACGAACGGAAACGTCTGGTGCCGGTCAAGGCCGCGCAGCTTGACGATCCTGCCATTCAGCTCAAATCCATGATCGGTAAACTCCGCATGGCGGAAGCCGGTGCGGCGCTCGTCTTCATCGACCACATGATCGCCGCGCAGCAAACGGACTTTCACCGTGTAGAGCTTCGGAGTTGCCAGATCCCATAGTTGAATCCCCTGCAGTTTGCCGAACGAAACCACATGGCCAACCGGCTCCGCAGTAACGCCGGATGCCGGAACCTTCTGCGTGGCCTTCCCAATCACTTTCTCGCCGTCGAGCAGCGTAGCTTCCAGTGTCAGCGGGTCATGCGATGCCTCAAGGTGCTGCACAAAACACTGCACGTCCAGCGTCGGGCTTCCGCCCAGCACATCTTTCGGCTGCGCAAAGATATTTTCAATGAACGAAGAAGGAACGATACGCAGCGCCACTTCGCGATAGATCCCGCCGAATGTCAGATAGTCGATCTGATAGCCAAACGGAGGAATGTCCGCACGCTCCGTCGAATCCAGCTCGACCGCCAGCACATTGTCGCCATCGAAATTCACATGAGGCGTCAGATCAAAGAAAAAGGGCGTGTAGCCGCCCTTGTATTCGCCCAGCCGCTTCCCATTGATCCATACCGTCGACGCGGTCATGGCCCCTTCAAAATCGACGAAGACGTGCTTCCCGCGTGCTTCTGCCGGAAGCCGGAACTTGCGCCGGTAGAGTGAGACAAACTCATAGTCCTTGTTATCGAATCCGTGGAACGGCAGCATGATATTGGTATGCGGCACCACAACGCGATCGAATGCAGAATCGTCGAAACCAGGCTCGTGTCCGCCTTCCACCACCTTCGGGCTGTAGCGCCAGCCACGATTCATCGCCAGCACCATCCGTCCCGCGCTGCCGGAACTTTGATTCTGTGCGAACACTTTGCCGCCCACCGCCGCTCCGGCAAGCAGCGCACTGCCTGTCTTCATAAAGTCGCGTCTGTCCATGCGCCTCCCGAAATGAAACCGTTTTCAATTGGGGTTAATTAATCCCATCGAAAACAATACATGATTCACATCAACCTTGACGACAGAAAGAAAAAAGACGGCGCGAGGCCCATCACCTCACGCCAGAAATAACTCATCTTGAGCAGCACTTTCGGATTAGAACTCAACCCGCGCCGCGAACTGTGCAAGGCGTTTGTTGGTCAACAAAGTGTTTGCCTGACCGAAATTCGGCCCATTGTCGAGCGTCGAACTGATCGAATGCGAATCGAAGCGAACGCTGTTCGTCACGTTGAACATCTCCCAGCGCAATTGCAGCCTTGCGCGGTCTGTTATGGGAAACGTCTTGTTAAGGCCCGTGTCCCAGCTAAAGTATCCATCGCCGCGCAGCGGATTCCGCGTGCCCGAGCCGCCCGGCAGCGTGAAGTCAAATGAGTTGAACACCGCCTGCGGATCGGCAAAGCGCTGCGTCAGATGCCCGCGTTTCGCCGCGCGCGAAGGAATCGGCGCTATCTGCGTAGCGAATCCCTGAATATCCCAGTTCGTCGGATAGTAGGCTCCGTTATTCACGAGGAACGGAAACCCGCTGGTCCAGCGAACAATCCCCGTCGTCTGCCATCCGCCAATCAGCAGATCGGTCACGCGTCCGGCCGACGACAGGAACTGTCGTCCGCGCCCTACCGGGAGATCCCAGATGTAGTTCGCATTGATCTGGTGCCTTGTATCGTAATCAGAGACTCCGTAAAGCTGGTTCGGCTCCCATGTATTCATAATCTGCGCATAGTTCGTGCTGCCCGAAGTATTGAGCCGCTCTGCCTGCGAGGTGATGTCCATGGACTTTGAAAGTGTGTAGTTGAAATCCGCTCTCAGTCCTGCTCCGAACTGTTGACGGTAAACAACCTCCAGCGCGTGATAGTTTGAGGCGCCGATCGACCGCCACGCATAGAGCGCCGAGTATTGATCGTGATAGAAGCGGAACGATGGATAGGTTCCGTTTGGATTCACACCTGCGCCGCTTAAGGCGTCGGGGGCATCGAGCTCAAACAAGGCGTAAGTTTCGTTGTAGCGATTCTGCTCGAAAAGCTGGTAGACGTTTTGCGTCGCAGTAGCCGGACCGAATCCGTACCCAAGATCAACGCCATCCAAAGCAGGAAACACCTGCTCCCAATACGGAATCGGTTGCACGGAACTGACCGGAACCTGTGCGCGGCCCATTTTTGCAAGCTGGCTGGCCGGGCCAAAGTAGTTTGTGCCTGCTGCCCTCAGGTTGGTCGGCATGGCAACATCTTCCTGCGCCAGCAACCTGTGAGCGAGCCGGCCCACATAGGACACCTCGAGCGACGAACCGTTATGCAGCTCTCGCTGGATAGAAAAATCAATCAAGTGCGAATAGGGTGTTTTTATCTTCTCGTCCAGCCCCCAGCTGATGGCAAACTGCGTCGGGCTTGGAATCGCCGGAAATCCGCCCGGAGGCGCAGCCGGCAATACACTCGCCGGAATTGTATTGATATTGGTAAAGCGCGGAGCGGTCGCAATATTCACTGTGCCGGGAGCATTGGATAAGTTACTCGACAGTCCAAAAGAGCCGGCCGTGTCGAAGGTATTCACCGTGGCCGCGCCGAAGTGGTCATAGACCATGGAATACCCGGCGCGGATGCTGCTCTTGTTGTCGCCAAAAACTTTGTTCCAGAAGCCATTTTGAGAATTAGGCGAATAGGCCAGCGCGAGGCGCGGCCCGAGGTTGTTCTTCTCCATGTTCCAGAAATCCGAACGTCCGTTATAGCGGCCATTCAGATCGAATGCCACCTCTCCGACTTGATTCGCAGGACTGCCTTGAGCCGCCAGTTGCGCGCTTTGCTCGTAATAGTCGGTTAGTGAAAACGGCTTGCACACGCCCGCGGTCATCTTGCAGGTTCCTACCTGCGTGCCGCTTGTTTCTGCCGGAGGCTGCAGCAGCGACCAGCGCAGCCCATAGGTAATCGTAAGATTTCGCCGCGCCTTCCATGAGTCTTGCGCGTAAAGCTCATATTCATTCCAACGGTAATCGCGCTTCAGCGTCGTTCCCAGCGGCAGGGCAGTGCCTTGCTTGGTGTAGTTGTAGATCGCATCGCCTTCCGTGATGATCCCAACCAGGCCCAGCAACGCATCGTTATATTGATTCGTGAAGATCTGG
>DATHQH010000171.1:0-7103 GCA_035482895.1 Alloacidobacterium sp. | reverse complement strand
CAGAACATCTACTGGGATCTCGTCAGCGCCTACCAGGACGCCCAGATCAAGGAGCGTTCGCTGGCCTACGCCAACGAGACTCTCTCCGACGATCAAAAACAACTTCAGCTTCAGAACGTCCCTGCCATGCAGGTCACGAAGGATGAGGCCGCCGTGGCCTCCGCCGAAGGCGATCTTACCGCTGCCAGGGTGGCGCTCAGGACGAACGAACTTCTCATCAAAAACGCGCTCACCAAGACCATTGCAGACCCTGCATTGGCCGAAATGCCGGTCATTCCGCTCGATCTCCTGGGCTCATCCGATCCTAAGGAAACAGAGCCCATCGACCAGCTCATTACTGAAGCGGAAAAGAACCGCCCCGACGTTGCTCAAGGCGAGATCGCCATGCAGATCGCACAAAACAACCTCAAGGCCATCAAAAACGAGCTGCTGCCCAGTCTTTCGGTCTATGGGCAGTACATCGGCGTAGGCATCGGCGGTCAGCCCAATCCTGTTTGCGACTCGCAGCAAATCGATTGCAGCACCAACCTGCCTAAAGATTTCGCCGGGGCCTTCAAGGACACCTTCAACTACTCCTCGCCTGAGTACCAGGTCGGTTTCCAGCTGATTGTCACTCTTCGCAACCGTCAGGCCAAGGCCGACCAATTCCGCGCCGTGCTTGAGTACCGCCAGAGGGAGTTGAGCTACGAACAGCAGAAAAAGAACATTCTGTTCGATGTCCGCAACTCGCAGTACGCACTCCAACAGGCCCAGGCCCGCGTCACCGCGGCCCAGAAGGCCCGCGATCTGGCGCAGAAGACCTTCGACATCTCCAAACAGGAACAAAAACTTGGAGCCATGTCCGCCTACGATACCCTCGCCAGCGAACAAGCTCTTGCTGTGGCCGAATCCGCGGTCGCTGTCGCCCAGACCGCATTCGAAAAAGCCAAAGTTGACATTGATCGTGCGACCGGCTTCACACTCGACCGCATGCAAATTTCCATCGACGACGCGAAGAATGGTGTTCTGACGCATGAGCAGCCATGATCGGCCAATGACGGTATACTCAGGTCTTTGATGACCACGACTTCTCAACTCGGCGGGGCAGGAAACAGCACTACCGGTTCACTTGTGCCGCGCGTCCTGATTGCCGACGATCAACCGCACATTCTGGATGCGCTGGAACTGCTCCTGGAGCCGGAAGGCTTCCATGTGGAAAAGGCGCGTTCGCCGATGACGGTGATCGAGGCGATGCAGACGGGATCGTATGACGCGCTGTTAGTGGACCTGAACTATACGCGCGATACAACCTCGGGCCAGGAAGGCCTTGACCTGCTGACGCAGATCAAGGCGCTGGACAGCCATGTGCCGGTGATCGTGATGACGGCATGGGCCAACGTCGAGGTTGCCGTGGAGGCGATGCGGCGCGGCGCCCGCGATTTTATTCCCAAGCCCTGGGACAATGCGCGATTGCTGACCATCCTGCGGACGCAGATCGATCTGCATCATGCCGTCAAGCGGGCCTACCGGCTGGAAGCGGAAAACCGCATGCTGCGCGGGCAAAATCTGCCGGACCTGATTGCCACGGCTGCCGCCATGCAGCCGGTACTGAGCACGATCGCTCGTATCGGGCCATCCGATGCAAATGTACTGATCACGGGCGAGCACGGAACGGGAAAAGAAGTCGTCGCGCAGATGCTGCATGGGCTCTCACAGAGGGCCTCGCGTTCGCTGGTTGCTGTGAATACGGGCGCGCTGCCGGAAGGCACCTTTGAAAGCGAGCTTTTCGGTCACGTGAAAGGCGCGTTCACCGATGCGCGTACCGAGCGGATTGGACGCTTCGAGCTGGCCGATGGCGGAACCCTCTTTCTGGACGAGATTGCCAACGTGCCGATGCGCCAGCAGGCAAAGCTGCTGCGCGTGCTGGAAACGGGCGAGATGGAGCGTGTAGGCTCGTCGAAAACGCGGCGTGTGAATGTCCGCCTGCTCTCAGCCACGAATGCCGATTTACACGTCGAGGTAGAGCAGCAGAGGTTTCGCGGCGACCTGCTCTTCCGCCTGAATACGGTTGAGATTCATCTGCCGCCTTTGCGCGACCGCCGGGAAGATATTCCCTTGCTGGCGGCCCATTTCCTAAACCGCTACGCATCGCGCTATCGAAAACAAATGGAAGGAATTGATCCTTCCGCGTTGCAGGTGATGCTGCAACATCCGTGGCCGGGCAATGTACGTGAGCTGGACCATACGATTGAGCGCGCCGTGCTGATGGCGCGAGGGAACAGGATTGAGGCGTCCGACCTGGGCTTGAACCAGGTGCGCGCATCCAGCCAGGCAATGGAAGATATGAGCCTGGAATCTGTAGAGAGTATTCTCATCCGCAAGGCATTGACTCGTTGCAATGGCAACGTGAGTCAGGCTGCCGAAGCGCTCGGGTTGAGCCGGGGCGCTTTGTACAGGCGGATGGAGAAATATGGCATCTAGAGCCAACAGAAGCGAACTCAACCGGCGAAAAGCCACGAGCAAGATTCCGCGGGAAGGGTTTAGCTTTGAGACGAAGATCAAGGTCCTTATTGCTTCCCTGTGCGTGCCTCTATTTGTGCTCTGCGCCGTACTTTTCTGGATCGAGCACGTCTCCGTTTCTCTGATTGCCGGATCTCTTGTCACGCTGGCGCTGGTGGTGCTGCTGGTCGCCTCCATATTCATTGAGCAGGTTGTGCGGCCGCTGCAGACGCTGGCGAACGTAGTAGCCGCATTGCGGGAAGAAGATTTTTCGTTTCGTGCACGCGGAGCGACTCCACAGGACTCGCTCGGGGAACTGGCCATTGAGATCAACCAGCTCGCGGATGCGATGCAGTCGCAGCGTCTGAGCGCGCTCGAAGCCGTTGCCCTGCTGCGGCGCGTCATTCTGGAGATGGATGCGCCGGTGGTCGCCTTTGACGAGCAACGCGCGTTACGGGTAGTGAATCCGGCAGCGGAACGTGTGCTGCATCTGAATGCGGCGCGCGATCTGGGCAGAAATGCAGATGAGCTGCAACTGCGACAGATTCTGGACCAGCCGGACGAGGGTATCACCACGATTGAAGGACAAGGGCAGCCGGGGCGCTGGATGGTGCGGCGCAGCAGTTTTCGCCAGCGAGGCGTGCCGCATACGCTTCTGGTGCTCTCCGATGTAAGCAGCGCGCTGCGCGAAGAGGAGCGCATGGCCTGGCGCAGGCTGATCCGCGTGCTTGGCCATGAGATCAGCAATTCGCTGGCGCCTATTAAGTCGATTGCCGGAAGTCTACGTTCGCGCATCTCCCAGATTCCTGCTGAGAATGCCGCAAATTTTGAGCGCGGGCTGAATGTGATTGAGAGCCGGGCCGAGTCACTGAACCGATTTGTGCAGGCTTACCGGCAACTGGCGCAGTTGCCCCCTCCCATATTGGGGCGAGTGCCACTTCCGGCGCTGCTCGACCGTGTTGCAGGTCTTGAGACGCGGCTCACGGTGGAGATTAGCGAAGCGCAGCCTGTGAACCTGTGGGCGGATGCCGACCAGATCGAGCAATTGCTGATCAACCTGGTCAAGAATGCAGTCGATGCGGCGGTAAACGGGCGCGAAGAGACTGGACTGGCAGGCGTGCCGGCGGTGACGGTTCGCAGCAGGATCACAGGCGATATGATTTCGATTCTGATCGAAGATAACGGGCCGGGACTGACGAATCCCGGCAACCTGTTCGTTCCGTTTTATACGACGAAGACGAGCGGCTCAGGCGTAGGGCTGGTGCTGGCGCGGCAAATTGCCGAAGCGCACGGCGGCTCGCTGGATGTGCGGAATCGCACGGACGCGAAAGGCTGCCTAGCGGAAGTTCGCATTCCGATTGCAGCGTATGAACGGGAGGCGGCGGAAGGGGTGCACGTCGAGCCGGTTTTTCGGCGTACGACGTAGGTGACCGAAAGGCCGCGCACTGTACAGGACAACACCCTCATATTCATCGCATTGGAAGATTTGCATCTTACAGAAACGCTTCCCTCGCAGTGAACTTTCGATAAGATGAAGTCAGCTTCCATTGCAGCAAAACTTGCCAGGAGAACCAGAGAACAGTGAGTGCATCCGTGTCTGACGCGCAGGCGGCGCCGCCTGTAAACATAGCGATTCTTGGATTTGGCACCGTGGGCACTTCAGTCGCGCGCATCCTTTGCGACGCAAAGCCACAGGGCGTGAAGTTGACGCACATCTTCAATCGCAATGTTGCCCGCAAAAAGGTGGATTGGGTACCGGATCATGTCGTTTGGACGGAGACGATTGACGATGTGTTGTCGTCGCCCGTGGATGTGGTTTTGGAGCTGGCGGGCGGCCTCGATCCGGCGGGAGAGTGGGTGCGCCGGGTGCTTGAGGCCGGGAAATCCGTGGTGACAGCAAATAAGAAGCTCATTGCCGAGCATGGCATTGCGCTCGATAAACTGGCGCGCAGCAAGGGATGCCATCTGTTTTATGGAGCCGCGGTTGCAGGTGGCGTACCGGTGATTCCGGGGCTGCAACAGGGACTGGCCGGGGATCAGATCCAGCGCATCGAAGGCATTTTGAACGGTACCTGCAATTTCATTCTGAGCAAGATGGAAGATGGTGCGGAGTTCGCCCCCGTGCTGCAAGAGGCACAGGCGCTGGGATACGCCGAGGCGGATCCAACGGAGGACGTGGCGGGTTTTGACGCGCGCGCGAAGCTGGTGATTCTTTCGCGGATTGCGCTGCGTGCCGATCTGACGACAAGCGAGGTACCGTGCAAGTCGATTACCGAAATTGCAGCCGTTGATTTCGCCTACGCGGGGGAGATGGGATGCACCATCCGCCAGATTTCACGAGCGGAGCTGCGCGGCTCCGAGGTGCTGGCAACGGTTGGCCCCATGCTGGTGCCGAAGGCTTCGCCGCTGGCGTGGTCGCGGGGCACGGAGAATATGGTGCTGGTTGGTGGCACGTATGGCGGGGATGTGGTCTTCTCCGGACATGGTGCGGGCGGCCATCCGACGGCGGTTGCTGTCGTTTCGGATGTGCTGGCGATTGTGCATGGTTCGCGGGCGATCGATTTGCCGAGCAGGAAGGCTGCTGTCAGCGGAGACTTTCTGCTGCGGCACTACATTCGCTTTATTGTGAAGGACCGTCCCGGCATTATTGCCCAGATTGCCGGTGCGCTGGCGGAGCAGGAGATCAATATCCACGCGATTTTGCAGAAACCCGGGCACACCAAGGCGAACCTGCCATTTGTGGTCATCGTGGAGCCTTGTCCGTCCTCTGCCCTGAAGCGGGCACTGGAGGCGATCGCTGTGCTGGATTGCCTTCTTGAGCCGACGCTCGATTTGCAGATTCTGGAGCCGGAAGTCAAGGCTTAGGGCGAATTCATAACTGATTACCCACGGAGAAAGAATCTGTTTTGCTTAACCGCAGATGCTTCGCTCAGAATGACAAGAGGCACGGCTTAAGCCGTGCCTCTTCAAAATGGCGACTTTGCCAGCAAGGACAGATGTCTGTCCTTGCGTAGTTCTGGAATACTTCAGCTATGGCCGAGGATGGGATGCGGCTCGTAGGGTTCTTCAAGCGCTTTGATCTCGCTGTCTTCGAGATGGATTTCAAGTGCGGCGAGAGCGTCATCGAGATGATGTTCTTTGCTGGCGCCGATGATCGGCGCGGTAATGTCCGGCTTGGCCAGCATCCAGGCTAGCGCGACCTGCGCGTTGCTGACGCCGCGTTTCCGCGCGATTTCGGTCACGCGATCCACCACGGTAAAGTCTGAGTCGCGGTAATAAAGGCCGTGCGCGTACTCGTCTGTTTTGGAGCGTACGGTTTCGCCGCGATCTTTCTGGTTGCGATTGCCGGCGAGAAAGCCTCTCGCAAGCGGGCTCCAGGGAATCAGGCCGATGCCCTGGTCGCGGCATAAAGGGATCATTTCACGCTCTTCTTCTCGATAGACCAGGTTGTAATGGTTCTGCATGGTGACGAAGCGGCTCAGGCCGAGTGTGTCAGAGAGATGAAGCATCTGCTGAAACTGCCACGCAAACATGGATGACGCTCCGATATAGAGCGCCTTGCCGGCGCGCACGACGTCATCGAGTGCTTCGAGCGTCTCTTCGATCGGAGTTTCATTGTCGAAGCGGTGAATCTGATAGAGGTCTACATAATCAGTGCCCAGGCGGCGGAGGCTGTCGTCGATGGCGTGGATGATGTGCTTGCGCGAAAGGCCACGCTGGTTGGGGTCATCCCCCATGGGATTGAAGACTTTGGTGGCGATTACGACTTTGTCGCGCGATGGAGCAAACTCCTTGAGCGCGCGGCCAACGATTTCTTCGCTGACCCCGCGTGAATACATGTCGGCGGTATCGAAAAAATTGATGCCGGCTTCCACCGCGCGGCGGAGAAAAGGCCTGCTCTCTTCTTCTTCCAGAACCCATTCGCGCCACTTTTTGGAGCCATAGGTCATCGTTCCAAGACAGAGACGCGATACCTTGAGCCCAGTCGATCCAAGATTCACATATTCCATTTGTATCTCCTGCGAAATTCCGGTTGAAGATTTCGTCTGATTGGATGTGGCGAAATGTCTGAACGGTTCAGGCGGGGTGAAAAGACATCTTTCTCTAAAAACAGAGATAGGATGGAGGCTCCGCTTCGTGCTACGCCCGACGCTTGCTGCGCTGCGCTACGGCGACGCCGGTCGACTCGCGGACGATCAGTTCCGGCTGCAGGACGATTTCTTCCTGATACGGTTTGTCCGGCTGAGAGATCATATCCAGCAAGACCTGTGCACCTTGTCGTCCCATTTCACGTAAAGGCTGCCGTACGGTCGTGAGGCTTGGCTTGTGATAGGCGGCGCTCATGATGTCGTCAAATCCGATGACGGAAATATCCTCAGGCACGCTCAATCCCGCGTCGTAGATGGCGCGGATCACACCGATGGCAGAGATGTCGTTGAAGCAGAAGATGGCGGTAAAGTCGCGAATACGATCCAGCAGATCGCGCATGGGGCCATAACCGACCTCAGGCGACCAGCTATCCGCCTCAAGCTGGATGCAATGGGCGGGCTGCACTTTGATCTCCAATTGCCGGGCGACTTCAAGGATGGAGCGCCAGCGGTACTCGGTATCGGGGATAATGTTTG
>DATHQH010000170.1:0-21301 GCA_035482895.1 Alloacidobacterium sp. | reverse complement strand
TACTTTCTGGCTTCGTTTAATGCGCCCTGCGTGTTGTCATTGGTTTGTAGAGCCTGGCGATATTCGGGGACGGCTCGATCGCGCTGTCCGGTCACGTCGAAAATTTTGCCGATCTGGATATGGCTCCATACCTCAGTCCATCTGGGCTCGTTGTCGCCGCGCAGCGCGTCGCGATAGGCGTTGATGGACGCCTGATAGTTTCGCTGCGTGAAGAGGACTTCGCCAATACGATAGCTGGCCAGCGAGCTACTGGGATTGGCCTTTAGTGCGTTCTGATATTCGGCCAGGCCGCCAGTGATATCGCCCTGCGCTACGAGCTGCTGACCGCGCAGGATGTGCACACGGACTTGCATATCCGGCGAGTTTTTGAGGATCCAGTTGTCGGGGTCGATGGTGATATGGCGTGGACGGCCAAAGGTATCGACGACGAATTGCGAATCGGAGCCGACCACATCGATGCGGCGGATCTCGGTTTTGCCGTCCGTCTCGATGCGCAGCTCAACTGGCATGTTGAAGAGGTCGAGATCCTGCTGAATTTCGCCGATGGTGCGGAAGCCTTTATTGTTACCCAGGCGATAGACGGCGTACTTGTTATTGAACTGCGGAGCGCCCGTGCCGTCGAGCCATTGCGCGAAGAAAGGTGTGAGCTGCTGCTGCGATTGCGCTTCGGCGATTTTTTCGAAATCGCTCGTTTTGATCGGCTTATCAGTAAATTGGGAGAGCGTGGCACGCAGGATTTTGCCGAAACTATCGTCCCCGACCTCCCAGCGAAGCATATGGAAGACCAGAGCTCCTTTTTCAAGAGTCATAGACTGGAACTGTGGGGAGAACGAATCGAGACGGCCTGTACTGGTCAGCGGAATCGTGTCATAGGCCAAAGCACCGGACGAGACATCCTGCACAGCTGCGTTGAGTGCGGCGCGGCCTGCAGTGTCCTCCAGATACATCAATTCTCCATAGCGCGACATACCGTTGGTGATCCACGCGTCATTGAGCGATGCGGGACTGATCTCGCTCCCCCACCATTGGTGGGCAATCGTATTTGCGAGCAGGCGGATATCAGTTATCCCGCTGCCCATGCGCGATCCGGCTACGGCAGCTATTTCAGGAGCCCAGGCCACGTGTACCGTGTCCTCCGGTAATTCCACGATGTTGAGCTGTGTGGATTCAGGTACGCCGAAGTTGCTGGTGAAAAACGCAAATTCTCTCAGCGCAGTTTGGGCAAAATCCTGAGCAGATTGCTTGTGAGCGTCAGTGGTGAAGACGCGAATATTCGGCGCGGAAGAGACCGGAGCATTGAATTTGCCTGCGATGATGGTTCCGGGGAAACCGGGCTTTCCCCAGTGGAAATTGAACAGCTGTCCGCCGGCTGCCGGGGAAGATGTAGTTGGCCCGCTACCGATGACGCGATATCCACTCGGAATTTTTACGTGAATGTCCGCAGTGAAACGATCGGTCATATACCCGGTCATCGGAAACCAGCGTCCGGCATAGAGCAGGTAGCTTATGGGATCGCCCACCTGCGCGAGTTTTAAGTTTTCAACAGGGCTGCCGGCATCGCTGTCGAGCATGCCATCATAGGCAAAAGTATAGGTATATTGCTGGCCTTTTATAAGCGGGGTGGAAGGCGTGACGATCACGGTGGCATTAGCGCCGCGCTCGCCGCTAAGGGGTTTGTTGGATGTGTCTGTGACTTTTTCCACTTTGAGAGCGCCGTGCAGCTCAAAAATCGCTGTATCGGTGTTATCGAGCGCCGTAAAGGTGACTTGCGCGGTAGCGGAGAGCTTGTGGTCGGCAGGACTCAACTCGGCGTTGATGGTATAGCCGGTGACGCGAATGGTGGGTTTTTGCTGCGCGATGAGTGGGACGGCAAAGAGAACCGATAGAGCCAGTGCAAAGTACCGATTCCGTCCTTTCAGGGAAAGAAGCCAAAAGGTTGGGGCATTTGTACCTGTGCCCGCAAAGGACGTACGGCAGCGCTTCATTATTCGCATCTTCATCGTGCTGGACCCATTAACTCCATTGTGATGCCGGCAACCTGTTCGATCGGGCTTCGGGCTGAATGCAACGATGCGCCAACTTTGGCGAGATCGGCCTGTATCCGGCTTCGAACAGCCTCGTCGCACAGCAGGTTCTGCAGATGTGAGACGACATTCGCTGCGGTAAAGTCGTCCTGGATCAGTTCTGGAACTACTTCGCGTCCGGCAATGAGATTGACCATAGCAACATACGGGACCTTTACGACCCGCCTGGCAACAGAATACGTCACTTTAGAAACACGATAGACCACGATAAACGGATTGCCGATCAAAGCCGCCTCGACAGTTGCCGTGCCGCTGGCCACCACACTAGCACGCGCGTGGTACAGCGTGGTGCGGGCGTCGTCCACTAATATGATGCGTGGGCCGTTGGCAGGCAGCATGGCGCGGACCTGGTCGATGTGTTCGGGAGTGAGAGTGGGAGCTAGCGGCAGGAGGAATTCGCAGGACGGGTGCAGTTGGCTGGCGGCTTCGATCATTTCTGGAAGGTTGAGGCGAATCTCCTTAAATCGGCTGCCAGGAAGCAGACCTACCCAAGATTTTGACGGGTCGAGCCCGTATTGGTCAGCAAATTCTTTTCGTGAGATGGAAGGCAGCGGGACTTCAGCCAGCGGGTGGCCGACAAAAGTGGCCTTTACCCCATGGTCGCGGTAAAAAGACTCCTCAAAGGGGAAGATGACGAGCATGCGGTCAACGTAGCGTCGTACCCGGCGGATGCGGTACTTCTTCCATGCCCAGAGCTGCGGGCTGACGAAATAAATGACTGGAATACCAAGACCGTGCAGCGTTCGGGCAAGCGAGAGATTGACGTCGGGAAAATCGATCAGAATCGCTGCGTCAGGGTGTTCGGCGGCGATGCTGGCCTTTAGCTTGCGGTATTCGCCATAAATATGGGGAATATGCCGGATGATTTCGGTGATGCCCATGACAGCAACATCTTCTGCGCGCACGATGCGGCGGAAACCGAGTGCCTCCATGCGCTGGCCGCCAAGGCCGAAGAATTCGGCGTCGGGTACGAGCTTCCGGATGGCCGGAATGAGCTGGGCGGCATAGTGTTCTCCGCTGGCCTCACCGGCGGAGATGAAGATCTTTGGGCGGGTGGTCATGAGGAAAAATATTCACGCAATTCGTTTTGCTTTCGATCGCAGGTCGTTCTTGCGTAAAACGCGGTTTTTCGCCATCTCACAGACAGTTTTGCCGCCATAGATGCCATTCCTAGTCAGTCCCAACAGCAAGACCAGGATTGAGTATAGACGCCCCTTCCGGCAACTCCTGATCCTTGTATTGCAGTTGGTAAAGCTTCCAGTAGAGTCCGCGCTGCGTGAGCAATTCCTGGTGCGTGCCCATCTCGCGCAACTGCCCTTTGTGCATGACGAGAATCACATCGGCTCGCTGCACTGTGGAAAGCCGGTGCGCGATGACGACCGAGGTGCGGCCTTCAATCATCCGTTCAAGAGCGATGCGTACGCGCATTTCGGTTTCCGTGTCGACACTGGATGTGGCCTCGTCGAGGATCAAAATTTTAGGGTCGTGTGCCAGGGCGCGGGCGAAGTTGATGAGCTGCTTCTGGCCTGTCGATAAGCCGTTGCCGCGCTCGCGGACCGGTTCGGCAAAGCCTTCCGGGAGCGACTCGATAAAGTCGCGAACGTTGACTTCGTCGGCGGCTTCTTCAAGACGAGTATCTGTAATCCAATCCGAGCCGAGGCGAATGTTTTCAGCGATGGTTCCGGTGAACAGGAATGGGTCCTGCAAAACCACGCCGAAGCGGCGGCGCAGCTTGTTAAGATCATGTTCGCTTACGTCGACACCGTCTACCAGAATGCTGCCGTGCTGAATGTCGTAGAAACGCATCATCAGGCTGATGATGGTAGTTTTGCCCGCTCCGGTATGGCCAACGATGGCCGCAGTCTGGTCTGGTTCGACAGTGAAGGAGACGCCGCGCAGTATCCATTCGATATCGTCCATTGAGGCCAGCTCCGCGGCGCTTGCGCGTGCGATGCGGGTCTTTTGGCCCTCATCGAGCCGTTGGTAGGTAAACCAGACGTTGCGGAACTCGATGCGGCCTGAGTTGTCGCCCTCGTTTGGCTGAGCAGGAGAAACAATTTCAGGCGCGGTATCGAGCAGTTTAAAGATGCGCTCGCTGGCGGCCATGGCGGCCTGCAGGATGTTGTACTTCTCGCTCAGGTCCAGGATGGGGCGGAAGAAGCGAAACGCGTATTGCATGAAGGCTGCGAGAACGCCGATCGTGACGGTGGCATGAAGGACGCCGTAGCCGCCACGCCAAATGACGAGGGCGATGGCGATGGAACTGAGGATTTCAACTGCCGGATAGTAGAGGGCATAGGCCAGGATTGCGTCTTTGAAGGCATCCATGTGCAGGCGATTGACCGCCTTGAACTCTTTGAAGGAGCGCTCCTGGCGATTGAAGAGCTGGACAACGGTCATGCCGCTGACGTGTTCCTGCGTGTAGGAATTGATGCGGGCGATAGCTGAGCGAATGCGGCGGTAGGATTCGCGCACATGCTTGCGGAAGATGCGCGTGACCAGCAGGATCAGCGGCAGAACAGCGAAGGAAAGAAGCGCCAGCCACCAGTTCATGCGCAGCATAACGATGATGATTCCGGCGAGTAGGAAAACGTCTTCAAAGATATCGAAGACGCCGGCAGTGAACATCTCGTTTAATGCATCTACGTCATTGGTGAGGCGCGTGACCAACCGCCCGACTGGGTTGCGGTCAAAAAAGCCGATGTGTATGTGCTGCAGATGGCGGAAGATCTGGCTGCGCATGTCGAACATGACCTTCTGGCCCGTCCACTGCATCAGGTAGGTCTTGACGAATTCGAGGAAGTAGCTCAATACAAGAGAGGCCAGATAGAGGCCTGCAAGCTGTGTGATTCCTGTGAATGCGTTTGGGCTGAGATGGCTCGCCAGCCATGATGGCTTGGCGGGAGGCTGCGAGGTCATGTAGCGGTCGACGGCGACCTTGGTGAGATACGGGCCGAGAATGTCGGAGCCAGCTTTGATGAGGATGGCGACAAGAGATATGAACGCGGGCAGCTTGTATGGATACAAGTAGCGGATGAGGCGGCGCATCAGACGTCCGTCATAGGCTTTGCCGACGACGTCATCTTCCTGCTGCTGGGCTTGTTTCGGCTTTTCCTGTTCGGCCATGCGCTGTTGTCTCTATTTTACGGGTTTCGCGAAAGCTCCGGCGCTGAGCCGGTAGAGTACGTGCCGTCTTAATAGATGATCTTCGGGCAGATTCGGATGATCAAAGCTCTCGGCGGGATCAAAGGTCATGCCCAGTTTCTCCATGACGCGCCGTGAGCGGGTGTTTTGCACGGCGGTAAAGGAGACAATCGACTCCAGATTCAGGGTATCGAAAGCATAGGCGGCTACGACTCGCGCACCTTCTATGGAGAATCCCTGACCCCAAGCGTGCACGGCTAGTCGCCAGCCGATTTCTACGCACGGCGTGAAGGCGGCCTGAAAATTTGGTACGGACAGGCCGATAAAGCCGAGAAAAGAGCGATCAGTCTTGAATTCCACGGCACAGAGACCGAAGCCGCGCTGTTCAAAGCCTGCTTCGATCCGATCTACTAGTCGATCACTCTCTTCCTGCGTTAAGAGTTTGCCTAGAAACTTCATGACACGGGGATCGGCGTTCATGGCGGCGAAAGGTTGACGGTCGGAATCGCGCCATCGGCGCAGGATCAGCCGTTCGGTTGTGAGGATCGCCATGAGGAAAACCCCTCCCAATGAGAAAATAGAAGATAGTCTCCCGTATGGACAGCCTCGGCATTTACATTTCCGTGCCATTTTGCCGCTCGAAGTGCACATACTGCAATTTCGCGTCAGGGGTTTTTCCGTCCAACTATATGGAGCGCTATATCGAGCGGGTCTGTGAAGATCTGCGGACTGCCATGAACGCGCACGCGAGTATGCCTCGCACGGTGGATACGATTTATCTGGGCGGCGGAACGCCGAGCCTGCTGCCGCCTGAGTTAGTGAAGGCGCTTTTTGGGGCGATCTATGAGCAATTTCAGGTCGTTGGTGAGGCTGAAATTACCGTCGAGTGTGCTCCCGGACAGCTGGCCGATGACGTGCTCGATACTATGCTGGAATGCGGTGTGAATCGCATCAGCTTCGGGGTGCAGTCGTTCATCGACCAGGAAGCAAAGGCCACGGGCCGCCTGCATACATGCGCGATGGCTCTCGAAGACATTTGGCGGGTGCAGAAAGCAGGTGTAAAGCGGGTGAATGTCGACCTGATCGCTGGCCTGCCGCACCAGACCGCTGCTTCGTGGAGGGAATCGCTTGCGATATTGACTGACACAGGTGCCGATCACGCCAGCATCTACATGCTGGAAGTGGACGACGATTCGCGTCTGGGCCGGGAAGTGCTCAATGGCGGAGCACGCTACTTTGCTCCTGCGATTCCTTCTGACGATGCGGTTGCCGATATGTATGCCGTTGCGGTGAATATCTTGTCGAAAGAGGGGCTGGCGCAGTATGAAATCTCGAATTTTGCTCACGGCGGTGCAGAATCGGTGCACAACAAGAAATACTGGCTGCGACAGCCTTACCTGGGGCTAGGAGTGGATGCGCATTCCATGCTGCGTAATCCGAGTGGTGAAGCCGTTCGTTTTTCGGCTACGGATGATCTACAAAGTTATCTGGGAGCGCCAGGATGGAATCACTCGCATACGCTTACCCGGAAGGAAGAGATCGAAGAAGCGTGGTTTCTGGGATTGCGCCTGAATGCCGGTGTGAGCTTGTCTCGATTGGCAGCTGAATTCGGTCAAGAATCAATGGCGCAATTTCAGCCGATTCTCAGCGAGCTGTGTTTGGACGGTCTTTTAACAATCGATGGCGATCACGTTGCGCTCACATTGCGTGGAAGACTGCTGTCAAACGAGGTCTTTGCACAGTTTTTGGATGAGATGAAAATCCCCGCGCCATCCACGGTGTAAAAAAGAAACATGTCGACCGAAACCAAGCATCGTGATGAAGTTTTCTCGCAGAATCCTGTAAGCGTTATCGATCTACGCAGCGACACCGTGACCCGACCTACGAAAGCCATGCGCGCGGCGATGGCAGCGGCTGAAGTGGGTGATGATGTGTATGGGGAAGATCCGACGGTAAATCTGCTCGAAGCCAGCGCGGCGGCGATTTTCGGGCGCGAGGCGGCGCTCTTCGTACCGACAGGCACGATGGGCAACCAGATCGCCATTCGCCTGCACACGCAGCCTGGGCAGGAAGTCATCTGCGAATCGCGCGCGCATATTGTCGATTGGGAGATGGCAATGGCAGCGGCGTTTTCCGGATGCCAGTTGCGTCCTGTCGCTGCGGAGCGTGGCATCGTGACGTGGAAACACGTTGAGTCTGTTTTGAAACGCGCCAGCACGCACAATGCGCCCACTGGCCTGATTTCGCTGGAAAATTCGCACAATATGGCGGGTGGAACCGTTACGCCACTCACGACTTTCGGGGAGATATGGAATGGAGCGCGGGAGCTTGGCATTCCGCTGCATCTGGATGGGGCGCGTGTCTTCAACGCGTCGGTGGCGCTGAAGGTTCCGGTAGCCGTACTCACCAGCGGATTCAACACCGTCATGTTCTGCCTGTCGAAAGGACTATGCGCTCCCGTTGGATCGATGCTCGTCGGCAATCGCAAGTTGATTGAACGTGCGCGCATGGTGCGTAAGGCTCTGGGCGGTGGCATGCGGCAGGCTGGAGTACTGGCTGCTGCGGGTCTGATTGCTCTGGAAGAGATGCCGAAACGTCTTGCCGAAGACCATGCGAATGCGCGGCTCATCGCTGAGCATCTCGTAGACCTGCCGCAGATTGAGCTCGACCTTGCTACCGTGCAAACAAATATCGTCATTTTCGCGCTGAAGGAGGATGGGAAGGCGGATGAGCTCGTCTTGCGTCTCAAGCGGCGCGGCGTGCTGTGTGGAACGGTTGGACATAATTCCGTCCGCTTCGTCACACACCACGATGTAGACCGCGCGGCATGTGAACAGGCTGCACGCGTGGCTATCGATGAGATTGCAAAACTCTAGCCTAGGACAGCATGTGGCGCGGAATGAACCCAGCGCAGGCCTGTAATCCGTATTTGATTCCGTTATTTTTCCGAATCAGTATGCCAGCCTGGGTTAGTCCACTGTCCGTTGTTTAGGACGAAGACTTCCGTGGCTCGGCCGGAGCTCACAGACCGTTTGCCGTTCTTCTCGATTTCATAGAGATATTTGCTGTATAGAACTGCGACGTTGCCGAATCGCTGTACTTCAGTATGCGGAAATTCGAGGCGTATTAGCTTACCGCCGGAAGCATGAAACTGAACGGCTTCTTGAAATATTTCATTCTGATTCTGCCACTTTTCTTCACCGGTGCTGATAGCGAGGGCGTTTGCCGGCACGAGCTTTTCCAGGGTTTTCGTGTCGCCATCGAACCAGCTGCGCCAGACGGCTTCACGCACGGTGAGAAGATCTGCCTGCTCTTTCGGACTGACTGCCAGAGCTGATCCATTGCATGCCGCAAACATGGCGACGAGGGCTGCGGTAATCCAAATGAGGCGACGCATGATTCTATCTCCTGAGATAGTTGTGGGTGGTCGTTCAAAACACAGGGCGACTTTACGCCACCGCCGCTGCTTTTCGTGGCTGGTACAAAGCAAGCAACAACGCCGCGGCCGACGCAGAAAAGACCGAATAATCCATGGGCGACTTGATGCCGAAGGAGATTGCCATGGCCGTCCCGAAAATGGCCAATAGCAATGCAGCCGACAGAGCTACATATCGAGGCCAGATACCGACAAGCAGTGCAAGGCCGAGGGATGTTTCGGCGACCGTAGCCATCCAGGCAAGAAACGGAATGGTGGATGCAGGCATGAATGAGTTGACTTCAGCGGTGTACTGCATGAAGCTGGCGAAATGCTTGAGATCAACGTGCTTGTCCCACAGGCCGAAGCGAGAGGCCACGGCTGACAGAAAAGCTGCGCCGAGTGCAATACGAGCATAGAGCATAGCCATCTGTTGCAAGTGCATCGTGCGGTCGGTCCTGGTTGTGGATGCGGCCATTGCTACTTGCCTCCTTCGGTTTTGGACCCTGATGCCGGCACGCTGAGCGGCGTGTCATGATCGCAGAGAAAATAGGCGAGAAACTTTGCCGGTTCCTGATTGCTGGCATTGGCGGAGACCTGGTGGATGCCGTTGGGCGCTTCGTAAAAACTCTCCCCAGGTTTATAGATTGCTTCAGGCTCTCCTTCGACCTGTATCCGGACTGATCCTTCCAGCACATAGCCGATGACAGGGCAGGGATGGCTGTGAGGTGAAGACGCATCGCCAGGGCCATAAGTAACCTCGACTATCTTCGCATCAAGATGATTCCCATCCAGATGAGGAAGCGCAACGGAGAAGACCGTATAGGACCTAGGAGCTGCCTTGCTTTTTGATGCTTCGGCGCCGATCTGATCGGCGACGATGTGGCTCGCGGCTGTAGCGCAGGTGACGGCTAAAGCAAAGCCCGCCCACTTTTTACGGATTGTCATTGACCTGCTCCTTCATACCATCAAAAGATAAGCCAGAGTGGACCGATGGAAAAGGTCCATTTACGATATTTTAGCTGTACCACTTTCATGACAAAACGGCCAACCCCATTCGGATTGTTGCTTCCATCGCGAGAACCGGGAGTGCCCGCGTACCGGTGGCTCTATGCGGCAATGCGTGCCGAGATTCTGAATGGCAGGCTTCGTCCGGGTACCCGGCTTCCGGCTACGCGCGACCTCGCAAACCAATATGGATTGTCGCGGGGAACGATCGTCAGTGCTTTTGATGAGCTTAAGTCTGAGGGCTATGTCGAAGGCAGCATGGGGTCAGGAACGTATGTGAGCAAAATCCTGCCGGAGGAATTGCTTCAGGTTGCTAGCGAGTCCGGGTCGAAAGCAGTTTCGCAGAAGAGGACACGCCGCAGAATTTCAGACTACGGTCGAAGTGTTTGTCTATTTCCAAACCTGCAGGTACGGCCGACCCGAGCCTTCCGCCCGAATCTTCCTGCGCTTGATCTGTTTCCAGCAACGTTATGGACACAAACAACGACGCGGCGGTTGCGGCGTGCTTCTACCAACCTTCTGCTGGCTTGCGATCCTATGGGATATGGTCCGCTGCGAAATGCAGTGGCAGATTATCTCAATACATCGCGTGGGGTGAAGTGTGTGCCCGAGCAAGTGGCGATTGTTTCCGGAGTTCAGGAGGCGCTCGATCTGGTGGCACGGCTTTTTCTTGATCCGGGCGACAAGGTGTGCATGGAAAATCCAGGATATCCCGGGGCTGCGATGGCATTTGAGGCCGTAGGTGCAAAGGTTTCCGCGATGCGCCTGGATGGCGAGGGAATGGAGTTGCGCGAGCAGCGTTTGCGTGGCTCGGGGTTGGTTTACATTACTCCGGGACATCAGTTTCCGATGGGAATGACGATGAGTCTGCCGCGGCGTCTCGCGCTGTTGGAGTGGGCGCGGAAGTCCTCGGCGCTGATCTTTGAAGACGACTATGACAGCGAATATCGCTACGAAGGACGTCCGGTTCCGGCATTGCAGGGACTGGACCGCAACGGGCTTGTGCTGTTTGCCGGGAGCTTCAGCAAGGTATTGTTCCCGTCGCTTCGGTTGGGATACCTGGTGATTCCGTCAGACCTGGTGGATTACTTTGCCGCGACTCTTTCGGTGACGACGCGGCATGCTCCTCTTCTGGAGCAGGCTGTGCTGTGTGACTTCATAACAGCAGGGCATTTCGCGCGGCATCTTCGACGTATGCGCGAGATCTATGCGGAGCGCCTTGCCGTTTTGCTGGAGGGTGCGCGTCAGAATCTGACCGGATTGATGGAAATCTCAGGCGTGGAAGCCGGCCTGCAGACCGCTGGGATCTTATGCAGCGGGATAGACAGCGAATTCGCTGCGAAGGCTGCGGCGAAACGTGGTGTCGATACGATTCCACTGACTTGGTACAACCGCGGCAGGATTGAGCGTGAAGGCTTGCAACTGGGATTCGCGGCGGTGGATACGCGTGAAATCAGACGGGGTGTGAGGGAGCTGGCGATCGCATTGGAAGAGATCGCTAAAACCGATGCCTGAAAGGCTGCCGTCAACCTAAAGTAGCGAGATCCGATTCACGTTTCTCATCTTCTGCATACCGCCCTGCGAACCTCTATCTCCACAAATTGAAGGCCGTACCACCTAGCGGGATAAGTATGCCGCACATTCATTGACAGTCATTTTTTCAGGCCTGTACTTACTTCTAGACAGCAATTTGGACCCATAGTGGCAACTGCATCTTCAGGTGCTCATGCATTGGTTGATGCAGGCAGCTATGGGCCGTAAAAACAGCACGCAGGCTTGTTTCCGAGACTGCTGCCGTTCTCTATTACCGTGGAGGTCGTATGCAAGTGCAATTTTATAGGCAGAAAGTACGGGATTTGTTTTCGGAGCCAGTTCTTCCTGGAACGAGGCTTATTCTGGTCATTGCAGTGTGCACGATGTTTGCCAATGTATTCACCCCGCTGTGGGGGCAGACAAGTTTTGGAAGAATATCGGGTACGGTTTCCGCGCCCGATGGTTCGGTGATTGCAGGCGCACAGATTAGGGTTCAGAACACCGATACGCAGATGATGCGTCAAACAAGCACCGATTCACAGGGCTTTTATGTCTTCACCGATTTGCCCATCGGGATCTATCGCGTCGACGTCAGCCAGTCTGGTTTCAGCAGGTCAACGCACGATGGGCTTAGCCTTGTGGCCGACGGACGTCTGACTGCTGATTTCACCCTGAGAATAGGCAGTACGAGTCAGACAGTCGAAGTCCAGGGAACCAATACTGAGGCGTTGAACACGACGTCGGGCGAGCTATCGCGCGTAATCGACACAAGGCAAGTGTCGAACCTGCCGCTCAATGGCCGCAACTACATTCAGTTGATGACACTGGTGCCGGGCGCTGTCGTGACCAATCCCGACCAATTCAGTGTAACGACCAGCTTGGCAGCCAATAATCAGACTCTTAATGGCAACCGCCCGGACAGCAATAATCTGACCGTGGACGGAGCATTCAACATGGTGGCGGGCAGCAATACGAGCCTGATGAACAACGTTGGAGCAGAATTCATTAATGAGGTGAAGCTGCAGACTTCGAACTTCTCAGCCGAATATGGTCGTATGTCTGGCCCTGCTTTCAATATCGTCACTAAGAACGGAACGAACCAGTTTCACGGGTCTGCGTTCGAATTTTTCCGCAACGATGCCCTGGACGCGACGAATTATTTTTCGCCCAGTAAAACAGCGCTTCGTTTTAATGACTTCGGATATACATTTGGGGGCCCTGTAATCCGGAACAAGCTTTTCTTCTTTGTAGGGCAGGAGTGGAAGAGGTTGCGCCAAAACCAGACTACACAGCAACAGACGATTCCCGACACAGCATTCCAGAACGGCGACTTCAGCGAATTGGGCAAGCCGCTCTTTTATCCCGGCACAAAAACGCCAATTCCCGGAAACAACATCTCGTCGATGATTACACCGGATGGCAGAGCCATTGCGAATGTCTATCATCTGATGGCGCAGACAGGTGCAAAATTTGTGGATGCACCTGTAGGGAACAACCTTACGCTTGAGCCGCTGAATCCGCTGAACTATCGCGAAGACATCGTGCGTCTCGATTACTCCTACACCCAGAAGAACTTCATTTATGGCCGCTGGATACAGGATTACAACAGCCTGATTGATCCATTCGGGACGTTTTCAAGTTCGAATCTGCCAACGACTCCGACCACACGAAATCGTCCGGGAGAAAGCATTCTCGCAGCTGATACCTGGATACCGACTCCAAACTTCGTCAATGAAGCGCGCGTGAACTTCGGCTGGGTTTCTCAACACATTATTCCTTACGGCACAGCCTGGGAGCGCAGCACGTATGGTTTCCAGTATCCGCTGCTCTTTGGGGGCGCAGAATACCCAAATGGCATCCCCCTAACAACCGTAGTGGGATATGCCACTTTCCAGGGACCGAATTTTGCACTTAAGTCTCCGACTACAGATATTCAGCTCGCGGATACCGTCTCTTATACGCGCGGTCGGCATGTCCTACGCGCCGGATTCGTGCTTATTCGGGACAGAGTGGATCAAAACGGGCGCTCGAATTACACGGGCACCGTGGCCTTCAATGCCAGCAACAATCCGAATACGACTGGGAATGCCTTTGCAGACGCCCTGCTGGGATATTTCTCTTCTTATTCGGAGGCAAGCGCCGATCCCACCGGTTTCTTCCGTTTCTGGCAGCCAGAGGCTTTTGGGCAGGACACGTGGAGAGTGACGCCAAAACTTAGCGTAGAGCTTGGTCTTCGCTACCAGTTCATGCAGGCCTTCTATACCCAGGCAAACAACATGACGAACTTCGATCCCTCACGATATGACCCCGCACAGGCCGTGCAGATAACGCACGACAGTAAAGGGTTGATCGTGGCAGGATCGGGAAATCCATACAACGGACTCGTTCGCGCCGGCGGCGGCATTCCGAAGGATCAGGCTTTCCGCGTACCGGGAGCCAATGGGCCGCTCTTTTCCGTGATTCCCGCCGGGGCACAGCGGGGTTTTTATGATTCGCCCAACAATTTTGCCCCCAGAGTTGGATTTGCCTATTCAGCGAAAGACAGAACAGTGCTTCGCGGAGGCTTTGGACTCTTTTACAACCGTGCGGAGGGAAATATCATCTTCTCGCAGGTCAACATCCCGCCTTTTCTGCAGATTGCCTCATACAGCAATAGCAATCTATCCAACATTACCGGGGGTTCGACCGCGCTTGCGCCGCTGGGAACCATCTCGGCCATCGATCCGAATCTGAAAAGTCAGACCATTGCGCAGTACAGCCTGAGCCTACAACAGGAAATGCCTGCAGGATTGCTGATGGAGCTATCCTATGTCGGCACGGAGGGACGTCATATGCTGCGACAGCCGAACATCAACTACGCGGATCTGACGCAGGTTGCGGCGAATCCCGGCATCTCAACCAATGCGTTTTTACCTTTCCCCGGATACACCTCCATTACGCAGACCCGCAGCGATGGCGCAGCGAACTACAACGCGCTTCAAGCGTACGTGTCGAGGCGTGTAGGAGCCCTGCAAATGACCGCAGGATATACCTGGTCCAAATCACTTGGAGACTCTTCAAGCGAAAGCGACAACAGCGAGAACTGGACCGTGCGGCATTACAACTATGGTCCGACCTCATTTGACCGCAGGAATGCCTTCTTCAGCACGTTCGTGTGGCAGTTGACCAGGCTCGAAGGGCATAACGCGTTTCTTCGCACTGCAGCCGGCGGCTGGCAGGTGAGCGGAGTGGCGAGGTTGCAGTCCGGGCAGTATTACACCATCACAGGCAATACGGCTACCGGTGCGCGCCGTGCAGATTTCATCGGCGGTTCATCATCTGTGGGAAGCAAGACCATCCAGCATTGGTTCAACACTGCCGCCTATGTGGCCGCTCCAACGGGTCGTTTTGGAACCGCGGGAACCGGTACCGTGGTTGGACCCGGATTGGCCTTATTTGATGCATCGCTTGGCAAGAACTTTCTGCTTACCGAGCGGTTCAATCTGAAGTTTCAGGGAGATTTCTTCAACGCGTTGAACAGAACCAACTTCAGCACGCTGAACACGAATCTTTCGAACACAAACTTCGGCACCATTTCGAGCGCCAATCCACCTCGCCAGGTACAGCTAAGCTTGAAGCTTAGCTTCTAGTGGTTGTCGTTTCGACTCCTGCGGCATGTGCTAGCGTTCCGCCCGCACATGCCGCAGAAAGTCGGCAAGCGTCTGGCCGGACTTCGGCTTGAAGACTTCTGAGAGTCTTTCCAGATGCTCCATACGGTCTACGCGAAAGCTGCGGAAATCATTTCTTAGTTCGCACCATGCCGCCAGGGTCCAAGTGCCTCCCCAGAAATAAAGCGCCAGTGGGTGCAGGCGCCTGACGCTTTTCTGGGCGTCTTCGCGGGAATAAGCAATGAGGACGACACGCCGTTCTTGTGCGGCGGCATGCAGCGTATCGAGCTTGGAGCGGAGCTCTGCGGAGACACGAAAGCCAGGCGCGTAAAGCAGGACTTCGTCGATGCGTTCGCGCAGATCGGTTGGAAGTACGGCTTCAATCTTACGCAATGCCCGGTTGGCGGCCTCTGTCAGTTGCGTGCCGCCCCAGGCTTGTACCATGCGCGCTCCGAGAACAAGCGCTGTAATCTCTTCGCGATCAAACATGAGTGGAGGAATATCGAAGTCGCGGCGAAGCGTGTAGCCGACGCCGGCTTCGCCGGTAATGGGGACGCCGGAAAGCTGCAAGTCCTGTACGTCGCGGTAGATCGTGCGGGGCGAGACCTGCAGCTTTTCCGCCAGATGGCGGGCGGTTTGCAGCCGCCCTGAGCGTAGTAATTGGACGATTCGAAAGAGCCGGTCGGCACGACGCATACGGCTTTATGTTAAGCCGTCGCATGCAGGCCGATGCGATTTCCTTCGCTGTCACGGATCTGGGCGATCCAGCCAATGGTGGGGAGAAAGTTTTTTGGTTCGACGATGGCGCCGCCGGCGCCTTCAACGCGGCTGAGGACTGCGTCAAACTTGCCGTCGCAGTTCAGGTAGATGATGACGCCGTCACCAGACGGTTTGAAGTCTGCACCGTGTGCGATGGCGCCGGAAATGCCCGGCTTTTCATACGGAAAGATGGCAAGCGAAGGCCATGCCGCCTGATGGATCAGCGGTGTTTGAAAGATGGTTTCGTAAAACTGGATGGCGCGTGGGAAGTCGGCTGCTGGAATCTCAAACCATACGATAGTGGATGTGGCTACTTCCTGGGCTGTCGGCATGTTGTCCTCTCAATGGGGGGTGGTGAATTGGATATTGGACGAGCTTACAGAGGGCCTGCTGACAGCATGGTGTCAGTAGAGATGGAATTTCGGGTGGTTCCGAAGGAGATTCCTGCCCACAGGTTTCGGGCCATTTTGGGGTGAAAGTTTATAATAATGAGATATGCCGAAGTATTCCATCGTCGTCCCTTTCCACAACGAAGAAGACAATGTCACCGCTCTTTACGATCGCCTGAAGGCTGTCATGGAGCAGGTTGGAGATAGTTTTGAACTGGTCTTTGTAGATGACGGGTCAAATGACCGTACCTACAAGCTGTTGGAAGAGATAGCCGCAGTCGACAGCCGTGTGCTGGTGGTGAAGCTGCGCCGTAATTTCGGCCAAACTTCGGCGCTGGCAGCTGGATTTGACCACGCGCAGGGTGAATTTATTCTCGCAATGGACGGCGATCTGCAGCACGATCCCAACGAGATTCCCAACTTCCTGGAAAAACTGGAAGAGGGTTATGACGTGGTAAGCGGCTGGCGCAAGGAGCGTATCGACAATTTTGTGATGCGGCGCATTCCGTCTCGTTGTGCTAACTGGCTGATGGCAAAGCTCTCGGGCGTGGATATTCATGATTTCGGAACGACCTATAAGGCATATCGGCGGGAAGTGATTCATAACATTCCGCTTTACGGTGAGATGCACCGCTTCATCCCGGCTCTGGCATCTTGGTATGGTGCGAGTATCTGCGAAATTCCGATCAAGAATGTCAATCGCGAAAGAGGGAAGTCGCACTACGGCATTGGGCGTACCTTTCGCGTCTTCTTCGATCTTTTGACGATCCGGTTCCTGCTGAGATACATGACTCGGCCACTGCACTTCTTTGGCAGTTTTGGCGCATTAAGCATGCTTGGCGGCGGCGCAATTTCGTTCTTTCTGTTACTGCTGAAACTGTTCACGCACGAGCATGTAATGGACCAGCATGGACCACTCTTTGTCGTTGCCGGTGTTTTGATTCTGGCAGGTATCCAGATGCTGGCGATTGGTCTGCTCGGCGAACTGCAGGTGCGGCATTACCATACCTCCTCGCAGCGCGCTCCCTACACCATCGACCGGCTTGTGCGGCTGCGTTCCCCGGAAGAACCAAGTTTGCTGCATGAAAACTAGGCCTCGTAGCTGTCCGCGCAGGGTTAACAGGCCCTAACATGGACCGCATTGAAATAGATGCGATTTCGTAAAGTTCTGAAGCGCTTTGCGGTTTAAAGGTATCGAACGGGCTATGGGCCTGGCGTTTATCCTCTTGCTTCTTTTCGGTATCGGTTTTGTATGCGGTTTGCGCTCCATGACAGCGCCAGCAGTGGTGTGCTGGGGTGCTCACCTTGGCTGGCTTCAGCTGGCTGGCTCGCCATCTGGCTTCTTCGCTCATCCCGCCTTGCTGATTATTTTCACGATCTTTGCGTTCGGTGAACTGGTCGCCGACAAGCTGCCTTTCATCCCCCGGCGTACCATGCTGGGTCCCCTCCTCGTTCGTCTGGTGTTTGGTGCGGTATGCGGCGCGGCGCTTTGTGTTGCTCGAGAGCTTGCCTTGCCGTATGGCGTTTTGCTCGGCGCACTGGGAGCGGTCATTGGAGCGTATGCTGGCTTTCACTACCGGCGACTGATTCCTGCGAGCAGCCGTTCGACCCAATTTCTGGCTGCCTTATTGGAAGATGTTGTTGCCGTAGGTGGCGGACTCTTGATCGTTTCGCGTTTCTAGCCTCTGATCGAACAAAGTGAAAGTCGCTCAATTTCCAAAGCCGCGACGAACGAATTTTCAAAAACAGGCATCTTGTTAGAGGTGAGGGTTTACCCTTGTCTGGGTGTGAATGTACTTGCGCCGAATTCAGCAAGATCGGTTTTTTAATGACAAAGCCAGCAGACGGAAGAAAAAGAGTAGTGATAGAAGGGGTCGATCCTGAGATCGATGCAGGCCGTTTTCCGATCAAGAGGATCGTTGGAGATGCTGTTCAGGTAGAAGCCGATGTTTTTGGCGACGGCCATGACCACGTTATCTGTTACCTGCAGTTTCGGCATGAAGATGATTCACTGCAGCAACGCGTCCGAATGGAGCCCTTAGGAAATGATCGCTGGCGCGCTTCATTGCAGGTAAGCAAAATCGGCCGTTACTTCTACACCATTGTGGGCAGCGTCAATCACTTTGGTACTTGGCGCAGCGACCTGCTGAAGCGTCTCGAGGTGGGACAGGATGTCTGTCTGGAACTGCAGACAGGTGGTCTGCTGGTAGAACAGGCAGCCCGGCGTGCCGAAGGCAAGGACGCAATCCAGCTGAACGAGTGGGCACACATCTTACGGACGGAATGCGATTCCGAAGATGCGAAGGTTGTGGCGCTCGATCCCATACTTGCCGAAGTTATGGAGCAGTACGCGGATACCAGCCTGGAAACGAAATATGAAAGAGAACTCTCCATTGTTGTTGATCGCGAGAGAGGTCGATTTTCCAGCTGGTATGAACTCTTTCCGCGCTCCTGCTCGCCGGTTGCCGGCAAGCACGGAACGTTTCGCGACGTGGAAGACCGGCTGCCATACATATCCCGGCTGGGATTCGACGTTCTGTATCTCCCGCCGATTCATCCTATCGGGGAGAGCTTTCGTAAAGGAAAAAACAACAGCGTGACTGCGGAGCCGGGTGATGTAGGAAGTCCGTGGGCGATTGGATCAGAAATAGGCGGTCACACGGCCATTCATCCTGAGCTGGGAACGCTGGAAGATTTTCAGCATCTGGTTGCGGCTGCGAAAAAATCCGGACTTGAGATTGCGCTCGATATTGCATTTCAATGCTCACCGGATCATCCCTGGGTCAAAGAACATCCAAAATGGTTTCGAAAGCGCGCGGACGGGTCGATTCAATACGCGGAAAATCCTCCCAAGAAGTATCAGGATATCTATCCGTTGGACTTCGAGAGCGAGGATTGGGGGGCACTTTGGGATGGGTTGAAGAGAGTTTTTACTTTCTGGATTGAACAAGGCGTTCGCATTTTTCGCGTCGACAATCCGCACACGAAAGCATTTCCGTTCTGGGAGTGGGTTATCGGCGAGATTAAGCGCGAGCATCGGGATGTGCTGTTTCTGGCCGAAGCTTTTACTCGTCCTCGCGTCATGGAGCGACTGGCAAAGTTGGGATTCTCGCAGTCGTATACCTACTTCACATGGAGAAATACCAAGCAGGCTCTAACCGAATATCTGGAACAGCTGGTTGGGACGGAGGTGGGGGAATATTTTCGGCCCAATTTTTGGCCTAATACTCCCGACATTTTGCCGGAGCCATTACAGATAGGCGCAAGGCCGGCATTTATGTCGCAGTTGGTGTTGGCGGCTACGCTGGCAACGAGCTACGGCATCTATGGTCCTGCGTTTGAGTTGCAGGAAAACACTCCGGCGAAAGTAGGCGGCGAAGAATATCTGTATTCGGAAAAGTATGAATTGAAGCACTGGGATCTCGATAACCCCAAAAGCCTGGCGCCTTTCATCGAAAGTGTGAACAACGCCCGACGCGAAAATGCAGCATTGCAAGCAAGCCATGCACTGGTGTTTCATCCTACAGACAATCCCTACTTAATCTGTTACAGCAAGAAGAGTGTGGATGAAGCCAATACCGTATTGGTGGTTGTTAACATCGATTCTTTCCACGTCCAGTCCGGATGGGTCGATTTAGATTTAGATAAACTTGGCTTGGACTCCCGTGAGCCATATCAATTGCACGATCAACTGACAGACACGCGCTATCTTTGGCAAGGGCCGAGGAATTACGTTGAGCTTTCGCCCCTGAAAATTCCAGCCCACGTATTTCGTGTGCTGCGACGAGTGAGATCTGAAAAAGATTTTGATTACTACTTGTAGAAGCGGACAGCAACTATGAGCACGCATATGACTCCGCAGGACATATATAAGCGCGCAGGGAGTGCGAGCGATCCCCTCTGGTATAAAGACGCAATCATTTATGAGCTGCACGTGCGCGCGTTCGCAGACAGCAACAACGATGGTATCGGCGATTTTCCGGGGTTGATGGAAAAGCTCGATTACCTGCAGGATCTCGGCGTTACCTGTCTCTGGCTGCTACCGTTCTTCCCGTCACCGCTGCGGGACGATGGATACGATATCGCCGACTATATGACGGTCCATCCGAGCTATGGAACGCTCGATGACTTCAAGGCATTCCTGAATGCGGCGCACGAGCGCGGGCTGCAAGTAATGATCGAATTGGTCATCAATCACTCATCCGATCAGCATCCGTGGTTTCAGCGCGCGCGCCATGCGCCGGCGGGGTCGCCGGAGCGTGATTTTTATGTGTGGAGCGATACGGACGAGAAGTACAAGGATGCCCGTATCATCTTCACTGATACTGAGAAATCTAACTGGACCTGGGACTCCGTCGCGCAAGCGTACTTCTGGCATCGCTTCTTTTCGCATCAGCCAGACTTGAATTACGACAATCCGCAGGTGCTGGAAGAAGTAGTAAAAATTCTGCATCACTGGCTGGATATGGGCGTGGATGCGCTCCGCCTGGATGCCATTCCTTACATTGTCGAACGCGATGGAACCAATTGCGAAAATCTTCCGGAAACGCATGATGTCATCAAGAAAATTCGCGCCGCAATGGACGAGAGATATCGGAACCGTGTGATTCTTGCGGAAGCCAACCAGTGGCCTACGGATGTGCGCCCGTACTTTGGCGATGGCGATGAGTGCCACATGGCGTTTCACTTTCCGCTGATGCCGCGCATTTACATGGCATTGCGGCAGGAAGATCGCCTGCCGATTACAGAGATCATGGCGCAGACGCCGGAGATCCCCGAAAATTGCCAGTGGGGATTGTTTCTGCGGAATCACGATGAACTGACACTCGAAATGGTGACGGATGACGAACGCGACTACATGTATCTGGCCTACAGCGCCGATCCGCGCATGCGTATCAACATCGGCATTCGACGCAGGCTGGCTCCGCTGGTCGATAACAACCGCCGCCGCATAGAACTGCTGAACAGCCTGCTGTTCTCGTTTCCGGGCACTCCCATACTTTATTACGGCGACGAGATTGGAATGGGCGACAACATTTATCTCGGCGATCGCAATGGCGTGCGTACCCCGATGCAGTGGACGGCGGATCGCAATGCCGGATTTTCACGCGCCAACCCGGCGCAGCTTTTTAGTCCGGTCATTATGGATCCGGTGTGGGGCTATCAGGCGCTCAACGTCGAGGCGCAGCAGAGTGATGCTTCCTCGCTTTTGAACTGGATGCGCAATATGATTGCGCTGCGTAAGCTGTTTCGTGTCTTTGGACGCGGGACGCAGAAATTTTTGCCGTCTGCCAATCGGAAAGTCTTGTCCTATGTACGCCA
>DATHQH010000169.1:0-23175 GCA_035482895.1 Alloacidobacterium sp. | reverse complement strand
CCTTTGCCGTCGTCATAGGTGCAGCGATCACACAGCCTGGCGCAATTACGGCGAGATTTATGAAGGCCATCTAATCTGATCCCAGGATACGGTTTTGGGGGACTTTCTTTACAAACCTAAGAAAATAGAAGAGATTGCTTTGACTGAGGAAATCCCTGCAACGACTGGCCTTATACGGCCTATAGCTTTTTCTTCTGTCCGTCACTTTTTTCTTGCTAGCTCGTACAGTTGTCTATACATTATGTGAAATCTGAAAACCAGTCCATCAAAATGCGCCTGGCAACAGAGATCGTAGATACCAAACCGTATTAGCGGACGGAGTTCCGCAGCGGCATTTCCAACCATACCTTTCGTAGTCGGAGGTCCTACACCATGCGAGTACGCAACGTTCTCTTCAGTTTCCTGTTCCTGCTGATGTGCTGTTCGATTTCGCTTGCTCAGACCATCACCGGTGCTGTAACCGGTACGGTCACAGATGCAAGCGGAGCGGCTGTCAGCGGAGCCAAAGTAACAGCCATCAATACCGCAACCGGCGTCACTGCCCCCACAGAAACCAACAGCTCTGGTGTTTACACGCTGCGCTTCCTACCCATTGGGCAGTACAAGATTACGGTGGAAGCGACAGGCTTCGATACTTCCACAGCTGGGCCGTTTGCCCTCGAAGTAGCACAGGAAGCTCGCGTCGATGTAAAACTCGTCATCGGACAGGTCAGCCAGAACGTAGTCGTTTCTGCTACCTCATCCATCCTGAATACCGAGAATCCAACCACGGGTGAAACTATCACCTCAGAAACAGCCACCGAAATCCCGCTGCAAGCGCGCAACTTCTCGTCGCTCTCCACATTGGTGGCTGGGGCTATTACAACAAGCCCATCCACGCAGAACAGCGTGATGCGGTCTTCTTACAATGGCGGCTATTTCCAGAACGGCAACCGCGAGCAAACGAATAACTACACGCTCGATGGAGCCGACATCAATGAAGCCATCGACAACTACATCGGCTACAGTCCCAATGTAGATGCGATCGGTGAAATGAAGATCATCACTGGCGATGCAACCGCGGAATACGGCAATGCCAACGGCGGCCAGATTGTCATGGTTACCAAGAGCGGCACCAATCATTTCCATGGCAACGCCTTCGGATTTCTGGAAAACCAGAATTTAAACGCCAACAGCTGGAGTAACAAGCATACCTCGGGCACACCGGCTCCGACTAACCCGTTCAACCGCACTATTTTCGGCGGAACACTCGGCGGCCCTATCAAGCACGACAAGCTCTTCTTCTTTGTCGACTATCAGGGTGCACGGCAAAATACGAACTTCTCCACCTTTTACAATGTTCCGACCGCAGGCATGCGTAACGGAGACGTGCCGATTCAGGTTGCTGTCGATGGCCAGGGAAATCCGCTTTATCAGATAACGCATTTCAACATTAGCAACCCCGCAGCTCAATTTTTGCTGGGAAATGCGTCAATCTATCCGACTGAAACCATCCCGGGAAACAATACGTCCGGCACTCTGGCTGCCGGTGGATCCGTAGCCATTCCAAACAGAAATTATGTCGGCTCTGAAAAACAGTTCGTACAGAACGATCAGGGCGATATCAAGATCGACTGGCAGGTTCGCCAGAATGATCTGGTTTCCGGTCGCTTCACCATGGGACGCCAATATGATGGCAACAGCAGTGTCAGCATCCCGACGGAGATCCCGGCCAACGATGCCAACCCTTACACCGGTTTCATCGTGAATTGGACGCACACTTTTTCGCCGAACGTTGTGGCTGAATCGCGCGCTGGTTATGGACGTACGCGTTACACCACGGTCCCGGTTGATATCGCTGGAGATTTCGGTCTGACTGGGAATCAGAAGTTGGGAATTCCGGGAGTGCAGGGAGTGCCCGGCTTTAGCCAATTCACATTTTCTGGTGGAACGAATGTGACCGCCATCGGCTCGAATGGCGTTGCATCCGACAGTATTGTGAACACTTATACGTATGGCAGCAACGTTAGCTGGCAGCTTGGAAAACATACGCTTAAGTTTGGCGGCCAGGCTCTTCGGTACCAGCAGAATCGCTATTACTCGGGCAATGACGGCGCGCTGGGACTTTTCAACTTTACCGGCGCATTCAGCGGCGTGAACGGGTTCAATGGCGATAGCTGGGCAGATTTTCTGCAGGATACTGTCTTCAACTATGGACAAGGCGAAAGCACCGTAAACCGCTGGGGTCAACGGCAATGGCGTGACGCCTTGTTCATTCAGGACGATTGGAAGGCCATGCCGAATTTGACCATTAATCTTGGCATGCGCTGGGAATATGACCAGCCACTGTATGAAGTGAATAATAAACAGGTCAATGTCAACATCTACACTGGCGCAATTAGCTATGCCGGAGTCAATGGCGCAAGCCGCGCGCTATACGATGCCTTCTACGGCGGATTTATGCCGCGCGTGGGTTTCGCTTACTCGCCGGATCGTTTTCATGATCGCTTCGTAGTTCGCGGCGGTTATGCGATTACTAATTTTATGGAGGGTACGGGTGCAAATTTGCGACTCCCACTTAACCCGCCATTTTTCATTGATTCATCGGCGCAGTCAGATGGCGTAACACCATTCTCTGTTACGAATGGATTTCCTCGTCCCGCAGACGCTGCCACTCTCGCTGGCAACATCCGCGCGTGGCAGACGAACCTGAAGCCTGCCTTGGTGCAGCAATTCAATCTGACTACAGAAACTCAACTCAGCAACAACACTTCTCTAGTTATCGCTTACTTAGGACAAACCGGCACTCACCTGGTTGATCCTCGGGAAGGAAACCAGAGAACTTGCCCAACTTGCCCACTTCCTCTCGCTGGTTTTCCGGGTCTTGGCCTGGTAACTCAAGTGAGTTATACCGAATCAGAAGCAATGTCGAACTATAACGCGTTGCAGGTGACAGGCCGCAGGAGGGCCAGCAATGGCTTGGAGTTCCTGGCTAACTACACCTACAGCAAGACTCTTTCCAATAATCTGGGCTACTACGGCGGGAACGGCGTTTCATCTCAGTCGGCTTATTGGCAAAACGCCTATAATGGCGGCGAGGATTACGGCCCGGCATTCTTTGACTCCACAAACATTTTCTCCTTCTCGGGCTATTACGATCTGCCCTTCGGTCGTGGGAAATTGTATGGCTCGAACATGAACCGCATCGAGGATACTCTCATCGGTGGCTGGAAGCTGGGAGCAGTTGCCAGCTTGCACTCCGGTTTCCCCGTTACCATCTTTTCGAACCAATTCTACGATGTGAATCAGCGTACAAATCGGGCGAATCATTATCGTCCGTTGAAAATCGTGGGTCAGTCTACCAACAACTGGTTTGGTACGGATCCCTCGGCAACGGGTTGCCCAAGTGGCACCGACAACGGAATCTGCGCCTATGGCGAAGAGTCCTCTACCGGCCTAGGTACGGCTACAGTCGGGTCAGAACGTGCCCCCAGCTATAAGAACTTCGACATGGCCGCAAGCAAGAGTTTCCCAATCACCGAGGGCAGCCACCTGCAATTCCGTGCTGACTTCTTCAATCTCTTTAACACCGTCAGCCTGGGACCGCCAGATCAGAGCATTTCTGATACAAACTTCGGTCTGATTAACAGCACCAACTCCACTGAGCGTCAAATCCAGCTCGCATTGAAGTACACCTTCTAAAGTGAGCTGGAGTTTCTCCAAGGTGCAGAGATATCTCTCTGCACCTTTTTCTTTTGTATTTGTAGCTGTATAGCTGTGCATACAGCTTCTCTTGAGAGACAATGAATTCAGAGACTCTTATTTATGCCTCAATCGCTTGAAACACGCACCTTTCCCCACGCCATGCTGCGTGAGATTTATGAACAGCCGGAAGCTCTTGCCGCCACGATCCGCAGCTATGTTTCCAACGGGTCGTTGCAGCCCGAGGCCTTTGCCGCCGTGACTGAAGCTCTACGCGGACATCAGCGAGTCGTCATCGCTGCCAGCGGATCGAGCCGACATGCTGGTCTCGCCGGCGAGATCATGCTGGAGGACCTGGCTGGGCTCACCGTCGATGTTGAATATGCCAGCGAGTACTGCTATCGCTCTACCCATACTCTGCAGGACCCGGGTGTGATTGTTATTTCGCAGTCGGGGGAAACGGCGGACACATTAGCTGCTCTGCGCGAAGGCAAATCCCGCGGTCTCGCAACCGCAGCCATAACCAACAACGCAAATTCGACGATGGCGCGGGAGGCTGACGCATCATTGCCTACCTTTGCGGGCAAAGAAAAAGCAATTCCGGCAACCAAGAGTTTCACGACGCAGCTCGTTGTGCTCTACCTGCTCACGCTCTCCATGGCGAGATTGCGTGGCCGGATGACAGCTCACTCCGTTTCCAGTCTCACTGATCAGCTGGAGAAACTGCCCGGCCTGCTCGAGTCCTCACTCGAAGGCTGGGAGAAACAGCTGCATACGGTCGCGGAACACACGCATAACGCGCGCGGCTTTCTCTATCTGGGACGCGGCATCCACTACGCTATTGCACGCGAAGGCGCGCTCAAGCTGAAGGAGTCGGCCTATGTGCAGGCGGAGGGCTACCCGGCCGGAGAGCTGAAGCATGGACCGAACGCGCTCGTCAGCAAGGATGCGCCGCTCGTCATGATCGCGACGCAGGACCGCAATGATCCCGACTCCATGCTGCGTTATGAAAAAACGCTACAGCTTATGAAAGATATGCAGGCGCAAGGCGCAGAGATCATTGCACTGGCATCTGATGGAGATGCTGAAGTGCCAAAGCTTGCCCGCTTCACAATTTCAGTGCCAAACGCCAGTGAGTATCTACTTACAATTCTGGAGGTTGTTCCATTGCAGTTGCTGGCATACTTTACCGCAGTCCTTCGCGGCATCGATGTCGACAGCCCGCGCAATCTGGTCAAGGCCGTCGTTCAGGAATAACGAATCATCGGAAGCCCCTCTTCACGCGGTGAAAGAGGGGCTTTTTCTCGTCAAAACGGCATGCGTCCGGTAAATACAAGTCCATGGTTATAGGTGTGGAACCCTGAAGTCGCGATTTGCATGCCCGCGCCGAGGGTCACGCCGAGCCGCCGTCGAAGTGGGAACCGGGCTACGATTCCGGGAGTTGCAAAATTCTGCATTTTTCCGTCATTCGGGCCGCCTTTATAGAAGGTCGAATTGAATTCAACTTCCGGCCACCAGTGCGGATCGGCCCGCCATTGCAGCGCATTATTCCAGGCAATTGGACGTCCCAGCTTATTGCTGTTTGCGACTGGGAGCGTTCCTCCCAGTGTCGATTGGATGGCGAAGCGGCCGAATCCTTTACCGGCCGCCAGAGTCGGCGTTACTGTCGCGTCGGTGCTGCCGTTGCTGTAGCTTCCTGTAGGAATGCTCGCACCGAGGAATGCTGTGACGATCGCATTGTGGTTCTCCTCGTTGCTGGCATAGAAGCGGTATTTCATCAGAAACGTTGTATCGCCGAAGCCATCTTTTGCTTTGGGCGTGTTGTGCTGGATATAGGGCGGCACATTGAAGAGCAGCTCGATTCTTCGCGCAGGAATCAGCTCTAGCCCCTTGCTGTTCCCGTAATTCCATGTGGTTGTGTCGGTGGGCGTCAGCTGACGGGTGAAATCGGTGCGAAACTCCTGTTCCAGACGCGGCGTTACCGTCACCAGAGGCGTGACCCAGTGTGGCTGCTCTGCCTGCGTGCGGTTCACGCGATCCTGCCATCTCTCTATAAAGGACTGAGCGTGGGCCGGTCGAACCAGCCCGATCCAAGCCGCTAAGGCAAAAGCGAAAAAAAACAAGAGGGATTTGCTTTTAGGCTTCATTGAAAATAATCTCCGGAGAAATGCGCGTTTTCATACAAATAAAATCGTTATTTTTATACTATATGCGCGATTTCTCCATACAAAATGATTGCCTTAAACAATGGCGGGAAAACATGCTGCATGCGCGATTCAAGTGGCATGCTAACTTCAGTGCATCTTCTTTTTTTCCGGCCCCGTCTAACGAGACATGGAAGGCGAGGTCAGACCACTAGACAGGTCGTAACTCGAAGGGATGTTCATCCATGCCAAAATCGCCTGACCTCGAGACCAAACCCGAGACCGACTCTGAGATTCTGGAATCCGGCGAAGGAAAGAACTACACCGATTCTCCTGGCAAGCCAACGCTTTTTGGGCGGTTTTCCCGGCGCTCATTTTTGACTCAATTGGGTGCGGCCGGGCTCGCAGCGACTGCAGCACCGCTCGCGCATGCAGCCGGGGCCGCGCAGGCTCCGGCAGAAGCAGCCGAAAAGACCGGAGTTCCAGGATCTGTCCCGGTGACGCTAAAAATCAACGGGCAGACCCATCAGCTCATGCTGGAGCCGCGCGTCACACTGCTCGACGCTTTACGGGAAAACCTGCAAATGCCCGGCACCAAGAAGGGGTGTGACCACGGTCAGTGTGGCGCGTGCACGGTCCATGTCAATGGGCGCCGGGTGAATTCCTGTCTGAGCTTCGCCGTTATGCACCAGAATGACGAGATTACGACGATTGAAGGTCTGGCGCAGAACGGCGAACTGCATCCTGTGCAGGCGGCGTTTATTGAACATGATGGTTTTCAATGCGGCTACTGCACCTCTGGCCAAATCATGTCAGGGGTGGCTCTTCTCAAGGAGCCGATTGGCAAAGAGGATGCGGATGTCCGGGAAGCCATGGCCGGCAACATCTGCCGCTGCGGCGCCTATAACAATATTGTTGCTGCCGTGCAGCAGGCTCGGCAATCGGCCTAACTCAAGGAGACGGACGCTATGCAGGCCTTTCGCTACAGCCAGCCAAAATCCATCGATAATGCCGTCGATGCCAACAGCCGCCAGAGCAGCAAGTTCATTGCCGGTGGCACGACACTCGTCGACTTGATGAAGCTCAACGTCGAAAAGCCCGCGGCACTCGTCGACATTAATGGCCTTCCTCTCGACCGCATTGAGCCAACTGCTGATGGCGGACTGAAGATTGGTGCTCTTGTACGGAATAGCGACTTGGCCTGGAATGCGGATGTGAAGCAACGCTACAGCATTCTTTCTGAGGCATTGCTGGCTGGAGCTTCACCTCAGCTGCGGAACATGGCAACGACCGGGGGAAATATTCTTCAGCGCACACGCTGTTATTACTTTCGCGACACAAATTACAAATGCAACAAGCGCGAACCCGGCTCCGGCTGCGCCGCCATTGACGGTTTTCATCGCATCCATGCCGTGCTTGGCACAAGCGAGCACTGTATCGCCACGCATCCCTCTGACATGGCCGTGGCGATGATGGCTCTTGAAGCCACTGTTCATACGCGCGGCGGGAAGGGCGAACGCAGCATCGCGCTGAATGATTTTTACCTGGTTCCCGGCACGACTCCTGAAAAAGAGAATGTGCTGGAAGCCGGGGAACTTATCACCTATGTCACGCTGCCTGCGTTGCCGCAGGACACGCGCTCTCATTATTTGAAATTGCGGGATCGCGCGTCGTACGAATTTGCCCTCGCCTCGGCTGCGGTTGTTGTGCAGGTATCCGGGGGCAAGATTCAGCATGCTCGGGTTGCAATGGGGGGCGTCGGCACAAAACCGTGGCGATCGAAAGAGGCCGAGCAAGTCTTACAAGGCCGCGAAGCGAACGAGCACACATTCCGTGCCGCAGCCGAAGCCGCATTAAAACCGGCAAAGCCATTACGCGACAACGCCTTCAAGGTGGAACTGGCACAGCGAGCGATTGTGCGTGCCCTGCTAGTCACCACGCAAACAGCTTAAGAAGAATCGAGAAGTATGAGCTCATCAGTCATAGGAGCTGCGGTATCGCGGATCGACGGCAAGCTGAAAGTCACGGGGGCAGCCCGTTATGCGGTCGATCATCCAATCGATCGTCTTGCGTATGGCGTGGGAGTTCCCAGCACCATCGCGAACGGAAAGATTACGCGCATCGATTCATCCATAGCTGAAAGGATGCCGGGCGTTATCACTGTTCTTCATCACGGCAATGCCGACCCTTTGTTCCGCCCGGCCAATGCGTTTGAGCAGAACAGCCGTGCCGGAGAGAGCCGTCCGCCGTTTGAGGACGATACGGTTTATTACTACGGGCAATTTGTAGCTCTCGTAGTTGCAAATACTTTTGAGCAGGCGCAGGACGCTGCTGCGCTGGTCAAAGTTGCGTACTCCGAGAGCAAGCCTGCGGTGCATGTTGGTGACGTGCCAGCTCCTACAGGTGCACCCGCTCGGAACTATGCGCGAGGCGATGCGGACGGCGCATTCAAAACGGCGCCTGTACAGATTGACTTCACGTATACCACTCCCGCCGAAACACACAATCCCATGGAAATGCACGGTACGATTGCCGTGTGGAATGGCGATAAGGTCACGCTATACGAGACGACGCAGGGAGTTGTCAATCATCAGCATGTGATGTCGGAGATGATCGGCGTCCCCCTCGAAGATGTACATGTCATTTCGCCATTCTGTGGATCTGGTTTCGGGGGCAAGCTTTTTCCATGGCCGCACTCGATGCTTGCGGCCTTGGCCGCGCGCAGGATTAAACGGCCGGTGAAAGTCTCAGTTCCCCGCTCGATGATGTTCACGACGGTAGGGCATCGCCCCTTCACGCAGCAGCGCATTCGGATCGGCGCTATGCAGGATGGCAAGCTCGTCTCTCTTCAGCACGATGTGCTCACGCCGAGTTCGATGATTGACGACTATGCGGAGAACTGCACCGAGCCTACGCCTTTGCTGTATAGCTGTCCCAACGTTGCCGCGCAACAGCACATTGTGCATCTGAACATCGGCACGCCGACGCCCATGCGCGGTCCCGGCACGACACCGGGTCTCTTTGCGCTTGAATCGGCGATGGACGATCTTGCCATCAAATTGAATCTCGATCCGCTGGAAGTGCGTCTCCGCAATTACGCAGAGACCGACGAGAGCAGTAATAAGGCTTTTTCGGGCAAGCATCTGCGCGAGGTTTATCAAACAGGAGCCGAACGCTTTGGCTGGAGCAAGCGCAATCCTAAGGTCGGTTCCATGCGCGACGGAAATCTGATTCTTGGCTGGGGCATGGCTACCTGCACATGGCCCGCCGGACGTGGAGCAGCCGAAGTCCGCGTTCGTCTCAGCGCGGATGGCACGGCGCGCGCATCCAGCGCCACACAGGATATTGGTACGGGAACCTACACCATTTTTGCGCAGGTAGTCTCAGAGAAAACTGGAATTCCTGTCGATAAAATTGATGTCGTTCTCGGAGACAGTTCGCTTCCTCCGGGGCCAATGTCTGGCGGCTCGACCGGCAATGCATCTGTTCTGCCTGCAATTGCCAAGGCTGCGCAAACAGCGGTTGATACGCTGATGGAAGTGGCCGCGAAAACAGAAGGCTCGCCGTTCTACGATGTGGATACGAAAACGCTGAAGATGACCGGTGGTCGCCTGCACGCGCAGGATAAATCTCCCGAAAGCGGTGTGCCATTCGGTGACATTCTCAAGATGCGCCGTCTGGCCGGCGTCGATGGTCAGGCGAGAACGGCTCCTGACGAAAGCTCAAGGAAGCTTTCAAGTCATACCTTTGGGGCGCAATTTTGCGAAGTCACCTGGGATCCGGGCATCGCCCGTCTGCGCGTTTCCCGCTGGCTCACGATTATGGATGCGGGACGCATCATCAATCACAAGACCGCCCGCAATCAGATTCTGGGCGGCGTCGTCATGGGGATCGGTATGGGGCTGTTTGAAGAGACGATCTACGATTCACGCAACGGCAAGCCGCTCAACAATAATTTTGCCGATTACATCGTTTCCACAAATGCCGACATCCCCGAACTGGACTGTATCTTTGTTGAGTATCCTGACCTGAATCTCAATGAATATGGTGCGCGCGGTGTCGGTGAAATTGGCCTTACCGGAGTCGCCTCTGCGCTCACTATGGCTGTCTACCATGCAACCGGAGTTCGTGTTCGAAATCTGCCGATCCGCATCGAACAGCTGCTGGTGTAATGTATGTCGGAACTGCGACAAATCGTAGCGCTGTGGCGCGAGTCCAAGGTCAGCAGAGAAGAAGTTTGCCTCGCGACCGTTGTGCGCGTGGAAGGATCATCCTATCGTAAGCCGGGTGCGCGCATGCTGCTCACACGCAGCGGCCAGCGCGCCGGGACCATCAGCGGCGGCTGCCTCGAAGCTGAAGTGGTAAAGAAAGCCTGGTGGCTCACGGAAAACGGCCCTGCCGTGCAGCGCTATAGCAGCTTCTTCGACGACGACTCACCCGTACCCTATGGACTTGGCTGTGGCGGAACGGTTCATGTTCTTCTCGAACGGAGCGAGGCAGCGCATTCCGTGCTCAACGCGCTGGAGTCGAATTTGAACGATCGCAAACCATTTGTAACGATTACGGACACAAATCAGGGGATGACGCTCCTTGTGCAACAGGAGAATGGAAAAACGTTGTTTTCTTCCGCCACCGGAATGCTTGAAATCGAAGACCTGGCGCTGCGCGCAGCGGAGGAAAAACGGTCTTTTTACACACGACTTCAAGCCGGTTCTCCCGCAGCCGAATTATTTGTCGAATATGTGGCTTCCTGTCCGGCCCTGATCATTTTTGGTGCGGGCGACGATGCAAAGCCGCTTGCAGACTTTGCAAATAAACTTGGATGGCATGTAACCGTCGCGGATGGGCGCTCCCATCTGGCTCGGGCTGAACGTTTTTTGCAGGCCAACAAGCTCGTCGTGCTTGATTACGATGAGGTCTCACCCTTGCAGAAACTAGCCATAGAAGCGGACGATGCCGTGGTGCTGCTGACGCATAGCTACGAACAGGATCGGATTCTTTTGCGGGAGCTGCTGCCCAGGAAGCTGAAATATCTTGGCATATTGGGTCCGCGTCAGCGCACCGAGCGCCTGATCGCAGAAGTCTCTACTCAACTGGCCATACCGCCGGAGGAATGCATGGCTCTTCTGCACGCGCCCATCGGCTTTGATATTGGCGCGCATACTCCGGAGAGCATCGCGCTTTCCATCGTGACGGAAATTTTTGCCGTGCTGAACGGTCGAGACGGCATGTCCCTGAAGAAAAGCTCGCAGGCCCGCGAGCATATCCACACAAAGCTCATCCATGTATGAATCTGTCTCCGAAACAAACTGCGCAGCCATCGTGCTCGCGGCGGGGGCTTCCACGCGGTTAGGCCAGCCCAAACAATTGCTCCGGATTGACGACGAAAGCTTGTTGCACCGCACGGTAAGACTTGCGGAAGAGGCTGGCTGCGCACCGATTTTTGTGGTGCTCGGATTTGAGGCAGAGCGTATACGGCGTGAGCTCAATGGTCTGAATGCGAGAGTGGTGATCAACTCGAATTGGCAGTCGGGTATGGGTTCATCGCTGCATTTTGGTGTGGAAGCTCTGGTGAAAGAGGTTCCGCTCCCTCAACAAGTGCTGCTTCTCTTGTCGGACCAGCCAAAGCTTTCCAATCAGGCCCTACTCAACCTCATGAGAAAGAGTGCAGAGACAGGATCTCTGATCGTTGCATCCAGCTATGCAGAGAAGCTCGGCGTGCCCGCTCTCTTCCGCGAAAAGCTTTACCCTGATCTTTTGAAATCGGATGGCGACAAAGGTGCGCGCGAGTTGATCCAGCGATATCAAGCGCAGACATCGTCCATCGATTTTCCAGAAGGCGTCTTCGATATCGATACGGTGCAAGACCTAGAACGGTTCAAGGCCTGAATATCGGGATTGCAACCGTGACAGATACAAATCCAGAAAGCGAGCCCCGATCGCCTTTTCTCGCGACAGTGCTTTACACTGGAAGTAACGCATTATTTGCAAGGAGAACAAACCAGGTGTCACAACGCACCTTCAGCATTATCAAGCCAGACGCGGTCCGCAAGGGCTATACCGGAGCCATCCTCGCCGAAATCGAAAAGGCGGGCTTCAAAATTATCGCCATCAAGAAGGCCTCGATCTCGAAAGCGCAGGCCGAAGGCTTCTACTACGTCCACAAAGAACGCCCCTTCTTTGGTTCGCTTACCGATTTCATGTCCTCTGGCCCCATCTTTCCGCTGGTGCTTGAGAAGGACAACGCCATCGCCGATTTGCGCAAATTGATGGGCGCCACCAATCCGGCCAACGCCGAAGAGGGCACCATCCGTAAGAAGTTTGCCGGATCGATTGAAGAAAATGCCATCCACGGTTCGGACGGAGAAGAGACAGCAGCGTTCGAAATCGGTTATTTTTTCGCCGGCTACGAGCTGGTTTAACACTTCTAACTTCCTGGCTTTCTTTTCTTAGAAAGCCAGGAACAATTTCCCGATCGACGGAACTGAGCAGCTACTTCCTGCGTACACACAGCAGGAGAGAACTATGTCTTCCGCACGATCCCGCCTGATCTATCCCATCGTCGCCTTTACTGCATGTCTTATTTCAGTTGCTGCCTGTCCAGCGCAGGCCCAGAATACCGATCATGACTGGGAAAAGACCTATACCGTTACAGGCAAGCCATCCCTGACGATTGAAACATCGGACAGCAACCTCCATATCCAACCCTGCGGCGACTGCAAGTCCGTCCACATCAAGATCCATTCCGGCCAGAAACTGAGCGAATACCGGCTTGAGGAAAGCCAGTCGGCAGATCATGTCTACTTCACATTGAAGGAGAAGCCGCGCGTCGGTTTTCATGTCAGCTTGGGAAATCATGAAGGAACATCCGTCACGGTTGAAACACCAGGTGCCGTCGATCTCGATGCGAAGACGTCGGATGGCAACCTCACTGCGCGCGATCTACAGGGCGATCTACAGATTCATACCGGAGATGGGAATGTCGACCTCGATAATCTCCGCGGCAACCTGCGCCTGAGCTCAAGCGATGGCAACCTTACGGTCCAGAATGCGAATGGTACTTTGGAAGCCCGTTCTTCCGATGGCCACATGAAGGTCGACGGCAACTTCTCGGCTGTGCAGCTGCATACCAGCGATGGCACTCTCGATTTCTCCCTTGCACAGGGTGCGCAGCTTACCGCAGCTTCGCGTATCGAAAGCTCGGACGGCCGCGTCAACATTCGCGTACCGCGCGACTTAGCCGCCGATCTCGACATTTCAAGCAGTGATGGCCATATCGATTGCGCCCTGCCACTTACCATGGACCACTACGACAGCCGCGAAGGCTCCGGGCATCATTTGCGCGGAAAACTGAATGCCGGGAGCGTCCCGCTGACGATCCATACCTCGGACGGCAACGTGACCATCTCCCAGCTGTGATTGCAGGGCGGTGTGCCCACACTCAAATGCGCATCGTGTGCAGGTACTGGTAATCCTCCGCCAGCTCCTGTAAAGGATCGTTGTCAAATTCTTCCTGCTCAACAAAGTAGTGCCTGATCCCGGCTTTTTGGGCGGCGGCAAAAATCGGTTTGTAGTCAATTGTGCCTTTGCCCAGCACAGTTGAAACGCGCTCGCCCGGGGTCTTTCCGGCGACCGCAGGTTTCAGATCTTTTACATGGAGCATGGAGATGCGCCCCGGGTATTGCGTGAGATAGGCAATCGGGTCTTTCCCTGCTGCCACTACCCAACCGCAGTCCATCTCCATCGTTACGTAGGTAGGGTCAGTGTCTTTCAGCAGCACGTCATAACCGTTCAAGCCGCCCATATCGCGGAATTCCGTCGTATGGTTGTGATAGCCGAATTGGACTCCCTCGGCTTTGAACCTTTTGCCTAGCTCATTGAATTGCTCGGCGTTCCAGCGCCAGTCGTCTGCCGTCATGCCCTCGCGAAAATACTTGCCGGCGCCGCCCGGATAGGTTGCCAGCTTTGCTGGATCGGCCACGGATGGCGAGGAGCAGATCACATAGGAAAGACCCACAGCCTTCGCATACTTCAGATTTCCATCCACATCCTTCAGCAGCTCTGCGAGTGGATAGTGCGCACTTACACAGCGCAGGCCTGCGCTGCTCATCGCTGCCTTCACTTCATCCGGGCTGTGTCCGTAGAAGCCGGCGGCTTCAACCTCACGGTATCCGATGGCAGCCACTTGCTTCAGTGTGCCCGCGTAGTTGTCCGGTAGTTGTTTGCGCACGCTGTAAAGCTGCATGCCTACCGGCCGGCCCAACGGGTCTGCGAATAGTTTGTGTTGACTCAGCTCCAGGGCTGCGGCGGCAGCCGCGCCCGTTTTTAGAAATGCCCGCCTGGTTATTCTGCTCAAATTTTTCTCCCTCTACTCAAACGTTTTACAGAATAAAAAGGTTTCACGCACTTTGAAAAGCAACATATCGGATTTTGTAGGCATATCAGCGTGCATCTTTACCGAGACACGACACCAGGCGCCATGCTTGCATCTTGCCATTCACCTTGGGGCGCGGCTAGCGGGGAACAGCGAAACGCTTCAGGCATGCGACGAAATTGTGCGGAGGGATAAGGGCAGATCGGGTTGGAGAAGAACTTGGGCCAACCGCACCCAATTGCTTAGGAAGGGAAAGAGTGAGAAAAAAAATAGAGCCTATGTCGGAGCATGAAGACATAGGCTCTTCCTGGAAGGGGTGGTTGCTACTACCGGCCGCCCGTGATGGACACTTCGCGTTGCGTAGTGTGTTTTTCACGTTCGTCCAGTATTGGTGTGGTCCGTGACGCGAGGCGGATGCTGCGCAACTCGTGCGAGCCATCCGGCGCGTCGTCGAATTTTATCGACAGCAGAGGCGCGTTCGGACCAAATTCTGCGGGAGAGACAGCCCACATCACCGCTTGTTTCGGGTTATTGTGGCTGCACAACGTCATAATGCCATCATTGGTATTAAGCAGTACGTCATAACTGCCTGCCTGATATGTTTTGCCGTGAGATTCAAAGTTGAAGGGAACGTTGACCGTCACCTTGTTGAGTGCGAAGGCGGCACTGGAGCTAGCCAGAGCGGCTGCAAAAACGAACATCCTTGTCATCGGTCGCATGGTGTTTCCTCCCTACGCAACCAACACTACGAATTCGCGCAGACACCTGTCGTCAAGCTGCCGTCTAGTTCTTGTCAAATTTGAAAAAGAGTTCTAGACGCCCCAACTGACGCAATTCCGCATGCAGAAACAGGGCTCGATCCTCATCGTCCAAGATCCAGCAGGGACAACATAGCTTGACGGTCATAATGTTTTGCTGTACTCCTGTGAGCCTGACGGCATCAGGGCCTGGAAGATACGCGTTCCGGACTCCGTGAAATTCGGGATTGCCAATCGCATCCTGACGGCTCATCGTGGCCTGCATCATGCCGCTTTGATTTGGAAGGGTTGAGGAGTCGTTGGATTCTCACAAAGTTCTGAAACCGTGCTGGCAAAACGACGCGAAGCCGGGGAAAACGGAGCATGCGGATGAGTGCAGCAGCGACCACGACCACGACCCCGGCCGGTGAAGCCGTGGTCTGGCACGCGATAGCCGCAGACGAAGTGGTGAAGCGGCTTCAAACCGACTCTGTGAAAGGGCTCGACGCGGGCGAAGCTTCGCAGCGTCTAGCCAAATACGGCGCCAACCGCTTGCCTGAGGGCAAGAAGCAGTCGCCGTTCATGAAGTTCCTGCACCAGTTCAACAATATCCTGGTCTATGTCCTGCTCGGCGCGGGCTTCGTCAAGATGATGGTCGGCCTCTGGCTCGACTCCGCGATCATTCTGAGCGTCGTCGTCCTCAACGCGCTGCTCGGCTTCATTCAGGAAGGCAAGGCTGAAAAGGCGCTCGATTCGATTCGCAACATGCTCTCCGCGGAAGCCAGGACCTTGCGTAACGGGGAGATTCGATTGATCCCGTCGGAGGAACTGGTGCCGGGCGACGTCGTGCTTCTTGAATCCGGAGATAAGATCCCGGCAGATCTTCGTCTCGTCGAAGTTAAGAACCTGCGGACAGAGGAAGCGGCGCTCACGGGCGAGTCGGTGCCTATCGATAAGACAACAGATGCGGTTTCCAACAAGGCTACGATCGGGGATCGGGAAGGCATGGCATTTTCCGGAACATTGGTTGCCTCCGGGCGCGGGACCGGGATCGTGGTTGCGACCGGCTCGGAAACCGAACTGGGCCGCATTAACCAGATGATGACCTCGGTCAGCGCGCTCGAGACACCGCTGCTGCGCCAGATCAAGAAGTTCGGCTATGCGATTACCGCGGTCATCGGGGTGGTGGTCGTCGTGGTCTTCGCCTACGGCCGATGGGTCCAGAACATGGGCTTCGTGGACATATTCCAGAAGGTTGTCAGCATCGCGGTCTCTGTGATTCCAGAGGGGTTGCCCGCTCTCATCACGGTCACGCTCGCGATCGGCGTGCAGCGCATGGCCCAGCGCAACGCAATCATCCGACGCCTCCCGGCCGTGGAAACCCTGGGCTCAGTTTCGCGCATCTGTTCGGACAAGACCGGCACACTGACGCTGATGGAAATGATGGTCGTGTCAGCGGTGACGGCTGAATCGGCTTACTCGGTGACCGGCGATGGTTACGCGCCGGAAGGCCAGGTGCTGAAAGACAGCCAGCCCGCAGGCGAAGAACCCGTGCTCAAGCTTATGGGACGGGTTTCCATGCTGTGCAACGACGCGGAGATCCGCCAGGAGGAAGGGATATGGAAGGTGGAAGGCGACCCGACCGAAGGGGCTCTCTATCCATTCGGAAACAAGCTCGGGTTCGATCGGAAGACCGCGCGGGAGATGTATCCCCGAATTGACGCGATCCCGTTCGAATCGGAACACAAGTTCATGGCCACGCTGCACAAGGACGCCGACGGTAAGAGGATGATCCTCGTCAAAGGCGCGCCGGAAGTCATCTTTGAGCATTGCGATCATCAGGCGACCGCGAGCGGAACACCGATGCCCTTCGATCGCGACCATTTCATGAAAGCTTCGGACAAGCTTGCATCGCAGGGCGAGCGCGTGCTCGGACTGGCGTGGCTTGAAGAGCCGAGCATCCGCGAGGGAAACATAGGGCCGGCCGATCTTCCAAAGAATCTAGCCCTCATCGGTCTGATCGGGCTCCTCGACCCGCCGCGTAAAGAAGCGATTGAAGCCGTCAAAGAATGCCACACCGGCGGCATCCGGGTAACGATGATCACCGGGGATCACAAGATCACTGCGGCAGCGATCGCCAAGATGCTGGGTATCGGCGACGGCAAGACCGCGGTCTCCGGGACCGAGATCGAAGAGATGGATACCGCCACTCTGCGGGAGGTGGTCCGCGATGTCGACGTCTTCGCACGAGCGAGCCCCGAACATAAGCTACGTCTTGTCAAAGCGATCCAGGCTAACAAGCAGATCGTGGCAATGACGGGCGACGGAGTCAATGACGCCCCATCCCTCAAGAAGGCTGACATCGGGGTCGCCATGGGAATCAAAGGCACCGAGGTCACGAAAGAGGCGGCCGAGATGGTGCTGGCCGACGACAACTTTGCCTCGATCACGGCGGCTGTCAAGGAGGGACGTACCGTCTTCAACAACATCGAGAAGGCCATACTCTTCCTTTTGCCGACAAACGTCGCACAGGCGCTCGTCATTCTGGTAGCGGTTATCGCGGGCTTCACCGCGCCGATCACCGCGCCGCAGATCCTCTGGGTGAATATGGTAACCTCTGTTGCGCTGGGGCTGGTGATCTCTTTCGAGCCGCACGAACTCGACGTGATGCAGCGCGCGCCGCGCGCCGTCGAGCGCCCGATACTGGATGGCTTCGGAATCTGGCGCGTCATTTTCGTTGGATTAGCGTTGCTCGCACTTACGCTGTGGGCCTTCTTCCAGATGAAATCGTATAACGCGTCCGATGCACTGGCCCGGGCTGTCGCGGTCAATACGCTGGTCATAGGTCAGGTCTTCTATCTTCTGAACAGCCGCTTCAAGGTGGGATCGTCGTTGTCGTTCAAGGCGCACCTCGACAATAAGTATTTGCCTCTGGGCATCGGCGCCGTCATCGTGCTGCAGTTACTTTTCACCTATGCGCCGCCGCTCCAGACGCTATTTGACACGGAGCCCATACCGCTTCGGATTTGGCCGAAACTTATCCTTGGAGGTTTTCTATTTTTCCTCCTTGTAGAAGTAGAAAAGATTATTATTCGCATGGTGCGTCGCATGCGCAGAGCGCCGCACTATGCCGAATCGGCGGCCTGAATATTCGCTGCTGAGAGGTCCAGCAGCAGGGCTCGTCCGTAATCGTAATCGCTCAATCATCGTTTGCCGTTACTTGGGGCTGCCGTTCTTCGTGCTGGTGGCCGGTTCGCTGCGCAGCTGGAGTTCACTTAAGTTCGCGTCCGGTATGTGCAGCTTTTAAGAAACTGCGGTCATAAGGTGCGGAATGACGAATGATATCAATCTGATGCGAATGCTAGGGTTGCTCGCCGGTGGTCTGGCGCTCTTTCTATTCGGTCTGGAATTGATGACCGGCGGGCTGAAGGCTGTCGCTGGAGCGAGCCTGGAAGGGGCTCTGGCCAAGCTTACCGCCAATCGTTTTGTGGGGCTGCTATCCGGCGCTTTCGTCACCGCTGTATTAAATTCCTCCACGATTACCACCGTTCTGATGGTTGGTTTTGTTTCCGCGGGCCTGATGACCCTGAAGCAGGCTGTTCCTATGATCATGGGCGCCAATGTCGGGTCTACCTTCACGGCACAAATCATGGCCTTCAATGTGTCAGCGCTCGTACCAGGCATGCTGGCGGTTGGATTTCTGTTCCACGCATTTGGGACGCGCCAACTTTTGCGGCAGCTCGGCGGCATCGTCCTCGGCCTTGGGTTGCTCTTTCTTGGAATCGAGTTTATGGGCAATGCCACCCATCCCCTGCGGACGTTTGAGCCATTTATCAAGGCCATGCAGGAGATGGAGAATCCTCTGTTAGGAATTCTTGCGGGAGCCATTTTTACAGCTGTTGTTCAAAGCTCTGCGGCTACGCTGGCTGTTGTGATTGCATTGGCAAGTCAAGGCCTTATGCCCCTGGAGGCGGGTATAGCCGTGGTCCTCGGAGCGAACGTCGGGACTTGCCTGACGGCGATGCTGGCCTCCATTGGTAAATCCGCCGAGGCGGTGCAAGTCGGAGTCGTTCATCTCCTCTTCAATGTCCTGGGTGTGCTGTTCTGGGTGTTCTTCATCCCGCAGCTGGCTGACCTGGTCAGACATATCTCACCTTCCGCTCCGGACTTGCAGGGCGTCGCGCGACTGGCGGTCGAAACACCGCGCCAAATAGCAAATGCTCATACCGTTTTTAGCGTCTCGAGTACGCTCATTTTGATCTGGTTCGTCGGACCGCTCGCGAGACTTGCGCAGATCATTGTCCCGCCCCGTCGCCAAAAAACTAAAGGTGCAGACGAGCCGCTTTATCTTGATGAATCGTCGTTGACGATACCCTCGGTCGGATTGCAGCGAATTACTTTGGAATTGGCACGACTAGGCGAACTGGTTCTAGCGATGGTTCGACGCTCCTTTGCTGTTATAGGGGCCGGACGGCTCGAGGATCTTCAGGCCGTGATCGACCGGTGCGATGAAATCGATCGGTTGCAATACGCCATTCTGGTCTATGTTGGCCGATTATCGGAGATGCAGCATTCCGAGGAGGAAGGCCAGCGCCTGGTTGGCCTTGCGCAGGCAGCCGATCATCTGCAGAGTGTCAGCGACATTGTCAAAACCAATCTGGTTTCTCTTGGCCAACAGCGGGTGGCGGAGGGAATCGATTTGAAGCGGTTGCGGGACGAGAATACGGCTCAATTTGCGGAAACCGTGGTACAAAATCTCGAGCAGGCCATAGGAACAATAAGCCAGCCAAACGCAAGTGAGGCGGAGCAGGTAATCGAAGCGAAAAAAGTCGTTGAAGAACTGGCGGCCACTGCCCGCAAAAATATCCTAGACAAGCTTCTCCTGTCGGATGAAAAGGATCTGCTGAGCTTTCGTCTAACCTCTGGCTTGATCGAGTATTCCAAGCAGATCGCGTATTTTGCCAGGAGAATCGCAGAGATTACGCAAGAATGGTAGCGCAACCAGTCGAAGGGGGGCTCATGGATAAAAAGCAAAAGACGCGACCCGGCAAGACACAAAACCTCAAGCCGCAACCATCAGCTGACAGGCCGAAGCTCAAGCGCCAGGAATACGAAGAGCAAATCGCCAAGCTCCATATCGAGTTAGTCAAACTACAGTTATGGGTGAAACGCACGGGAGCGAAAATTATTATTCTCTTTGAGGGCAGAGACGCGGCCGGTAAAGGCGGCATCATCAAGCGGATCACCGAGCGAGTGAGTCCTCGTGTCTTCCGCGTGGTGGCTCTTCCCGCTCCGTCCGAACGGGAGCGATCACAACTTTATTTTCAGCGATATTTTGAACATTTCCCGGCGGGAGGCGAAATCGTTATTTTTGATCGGAGTTGGTATAACCGTGCCGGTGTTGAGCGTGTGATGGGGTTTTGCACGGACGAAGAATACAATCGGTTCCTCAGGATATGTCCGGCCTGGGAAAAAGACGTCATCAATGGTGGCGTCATATTGATCAAATACTGGTTTGAAGTGAGCAAGGACGAACAGACCCGCAGGTTTTCGGAGCGTATCGATGATCTGCGAAAAACCTGGAAGCTCAGCGCCATGGATCTGGAGTCTCATCGCCGCTGGTACGATTATTCGCGAGCGCGAGATGCGATGTTCGCGGCGACAGATACGAAAGAGTCGCCATGGTATGTCGTGAATGGAGACGACAAACGGCGAGCACGATTGAACTGCATTGCGCATTTGCTCAGTCTGATTCCTTATGAAGAGACCCCTCGCCCAAAGGTGAAGCTTCCACCGAGACAGAAAGCGAAAGGGTATAAGGCACCGGACTATCCATATCGCTTCGTTAAAGACAAGCATTGAGGTGACACGATTCGGAAACGTTTGTCCGGCGGTTTCAGAACATAGACGATTGAGAAGGATTAAAGGCGCGGGTCGGGATCGAACCGACGTATAAATGTTTTGCAGTTTTCTCAGTTCAGATAACTAGGCGGGAGCTACGTGAACTCCCGCCTAGTTATTACAGGCCAGGCGGATGACAGCGTACTAACGCTTGTTCAGTTCCTGGGTAACTTCTGGCAGCGTGGTTGTGCCTTCTTGTTTTACAGCTTGCAAAGCATTGGGATTGAACCCCAGCGCATCGAGGATGGTAGGCGCGACCTGTGAGGTCGTCGTGAACGTAGATACTGTCTTGGATTTGAAAGCGGGATTTGCTACAAGCAGCATTACATTTGTATCGTCATGCGAGAAGCCGCCGTGTTCTTCCAGCTTTGCGGCGCTGCCCGTATAGGTGACGCCCACGTTCGGCGTGACGATGATATCGGGTGTACGCGGGTCCAAGCCTGGCCCGAGTCCCGGCGTGTTGTAGTTAAGAGATACGCTCGGGCCATAGAAAAGCTGGCCCAGGCCGATGGCTGAAGCATTCTGTTCGAGAGTTTCGACGGCGCTTTCGACGTTCGCACCCTTCTTGAGCCACAAGAGCGAGATGTCGTCCTCCGTCGCGCCGATGCCGGTTGGATTCGCCGGTGATTCGGAATCGGGCAGAAGGTTTGCGAGCAGGGTTGCAGGCGTTGTGCCGTTGTTTGTCTTGCCGGGCGTGGCCTTGTAGAGGTTCGGATCGATGGGCGACTGTCCGTGCTTTGCCGTGATGATGATCAGGGTGCTTTCGAGTCGGCCCGTGTCCTTCAGGGCATTCACCATGTCACCGATCGACGCGTCGACGTATTCAATCTCTGTGAGGAGTTCCGGCGTCGGGACACCTTTCGCGTCCTTATAGCCGCCTGAGCCGACGTTCGCCTCGATCAGCTTTTGACCTACGCTGACAGCCTGAAAGTTCATGCCAAAGATCGTGGGTACCTTAGCTGCAGCTCCGTTATGCGTCTTGCCGTGGATCTCATTGAGAATTGCGTTTACCTTCAGCGTGTCATAGCACTGGATATTTTCGAAGCTGTTGGTCCATGCAGTAAGATCGGCGCCGGAATCGCGAATGGTTGAGCAGGACTTGCCCTCAGACGTTGTAACACCGGGCAACGCAATGACGTTGGAGTTAATTTCGGGAGCGTAGAAATCGTCGAGGACCCCGCCTGGTCCTGCTACTGAAGAGTAGGCTGGATGCTTGTCCGACCACGCAGCGTAACCGCCAGCCGCATGGATGACACCGAAGATGGTGTTCGTTCGCACAAAATTCCACGGAAAGACTGGAGCGCAACCCGCGGCTGGATCGCGCGGAAGCCGCTTAGGATCGATGGAGGCGATGCCGCCGTCGGTCAACCCGGCTCCGGGCGCGCCGCCGTTCACCTTAGTTTGATCGATGTCGATGCCTTCTTCGTACTCTGTTGTCGTCCCGGTCGGGAGTGCGAACGGTGTGCATGGTCCGGCTGCTACGCCATTGCCGGTTGTCTTCGCTGGCGCATCGAGTGAGCGGTCATAGGACACGTCATAGTAGATACCCATGGTCTTCGGAGTTGCGCCGGTGACGATGCTCATCAGTCCTGGGAACGAGTCTGAGGGCCTCGAGGTTGACGCTGCAGTGTAGTTGATCGCGTTTTTTCCGAGCGCTGCCAGGTTCGGGCAGTATGGCTCGCCGCCATTCACGCCTGCTACTCCGTTAGCGCAGTTCAAAAAATCGACGGCATGCATTCCGTCGATACTCAAGAGCAACACATGCTTGATGTGATGCTCGCCGTAGGAGTCATCTTCCGCTGCCAAACGAGCGGGGGTTGTAAGTGCAGCGACAATTGCAGCACTTGCTGCCAACAGCAAATAGGGTTTCATACAAACCTCCACATGCTTGATAGCAGGACGCGCTGCAGTTATGTGTTAAGAGGAAGTGAAACAAAATACTAATTATTCACTAGATCGCAATAGGTAGGCTGAACCTTAAGACAACCTTAAGATGCAGCTATAATTTGCTCATGCTTACTAATCAATTTGTAGCCTTAAGCTAGTTTTAAGGTTTTTGTGTTGCAAGACTATGCCTGTCTAGTTAGTACTTCGGCTAGATACCGATTCATAGTAGGTATGACACATACCAAGTAGTCTTTTCGGTCTCATGTGAAGACAGAGCAGTTGGGATAACGCGTCACCCGGAATGCGAGCTGATTTTTTGGCTCGATCAAAATGGCAGATATAGCATGGTGTCATTACATCTTGGGATCGGTTCGCACAAGTCGGCTTGTACATGCGAACGCAGCACACTTCTCTTTATGAGAGCATCCATGCTCAAGTGATCACCACGGCA
>DATHQH010000168.1:0-9376 GCA_035482895.1 Alloacidobacterium sp. | reverse complement strand
GCCGACTACGACGCATTGACGCGGCAGTTGCAGGAACTGGAAAAACAGCATCCAGAGCTGATCACTCCCGACTCCCCAACGCAGCGTGTGGGCGGCAAACCGAAGGAAGGATTTCCCAAGGTAGCGCACTCGCGTCCGATGCTTTCGCTCGACAACGTGACCAGCGAAGAAGAGCTGCGCGACTGGGACCGCCGCGTGCGCGAACGCGCGGGAGAAAACGCGGAAATCAGCTACGTCTGCGAATACAAGCTCGACGGCTTATCGATGGCGCTCCATTACCGCGAAGCTGGCGACGGCTCGTCGCATCTGTCGCGCGGCCTGACACGCGGTAACGGCACCATTGGTGAAGACGTAACCGGAAATGTACGTACGATCCGTTCTGTGCCTTTATCTGTTTCGACAGCGAAGCTGCATAAGGCCAAACTGCCCGCGACCTTTGAAGTCCGCGGCGAAATCGTGATGCCGCTCAAGGCATTTCTGAAAGCGAATGAAGAGCGCGAAGCCCAGGGGTTGACCGCGGCGGCGAATCCGCGCAACTACGCTGCGGGCACGATCCGCACGCTGGAGCCAAACATCGTGGCCCAGCGCAGGCTCGACTTCTATGCGTACTTTGCGCTGACGGCGACGGGCGAGAACATCTTCACCGAACAGAGCGACGCGCTCGATGCGCTGACGGCTGCGGGGTTCCGCGTCAATCCGCACCGCGAGGCGATCCATAGCTTCGATAAGCTGATGGACTTTATCAATCGCGCAGAACAGCACCGCGCCGAGCTGGGATACGAAATTGACGGCGTCGTCATCAAGGTCAGCTCGACCGAAGTGCAGGCGCGCCTTGGCTACACGGGCCGCGCGCCGCGCTGGGCGGTTGCGTACAAATTCACCGCACGCGGAGGCATTACGCAGGTAGAAGACATAAGAGTCCAGGTGGGGCGCACGGGTAAGCTGACTCCAGTGGCCGTGCTTACGCCCGTCTTTATTGGCGGAACAACGGTAAGCCGCGCGACGCTGCACAATGCCGATGAGATCGAGCGGCTCGGCCTGATGATCGGCGACTGGGTGAAGGTCGAGCGCGGCGGCGATGTAATTCCCAAGATCGTCGAAGTGGTCGATGATAAAGACCACCTGCGCGGCCATACAAAGTTCCATTTTCCAACGCACTGCCCGGAGTGCAACAGCGAGATCGTGCGTACGGAGGGTGAGGCAGATTACCGTTGCGTGAATGTGGATTGCCCGGCGCGCCTGCGGGAGAGTCTGCTGCACTATGCTTCGCGCGGTGTCATGAATATCGAAGGGCTGGGAGAGGCTGTTGTGAACCAATTCCTCGATCGCAAGATCGTGGGCAGTATTGCGGACCTCTACAAGCTCGATGAACCTGCGCTGCTAGCGCTGGAGCGCATTGGCGAGAAGACGGCCCGGACGCTGCTCAAAGAGATTGAACAATCGAAGAAAGCTCCGCTGAACCGTGTGCTGTACGGTCTGGGTATTCGCTTTATTGGAGAGCGGACGGCGCAGTTGCTGGCAGAAGAGTTCGGTTCGATGGATGCGCTGATGACCGCCTCACAGGGAGAGCTGGAGCGCGTAAATGAGGTGGGGCCGCGCGTCTCGCAGGCCATTCGCGAATTCTTCGATGAAGAGAAAAACCGGCAGCTGGTTGAGCATCTGCGCGAAGCGGGACTGACATTCACGGCGGAAAAGCGCAAGAAGTCATCGCAACTGGAAGGATTGACCTTCGTGCTGACAGGCACGCTGCCGACCCTGTCACGCGAAGATGCGAAAGCGAAGATCGAGGCTGCGGGAGGACGCGTCTCCGGCTCCGTAAGCAAAAAGACGAGCTATGTGGTCGCGGGCGAAGAGGCTGGTTCGAAGCTTGAAAAAGCGCAGGAGTTGAAGGTTCCCGTAATTGATGAAGCGAAGCTGGCGGAGATGCTTAGAGTCAGCTAGAACAACTCGCAGTCATAGGGCTGGAAAAATATGCGACTCCATGGCTCCAGCCAGACTCCATATGTTAACGATGTAATTCCGGTTGAGTGCAAGGACTGGGCGCTAGCGCCTTGGGAGAGAGAATGACGATGCGCACCATAACCCTTGAAGAGCATTTTGCGAGCCCCAAATTTCTTGATGGTCCCGGGCGAGAACTCAAAGAAAAGGCTTTGAAATTCCGCGGTCCTGCCGCCACGCTTCTCGAACAGCTCTGCGATCTTGGCGACAAGAGAATTGCGGAAATGGATGCCGCTCACATCGATATGCAAATTCTGTCGCTTACTTCGCCCGGCACAGAGCAGCTCGAAGTGGCGGAGGCGAAGGCATTCGCGCGCGAAGCGAACGATTACCTTGCGGATGCCGTGCGAAGCCATCCGGCGCGCATCGGTGGATTTGCCACATTGCCAACCGCGGATCCCAGTGCTGCTGCCGCTGAACTAGAGCGAACCATCCGTGATTACGGCTTCAAGGGAGCAGTCATCAATGGCCATGTTCAGGGCCGCTATCTCGACGACAAGTTCTTCTGGCCTATCTTCGAGCGGGCTGAAGCGCTCCATGTCCCGATTTATCTTCACCCGACACCACCTCCAAAGCCAGTGATCGAGGCATCGTACGGTGGGTTTGCGCCGATCGTGACGGATTTGTTTGCCGGGCCGGGTTGGGGCTGGCACATCGAAACCGCAATCCACGTGATTCGCATTATCCTAGGCGGAACCTTCGACCGGTATCCGGGACTACAGCTCGTGGTCGGCCACATGGGCGAGACGCTCCCCTTCATGCTGCAGCGGCTTGACGTCATGCCCATGGCAATGACAAAACTCAGCCGCCCGATCAGCTCTTACCTCAGGGAAAATATTCACTATACGTTCAGTGGGTTTAACTTCACGCCGACGTTTCTCGACTTGTTGCTTCAAGTCGGTGTCGATCGCATTATGTTCTCGGCCGACTATCCTTACTCATCAATGAGTCAAGCGCGCGCATTTCTGGATCAACTGCCGGTCAGCTCCGCCGACCGCGAACGGATCGCACACGGCAACGCGGAGCGACTGCTTGGGCTATAAACATTCTGTCGAGACACAGCTCCACAGTCCTACTTCGTCGCGAAATATCCTTTACTGGCGCGCACGGTAAAGCGCCGGTCGAGAGAGAAAAGATAGATGGTTCGAAACGCGCCGTTCGGGACGAAGTCGGCAGGCTTGTAGACCAGCGCGTATTGGCTGCGCAGCTCATCTTCAATGTCCAGGAAATTCAGCGAGATATCTTCAAGACGCTTGGGGAAGAAAGCGCGGCCGCCGGTCGCTTCCGCGATTTTTTGCAGTGTGTCATCGCCGCGGTCGCGGCTGGGGCTCACGTTCGTGCTGATGGTGTACACAATGGTCTGCGCACGCTGGCATTCTTTGATGGCGTCGTCCAGGTAAGCGTGGCTCTGGTTGTCGTCGCCATCGGAGACAAGAACCATCGCCCTCCGCACCGGCTCTCGTTCACGCGAGAAGTCGAGCATCTTGTCGCGGCACGCCGAGTAAACCGCATCGAAGAGCGCTGTGCCTCCGCCGGAGCGCAGGGCGTTGATGCCGGTGTTCAACAGATCCAGGTTGTTGGTCCAGTCCTGTTTATAGTCGGGCGTTACGTCGAAGCCCATCACAAAGGCCTTGTCGCTTTGCGGATGGAGAATTTTGGACAGGAACTCCGCCGCTGCCTGCTGCTCGAATTGAAAGCGTTGGCGGATGGAAGTGCTGGTATCAATGACGACGCCGACGCGCAGGGGCAGATTCGTCTGCTGGGTAAAGCTGAAAACCTGCGCCGGGGCTTTCTGGTCGTCGAGCAGAGCGAAGTCGCTCTGCTTCAGGTCTTTAATGAAGCGGCCGTGCTTGTCGGTCACGGTAAAAACGAGATCGACTTCGTTTGCGGAGGTGGTGATCGTATACTGCTGATCCGCAGGGTTGGTCTGGCCGTTGGGCGACTGACCGTTCGGCTGGGCCGTCTGTGCAGGTTGCGTCTGCGCAGGCGGGGGTGTCTGCTGCGACGCAGGCGTAGCGGGCGTGGTCTGTGCCTGCACAACACTGAAAAGAGGAAAAACAGCGGCGAACGCGCAAGGCAAAAGAAACTTTGTGACAAAAACCGTCTTCATTGTGGCTGCCGTCATTCTACATGGCCGCTGAAATGCTCACCATATGACGGCCTATTTTTGCCGAGACAAGAGGCGCGAAGAACTTTCGGTGATTACCTTGCAGAATTGGCTCTTAGGGCGCATGCCAGGATCGAGAGGCACGTATACTGCTGCGGATGAAAATTCTTTCGTTCCGGCCGCTTGCACTGCTTTCCCTGCTTTTTTTAGCATTGACAATGATGACGCAAGCGCAGGCCCCGTCGCCGTCTTCTGCGGAAATTCTCAAAGGGCTGCCACAGCCCGTCTTCTTGTGGCTAAATGGCGCACCGGGAGCGTTGGGCAGCGCAGAGGCCGACATGCCTCGTCTCTATCCGTTTGTGCCGCAGGCAAAATCCACGACCGCGGCCGTCCTGGTAATTCCGGGAGGGGGGTATACGCATGTCGCGATCGGGCATGAGGGCTTTCAGTTTGCGCGGTGGCTGAATGCACAGGGCATGACAGCTTTTGTGCTCGATTATCGGGTGTCGCCCTACCGTTATCCGGTTGAGATACAGGATGGCATGCGCGCTCTGCGTTACGTGCGGGCGCATGCGGCTGATTTCGGCATCGATCCGAATCGGATTGGTGTGTGGGGTTCGTCGGCGGGAGGGCATCTTGCTTCGACTCTGGGTGTGCACGGAAACGATGCCGCGCCCTTGCCCGAACACCCAGATGCCGTGGATCAGGTTTCCGCACAACCGAACTTCATGGTGCTTTCCTATCCGGTCATCAGCATGCAGGGACCGGATGCCCATACGGGCTCGGAAAAAAATCTGCTGGGCGAGTCGCCCGATCCTTCGCTGCAACAAAAGTTGTCGAATCTGCTTGGGGTCAATGCGCAGACGCCGCCTACGTTCCTCTTTGCAACCACCAACGACCCGACCGTCCCGGTAGAAAACAGCCTCGACTTCTATCGGGCGCTGGAGCGCGCTCATGTCCCCGTCGAGCTGCATATTTACGATTATGCAGATCACGGTTGCGGCCTGTGCGGCTCCATTCCTGAGCTTGCAACGTGGCCGCTGCTGTTGCACAACTGGCTGATGCACGGCGGATGGTTGCCAAAAAATACGCTGCTGCCTCCGATAGAGGCGAGCTATCCCTCATGGCCTGTCGGCCTGGAGGGACCCGGCAAGGCTGAGTAGTCGAAACAGCCTGTAAAATCAGGCTGGAAGGCGCTCACTGAATCATGCCGGAAATTGCCAAGCACACTGTTTTGCCCGAAAGCGCAGGCCAGCGCATCGATGCATGGCTAGTCACGCAGCTGGAAGGCGTGAGCCGCTCACGCGTGCAATTGCTGCTTTCCGCAGGTAAGGTGCTGATCGACGGCAAATCCGCGAAAGCCTCTCTGAAACTGCGCGGCGGCGAGATGGTCGAAGTAACCGGTGAGCCGACTCCTCCTCCTCTGCGCGCAATCGCGGAAGCGATTCCGCTGGAAATCATTTATGAAGACGATGACCTTTCCGTCGTAAACAAGCCAGCGGGGATGATGGTGCATGCCGGTTCGGGCGCGACGGACGACGCGCGTAATCGTGGGACGCTGGTAAATGCGCTGCTGCATCACTATCGCCAGCTTTCATCCACCGGAGGAGAGCTGCGGCCCGGCATCGTTCACCGTCTGGATAAGCAGACCAGCGGATTGATCATCATCGCGCGCAACGACGCGGCCCACCTGAAGCTGGCTGATATGTTTTCGCGTCGTCAGATGCGTAAGACCTATCTTGCTCTCGTGCATGGCGCGCTGAAGCAGGATTCAGGAACGATTAATGCAGCCATCAGCCGCGACGCCATCCGGCGCACGCGCATGACAACGCGCCGAGTTACCGGCGGCCGCATGGCAATCTCTCACTATGAAGTAGAACGGCGCATCGAATCGCGCTTCGGCCCATTTACGCTTGTGCGTGTGCGCATCGAGACAGGCCGCACCCATCAGATTCGCGTGCACATGGCGTCGACCGGACACCCGGTGGCTGGCGATACGCTTTATGGTGCGCCAGCGCAAATCATAATTCCAGCCAGGAGCAAGCGGGCTGCCGCTGATGCGGAATCGATGGCGCTGGACCGCAATTTCCTGCATGCAGCGGAGCTGGCATTTGCGCATCCGCGCACCGGCAAATTACTGGAGCTCTCTGCACCGCTCCCGGCTGAGTTGAGTAATTTTCTCGCGCAGCTGGAGGCCGCAAATCAGCTGCAATGATGACTTGAGCAGTTTATAAACCGGCTGAAGGATTGACGGTAATGATCTTCACGGAGCCGTCACCCATTTCACTGAACCACACCTCTCCTTTGCCGATCATTTCTCCATTTGCATTTCCGAAGAGACAATGTGTTGACTGCTCGAGGATTGTTTTGCGAACGTGCTCGTCGAAGAGACTGTCGTAGTGGGCGAGAAAGGTTTGCTTGTCATGGATGCGCGCTCGCTTGTCGCCATGAATCACATTCAGCGGAAAGGAAATCATGGCGGCAATTTTGTCTTTATCGTTTGCCCGCACAGCGTCTTGCAATCTGGCGAGAAATGCTCTCGCTGCCTTGGCTGTCTCTGGCCCCTGGTTGTCTACCGTGCTTCCTTCACATGGCGGTTCAGCCTGTGCATGCAGCGGCTGCAGTATGACGAAGCCGTACAGCATCGCAGCAAGGACCATGCCTGTTCTAATCAGGAATTGTTTCGGCCGCATATATACTCCCTGAACTGGCTGCATAAATCATGACTTGAAGGGGCACGGCTTTAGCCCCTGAGGGACATACCCTCTCTTGGAAAAGCATTTATACAACCAGTTCTAGTACCACATCGCGTTCCGGAAATCAGTGAATCGTCAGATACAGCTTGAGAATATTCAGCGCCTCCACCACGACCGCGAAGACGGCGAAAGCGGCGTGAAAGCGCGGGCTTTTGATCTTGATTGCCAACAGGCAGAGCAGAATATATGCAGCTGTGCGAATGTCATACACCAGGCCTAAATGCGCACGATAGTCGCTGCCCTTGATAAAGGTATCGATGATGTCGGCGATGAAGAGAAGCGTCATCAACGTGAAAATCCACTGCCTGCGGGAGTAGAAGTATTCTCGGTAGCTGTTGTAGTCGTCCATCTCATCCGGAAAGAACAAGGTGCACAACAGGTAGAGCAAGGTGGCATAGATGGCGATGAAGAAGTAGAGCGGGAACGTCCATTGGGAAACCTTCTGCAGGGAAAACTCCCACCACCAGAAATGAATGAGGTAGAGAAAAAGAAAGAGCGCCCAGACCAGATGCACCCAGTAAATCCTGTATTTCTTGGGGTGCTGGACGATGCGCCCAACGCCGCGCAACAAATGCGCGACGCCCAACCCCAAAATCATGCTCAGCAGAACTTTTACATGCAGGAAGACATCCATCGTAGGATCACCCTGTAGTCAGCTATGTTCGTGTCGAGGCCATTTTAAACGGTGGTGCGGTGTGCAGTGCTCACAATTCGTGGCAATGTGAAACTTTCATCGTGCGGCTTCTTCGGCTGACTCACTTGTGAGACGACATCAACTCATTTGCGCTCTTACCGGGAGAACGATGCGTAACAACGGGCCTGCGAAGGCCGCAGGCTGCTGGAGGATTCGTCATCTGCTTTACAAAGACGCGAAAGCTGACCGTGCCGGGCTGCAGTGTAGACCAGTATGAGGTACGCGTGAAAATCGGCTTGCGCTGATCGATGATCTGATTCGTCAAAATATGAATGCCGCAGCGCAAATTGTTTTCCGGGTTGAGGATGGTTTTGCCGGGATCATGAGTTGGCAAGTGGCGATCGACTTCCCAATTGAAGTCGCAGTTATATCGCTGCTGATCTTCATAGGTAAGCTGGAGCAGCCCTTCACTACGGACCTGTCGATGAGAAACATCGTCGACCTTGGCGGTTTCCGGCTCAGTGTGATGCACGTTTGACTGCGGATTGAGCCCGGCCTCGGCTCCTGCGAGAGCCTGAAAAAAATATGCCCAGAAGGCACGCTTGTCAGCTTCACTCATCTGATAGAAGCGCGGACAGAAGCGGCGCACGTCGCGAGGGACTTGCGTGGAAACCATCTCCGGCGGAACATTTGTTTCGACAACCTGGTCCCATTGCGGATTCCAATTCGTGTCGCTACCCAACTCCGCTTTCTTAACGGCAAGAGGTGTTGGGGGCGCGGGTTTAGTGACGGGTACCGCTGGGGTGACTGGCGCCGCTGCGGCCTGGCTATGCGCGCGTTTGCAGGCCAGGGGTGAAAGAAGAGCAGCGACACAGAGAATACCTAAGCAAATCATTGACTGCGCTGTACCGCGCATGATGAGAATCTCCGGGGAACGAATGGAGCACATCAGTGGGAAGCAACTTACCGCCGCTGCGTTGCCGCATCTGTAAGCGAAATTGCTACATTTCTAGTTTTGTCAAAACCTGGCCGAGCGAGAGTTGCGAGAGCAGCGGAGTAAAGACGCCAACCTTCATGCCAACAGCATACTGCTTGCGAATCTTTGCGGTACGCATCGGCATCGTATCCGCATGGGCCAGCAGACAATTCAGCGGAAACAGCTCTTGAACGCAGTCCTTGGCGGTAGAAACGTTACCTCGGCCGATGTGCGGGAGATCCGCCTCGATGCCGGCCAACAGGGCGGGCGACATCTTCATCCCTGCGCCGTTTTGGGATACATCGTGTCAGGAACCGCTGTGTATCAGATCGAGGGAGAAAGCGCGCAGACTCTGCCTGCGGGATCGGCTTTTTATGAGCCAGCGGACGCCATCATTGCAAACTTCGGCAATGCGTCGGATTCCGAGCCCATGACATTTGTCGCGTTCTACCTGCTCGACGGCGAGCAGGAGTTGATTCGCATGCTGGATAGCTAAAGCGAGTCATCCAACCAGGGGGCCGGCCGTGTAACCGCGCCCTTTCCATTCAATTACATTGTCATCCTGAGCGAAGCGCCGGAGGCGCGAAGTCGAAGGACCTGCTTCTTCGCATCGGTTGTCGCGTGTATTGCGTTTCATCGCATAGTTGAGCCTGTTCTAGTGATCTGTGGCATCTTCGGCAATTGGCTTCTGCACCAGCACGATATACGCCATCGCCCCCAGAAACGTCACGCACGAACAGATGATCAGCGCAAGATGGAATGAATGTGTCCGGTCAAGAATCCATCCGGTAAGCACCGGCGCGACAGAGGCGAAGAGGAAGCTGCAGAAATTCTGGATCGTACCGACCGAACCAACCAGGTGCGCGGGCGCGGCTACCTGGACTAATCCCCACGCGGAAGTTCCG
>DATHQH010000167.1:0-13875 GCA_035482895.1 Alloacidobacterium sp. | reverse complement strand
ATCTACCATGATTTCCCGATTTACGTTTGGCCTATCTCTTTTACTCTTGTTCAATCTTGCTGTTACTTCTTGCACGCTCGGTCAAAGTACAAATACTCTCTCAAGGCCAACCGTCATATCTGAAAAAGTGATGGCAGCCCGCCTATTAGATTTCCCGATACCGTCTCTGTCAAAGCCTCCTCTTGCAAACCGCTGCTCCAATGCGCTAGCAATGCTGAAGGTTATAGTCGACAAAGATGGCAAGGTCAGCGAAGTAAAGTTTGTGAGTGGATTTCAAGAGCTAGAAAAACCCGCCGTTGGTGCGGTAAAGAACTGGTCCTATAAGCCTTATGAAGTGGATGGCCAGCCGGTTGCCGTCGAAACTCAAGTGTCACTTTTCTTTTTGGGTGATGGCGAATCCTTTCCGATGTATATGCCCGATGGGAAGGGCAGCACAAAAGGCGGCAATATTCTACCCCTACCTCCCGGCTGTAATCCTGGACCAGTTATCAAGCGAACTCCCTCTTAGGTCATCCGATTGTTCTTTAATGTCTTGTTAGAATCAAAGCAGACAAGATGAAGTGTCCTTACTGCGGGTTTGCGCAAGACCGGGTGGTGGACTCGCGCGAGAGCAAAGAGGCCGATTCGATTCGGCGGCGGCGCGAGTGTGAGCGCTGCAACAAGCGCTTTACCACCTATGAGCGGATCGACGAAATCCCTTACATGGTGGTGAAAAAGGATGGCCGCCGGGAGAAGTTCGAGCGGCAGAAGGTGTTGAGCGGGCTGCTGCACGCGTGCGAGAAGCGTCCGATCTCAGCCGGCAAGCTCGAATCGCTGGTCGATGAGGCCGAGGCGTTTCTGATGGATTCGCCCGAGCGCGAACGGACGACGACCGAAATGGGCGAGCTGCTGATGAACAAGCTGAAGGCGCTCGATACGGTCGCCTATATTCGCTTTGCCAGCGTGTACCGGGACTTTAAGGATGTGCGCGAGTTTAAGGAAGAGCTGGAGCAGTTGTTGAGCGGGAAAGAGCACGGCAAGAAGGGCAAGCCGACGGGTTAGCGTACTTACCCACCTTAGGCTCTCCGCGCCGAAGATGGGGGCACCGAATGAGTCGGACGAAGGGGCGAAAAAGCAGGTCCTTCGACTGCGTGCTTCGCTCCGGATGACAACGCTGCTTTTCCTTGCTGACTTGCTTGCGCCGAAGGCGCGCTGACTTGTTGAGCTGAATATTGCTGGCCGCTTTCCCGCTAGCAGATTCTTAGCTGACCAGACTTTCGCTCCGCTGCTTTTGAGAGATTATGACTGAGAAAAAAACACACACAGTTACATTGATTCCCGGAGACGGTATTGGGCCGGAAGTAACCAATGCGGTGGTCCGCATTCTGGAAGCGACGGGAGTGAAGTTTGCCTGGGAGCGTTTTGCTGCCGGAGCCGAAGCCTTCGAAAAACATAAGGAGTACATCCCCAAAGAGCTGTACGAGTCGATTGAGCGCAACAAGCTGGCGCTGAAGGGTCCGGTCACGACTCCGGTGGGCGGTGGATTCCCTTCCATCAACGTGACTTTGCGCAAGAAGTTTGAGCTGTATGCGAACTTCCGGCCGATCAAGAACCTGCCGGGACTGGAGACGCGCTATCCCAATGTCGATCTGGTGATTGTGCGTGAAAACACCGAAGGGTTGTATGTGGGACTGGAGCACGAAGTGGTGCCTGGGGTGGTGGAATCGATCAAGGTCATCACCGAAAAGGCATCGACGCGAATCGCCAAGTTTGCCTTTGAGTATGCGCGCCAGCATAAGCGCAAGAAGATCCACGCGATCCACAAAGCCAACATTATGAAACTGTCCGATGGCCTGTTTCTTCGTTGCGCGCGCGATATTTCCAAGGGCTTTCCGGAGATTTTCTATGGCGAGCACATTATCGACAACACCTGCATGCAGCTGGTGATGAATCCTTACCAGTACGACATGCTGCTGCTGGAAAACCTCTACGGCGATATTGTCAGCGACCTGTGTGCCGCCTTTGTCGGCGGCCTGGGACTGGTTCCCGGCGCGAACCTGGGCGCGGATGCTGCGATCTTTGAAGCTGTCCACGGCTCCGCTCCGGACATTGCGGGTAAAGACATCGCCAATCCGACTGCGCTGTTGCAATCGGCGATTCTGATGCTGCGGCATGTTCACGAAACCGAGGCCGCGGACAAGCTGCAGACAGCACTTGAAGCGGTCTATATGGAAAAGAAGACGCTGACGCGCGATGTAGGCGGATCGAGCGGCACGAAAGCCTTTGCAGATGCGGTGATCAAGGCGATCGAAGAAGCAGCGTAGCTTAATCCTCCGAACACCCCCAGGTTAGTTGCCGAAACCTTCGACTTCGCTCAGGGCAGGCTCTGGGGGCACCCGCATCCACAAGTCTTACACCACAGAGGACGCAAAGTTTACAGAGATGACATACGTGATGACGAAGAGGGTTCTGGCGGCATCGGCGATATTTACCTTAACCCTGGCATTTTCAGGGTGCAGGAAGCCGGGATCAAACGGCGCAGGCTCGTCCGCGGCGACTGGGAGCTATACGCGGATCGATCTGGCAACGGCGGCCACGGTGAGTGGGGCGATTCATTTTGCTGGAAAAATGCCCGCCCCGGTGCAGATCGATATGGCGCAGGACCCGGCCTGCAATCTTGGGCCAACCAACTACAGCGAACAGTATGTGGGCAAGAATGGCGGCCTGCAGAACGTCTTCATTTACGTCAAAGACGGGCTGGGCAATAAGCTTTACCCGGTACCGTCCACACCCGTTGTGATCGATCAGAAGGGATGCCGCTATACGCCGCATGTTGTAGGCGCGATGGTCGGCCAGCCGATTCGATTTACGAACAGCGACCCGACCATGCACAACATTCACATGCTGCCGACTGTCAGCGGCAACCAGACGGTCGACATCTCCCAGGCGCCCATGGGTACTCCGGACACGCGTGTCTTCGCCCAGCCGGAATTGATGATGCCGGTGCGTTGCAATAACCATCCCTGGATGCAGGCGTTCATCAATGTGTCGACGAATCCGTTCTTTGCTGTCAGCGATGAGAATGGGCACTTTGCGATCAAGGGCCTGCCGCCGGGAACATACACGATTGTTGCCGATCATGAAGTGCTGGGACAGCAGACGGCAACTGTGACGGTGAGTGCGCAACAGACGGCTTCGCAGGATTTTACGTTCGCGACGAAGTAAAGCGGGTACACGCATTTTCGTCTGGTTATGAAAACATCAGATCCTTTCCCTCGTTGCTCTCAGAGTCAGGGTCAGGATGACAATTCGCGAAATAAATTGGTGACAATCCCATTTGGGAGCTAGGGCCTTTGCGGGAATGCGAAGGCCCTTTCTCTTTCCTGTTGTGATTCCCTGCGTGCATCCACGTGTATGAAACAGTTACACTATTTCGTACAGCGAACAGTCCAGCGCAGGTGCGATGTGGGCATTGGTGTACATCCTCGCTGATGGAATAGAGGGACATGCAGCGACAGAAGATCGGCATTCTTGGCGCGACTGGTATGGTCGGCCAGCGTTTCATTCAGCTCCTTGAGCATCATCCGTGGTTTGAAGTGGCGTGGCTTGCGGCCAGTGACAAGTCGAGCGGCAAGCGCTACGGCGACGCGGCGAAATGGAAATTGGACACGGCGCTGCCTGCGCATATTGCCGAAATGCCGGTATCCCCGGCGACGCCTGAGGGCGCACCCAGAATTATTTTTGCTGCGCTCGATTCCGACATTGCCCGTGAGCTGGAGCCGACGTTTGCCGCTGCCGGCTGTGCCGTGATTTCAAACTCAAGCGCCTTCCGCATGCAGGAAGATGTGCCGCTGGTCATCCCCGAAGTAAATGCAGACCACCTGCCACTGCTTGAAACCCAGAGCTGGCGTAAGCAGTCGGGCGGATATATTGTCACCAATCCGAATTGCTGCGCGATCGGACTGGTGCTGGCTCTCAAGCCCCTCGAAGAGCATTTCGGCATCGAAAGCTTATTCGTCACCACGATGCAGGCAGTAAGCGGAGCGGGCTATCCGGGCGTGGCTTCGCTCGACATTCTCGGCAACGTCGTTCCCTATATCAAGAGCGAAGAAGAAAAGCTGCAGGAAGAGACGCTGAAGCTGCTGGGTTCGCTGAAGGGCAGCCGCATTGAGATGCTGGATGCGCGCGTCTCCGCGCACTGCAATCGCGTGCCGGTAGAGGACGGCCACATGGAGAGCGTAAGCATCAAGCTGCGCAGGCCCGCGACACGGGAGCAGATTCTGGCCGCATGGAGTGAGTTCAAGCCGCTCGCCGGGCAGAACCTGCCGACAGCTCCGGCAGCGCCGGTGGAATTTGCCGCAGCCGATGACCGCCCGCAGCCCCGCCTCGATCGGATGCGCGGCAACGGCATGGCATCGACGGTGGGCCGTTTGCGGCCCTGCTCGCTGCTTGATTGGAAGTTCACCGTGCTCTCGCATAATACGATTCGCGGTGCGGCCGGCGCGGCGCTGTTGAATGCGGAGCTGCTGGTATCGCTGGGCAAGCTCGATCCTGTGGCGGTTACGGCATGAAGAAGCTCGTCGTTATGAAGTTCGGCGGCACCTCCGTCGAAGATGCAGTCGCCATTCATCGCACGGCAGGCATTGTCGCCGGCCGGCGCCATAAAGACCAGCAGCCGATCGTTGTTGTCAGCGCGATGGCCAAGGTGACTGACCAGTTGCTGTCTGCCTCCAACGCCGCCGCGCGCGCAGATCGTAACGGCGCGCTTGCGATTACCGCGCGGTTGCGCAGCCGTCACAAGGAAGTTGCGTGCAGGCTTACAGCGCAGTCCAGGGGCGCCAGCGGAACCGAGTGTGCCGATTACACAGGACCTGACTTTGCCGCATCGCAGACGTGGATCGACACAGAGTTCGACGCGCTGGATGAGATTCTGCGCGGGCTGGCCGCGGTGGGCGAGCTGACGCCGCGCATCAACGACATGATTGTCTCCTATGGCGAGCGGCTTTCGAGCCGCATGATTGCCGAGGCCTTTGCCGCACGCGGACTGGACGGCGTGCACGTTGACTCACGCAACTGCATCATCACAGATGCGCAGCATGGCAAGGCCATTCCACAGGATGCCTTGATTGAGCAGCGGCTGAAAGAGCATGTGCTGCCCTTCGCTGCCGAAGGCAAGACTGTCGTGATGGGTGGCTTTATCGGCTCGACGGAAAAGGGCGTAACGACGACGTTGGGACGCGGAGGATCGGACTTTACGGCTGCTCTGGTGGGTGGCGGCGTACATGCCGAAGCCATCGAAATCTGGACGGATGTGAACGGCATCATGACGACCGATCCGCGTGTGTGTCCCGATGCGCTGCGCGTGAAGACGATCAGCTTTGAAGAGGCCGCGGAACTGGCTTACTTTGGCGCGAAAGTCCTCCACCCGGCTACGATTCTGCCTGCCGTGCAGAAGAATATTCCGGTGCTGGTGCTGAACTCGCGCAACCCTGAGAACGAAGGCACGCGCATCATCTCGCTCGCGCCGCATTGCGACAGCCCATTCAAGTCCATCGCGGTGAAGAAGCGTCTTACCATCATCGATGTGGTTGCCAGCCGCATGCTGATGTCGCACGGCTACCTGAAGGCGATCTTCGAGGTCTTCGACAAGCACAAGTGTCCGGTCGATATGGTTTCGACGTCTGAGGTCAGCATTTCGCTCACGGTCGATTCGAATGAAAAGCTGCCCGAGGTGGCCGCCGACCTGAGCAAGCTGGCCGACGTGAAATATGAAGGACGCAAGGCGCTTGTCTGCATGGTGGGCGAGAATATTCGCGGGCAGAATGGCATTGCGGCGCGGGTTTTCAGTGCGATTCGTCACATCAACGTGCGCATGATCTCCCAGGGTGCCTCGGAAATTAACATGAGCTTCATGATCGACGAAGATGATGCGGACGAGGCGGTGCGCTCGCTGCATGCCGAGTTTTTTGAGAGTCCTGACCCTGAAATTTTCGACGTAGAGGCGCGCAAGAGCGCGACCGCCGCCGACAGTGTGAGGTAAGAGATGCTCTTCCTGGTGCTGGGCCGTGGAAAGACGGGCCGCGTAATCGCCGATGTAGCGCGTGAACATGGCCACAGCGTACGTGTATTGGGCGAGGAGGAAAACCGCAACGCCATGGCGCTGACGGCTCCGTTTCTTGCTGGTTTTGATGCAGTCATCGATTTCACCACGCCGGAGGCAGCCGTCTCCAACATGCGCGCCTGTCTCGCGAATGGCGCGCACATGGTTGTGGGAACAACCGGCTGGTACGATCAGCTGAACGACATGCGCTCTCTGGCCGCTCGCAAGGATGCTGGTTTTCTATACGGCACGAACTTTTCGCTTGGCGTGCAGGCCATCTACCGGCTGGCGCGGGAACTGGCCATCGCTGTTCCCACGTATCAATTCAAAATTACCGAAACACACCACGCCGAAAAGAAAGATGCTCCTTCCGGGACGGCGCTTTCAATCCGGCAAGTAGTGCAGACTGTCCATCCTTCCCTCCATGTCGAGATCGTATCGAAGCGTGAGGGCGATGTTGCCGGAGTCCACATTCTTGAAGCACGTTCCGCCGATGAGACGATTGAGTTGAAGCACGAATCATTTTCACGACGGGCTTTTGCGGAAGGCGCAGTGCGGGCCGCAGAGTGGATTGTCGGGAAGGCCGGAGTGTGGGATTTCAGCGAGATTGCCAACCAACTATAAGTGAACGCTGCGACTGATGCGGATACGCATCTACCATTGAAGTAAGCAATGGCCAATAAACGTCCACCCTCCAGAGAAAAATCACAAAGAACCCATTCGTCAGAAACGACGCTGGGCAAGTTGGCTGCATGGTGCCGACTGCACGAGCAAATAGCTTTTGCCGCGGTCAGCGCACTATGGATAGCTCTGCTCTATGGAGGCGGCGTTTGTGGAGCATTTATCTATGACGACGTTAGCCATATTCAGGAGAATCCGGCTCTCGCGTCGTGGGGCAAGATACTGCATTCTTTCGGGGCAGGCGAGTCATTTGCCCACGACCTGAGTGAGGGCGGTGGTTCAGCCTATCGACCACTGCTCTGGATGAGTCTAAGTTTCGATCGCCACTTATGGAATTTGAATCCATGTGGCTTTCACCTCACCAATCTTCTTTTGCATTGGGCGGCCGGTTTGCTTTGCTTTGCCCTGCTGCGCAGGATGCAGACACCACAGGCTCTCTCCGCTGTAGTATGCCTGCTGTGGCTCGGGCTTCCGATCAATTCGGAGGCCGTAGCATGGATTTCCGGACGCACTTACCTGCTGATGTGCGTGTTCCTGGTGCTTAGCTTGCTGATGGCCAGGGCCTACCTGGCAAAGGGGACTGGCTTAACGCTAGTCCTCTACTTTCTCGCTTCCGTTGGCGCGTTGCTGTCGAATGAACAAGGCATTGTTGCACTCCCGTTGATGCTGCTTCTGGCTTATTTCCTGGGCGATGCTTCGCCTCGTCGATGGCTCATTCTGGCGGCGGTGGGGATAGGCACAAATGGTGTTTATTTTCTCGCACGAAGAATGATTCACGCACAGGTTCCGGGCGGGACGGGTTCACTTTCTACGGTCGGAACAGTATTTTTTAAGTACCTGCTCTGGATACTTTTGCCGGTCCGTATGAGCGTAGAACGCTCGACAGACCTTCCTCCGCGCGGCCTCTCAATCATGGCGGTTGCAACGTTGGCTGGCTTGGTTTGTCTGCTCATAGTTGCCTTTTGGCTGAGGGACAGAGTACGGCTGGCGACATTTGGCCTGATCTGGGTGGTCATCTCACTGCTGCCCTATTGCGGCATCGTTCCCGTTTATCAGGGCATGGCCGAGCGTTATGCCTACCTGGCGTCCTTTGGATTTGTTGTTGCCCTGGCGGCGCTCGCGTGGAAATGTGAAGGGCGAAACCGGTCCATTGTTTTATCTCTACTTGTTTTGTGGGGATTGTGGGGCGCATGGCGTTTGCGATTGCGTGTGCTCGATTGGACCGATCCTATTTTGCTTTATCAGTCGTCTCTGGAAGCAACGCCGCACAGCAGTAAACTTCTTTACAATCTGGGCGCATCGTTTGAGGCTGCGGGCGACTTCAACAAGGCGAGCGAATACTATAGAAAAACTCTGACGATTAATCCTGCCTATGTTCCGGCTATCGTAGAGATGGGAAATGTCGATCAGCAGACCGGAAATGCCGCGCAGGCGGAACAGGAATACACCCGAGCGATTGCGATTGATCCGTCGGATGAAAATATCTACGTCAACCTGGGCGCGCTTTTCCTGCAGCAAGGAAGAATCGATGATGCCATCAGAGAGTTGACCCGGGCAATTGCAATGAACCCTTCGGATCCTACGGCTTATTACGATTTGGGCGCTGCCTATCAGAAAGCCGGCGAGAATGAGCGGGCTGCTGAGATGTACGCCAAAGTGCTTGAGCTTAAGCCTGACGATCCGGACACGCTCAAGAATCTTAAGATGCTTCTTCCAGCAGGCAGATGAGGGCGGGTTGCAGTCCTGGATTTGTAAAAGCTTATCTCGTATGGATCCTTCGCTGCGCTCAGGATGACAACTCCATAAGTTTCTATGTCAGGAAGTCTGGCGCCGAAGGCGCGTATCGCTTGACCCCTAGTCCCTGCGGTAAACTCGATCAGTGATGGACTCGATGGGTTGCGGTACAGCGCTGGTTACTCCGTTTCATGCGGACGGCGCGATAGACGAACGGGCGCTTTATGCGCTGGTGCAATGGCAGATTGAAAGTGGCATCAACTGGCTGGTGGCCTGCGGGACGACGGCTGAAACGCCGTCCCTGACTGACGAAGAATGGCTGCGGGTGATCCGGATTGTGACCGAGGCTGCGGCAGGCCGCGTGCCGGTGTGGGCAGGCTGCACGCACAACGCCACGCGCGAGGCAGTACAGCGGGCGCGGATTGCAGCACAGGTGCCGGGCGTCACAGCAATTCTTTCCGCCAATCCTTATTACAACAAGCCTGGACAGGAAGGCCAGTTTCAGCACTTCAAGGCGGTTGCTCACGCTGTGAAACTGCCGGTCGTGCTTTACAACATTCCGAGCCGAACGGGCACGAATCTGGAACCGGCGACGATACTGCGGCTGATTGAAGCCGTGCCGAACATTGAGGGCGTGAAGGAATCGAGCGGCAACCTGCCGCAGATCACCGAGCTGATTACGCAGGCGCCGCGCAGCTTCAGCGTCTATGCGGGAGATGACAATATGGCGCTGGGTGCGATTGGCGTGGGCGCGGCCGGGGTGGTTTCCGTGGCTTCGAATGAAATTCCCGCAGAAATGGTGCTCATGGTGCAGGCAGCCCTTACCGGCGACTGGCCTGTGGCGCGGCAGATCAACCGCAAATTCTACCGGCTGATGCAGGCAAATTTCTGGGAGACGAGTCCCGCTCCAGCAAAAGCTGTCCTGGCTATGATGGGACGCATCGAGGATCACTGCCGCCTGCCGATCGTGCCTGTCTCCGGAGCGACTCGCGCGCGCCTGGAACGCTTAGCGGGCGAGCTTGGGCTTCTGGTGCACGCTCCTCGCGAAGAGGGCGATTTGCGGATGTTCTAAATGCTGGCGATTCTGCACTGGCGTTGCCGTCCCCGTCAAAAGCCTTGGCTGGCCGCGCTTGTTCTGGGTCTGATGTATTCATCCTGTTGCGCGCAGACTGCCGACGATCAGCATAACTGCCCGATTGAGATTCTTTCGCTGAAGGATAGCGCGCCGTTCACCTTCCTGACAAAGGACGAACAGGCGAAGGCGTTGCGCGCTCTCAGCGACGACATTGCAGAAATGGCTGAGATCGATATGGCCGCTTCTCAGTCCAGCCGCGGCGCTTACCGGAATTATTTCGTCGGTCATCTTCAGTTCAAAGTGCTGCCTGGAAATCACCCAGAGAGGCTGCTGCTGATTCGCTATCACTCGAACACGATGTGCGGCTCGTATGAGAACTGCCCGGTGTGGATCGTTCGCCTTACACATTCTGGAGCGCAAACCATGGTGCCGTGGCAGGAGGAACTGGGAACGAGCGCGGGAGGCGGCTGGGGCATCGGAGTGATTCGACTTCCCTCCTCAGACGATCCGGAGCTTATCCTGTTGACGCATCTCTCATCCACGCAAACAGCACTTGCCTGCTATCGAGAATCGAAGCGCCATTATCTTCGCGTGGACTGCTCACCTGACTGTTCGCATCTTTTAGAGCACAAGGGAGATGAGGACGGCGGGAAGTAGTTCTTGCCCTATTTCCCCATCTGATCTTTCCAATGCTTTGCCAGGCATTCCGCGACTGATTTTGCGGGATCGCCGCTGTTCTGGCTGTACTTCTTGCAGGTATAGCTGAAGACAATGTTTTTCGAGTGGGCATCGACGACCTGGATCGTCGCGCGGTCCCATGCTCCGGTCTCGTATGTACCCTTCGTGATAACGCTTGCGATTCCCTGAGCGACCGAACCGTTGTTATTCGCAATTGCGAAATTGACGAGATATTGAGCGTTTGCCGGATCGGTGGTGACAGTCACCGGCACTTTCTTTTGCTGCAGAGCTGCCGTGAACTCGGGTGCAAACGGACTGTTCTGATCAACGTAGACTGTCGACTGCGCCGACTGGCCCCAACAACTAAGAACCGAGACAAATAGAATGGCCGGAAGAATTCTCTTCACACTATCCTCCTGATCGCTTCGTTAGCCGCAATTTAGCCTGGATACAGCCGATTTAGTTGGAATCGTATCGAAACCGTGTAAAAACGTCACCAAATATCGGCAGCGCACTTTGCTCGAATCAAAGTCCGGTTGGCTGGAAGAGACAGCCGAATTGTTAGACTCGATGAGTGATGAGCGATCCAAGCTTAAAAGAAAGAATCGAGAAGTATTTTGCCTCGGCAACGGGTGGTGTTGGCGATTCCGGAGCCTTTGTTTTTTTCCAGGAGCTGCGCGATGGACTTGAATCCGGGAAACTGCGCGCTGCTGAGCCCGATCCCAGCGCTCCAACAGGGTGGCGGGTGAATGCGTGGGTCAAACAGGGCATTCTGCTTGGCTTCCGGCTCGGCAAGCTCACCGCCTCCGGCGGCGGCGAGTTTTCATTTGTCGACAAAGATACCTACCCCGCGCGTAAGTTCATGCCGGAGCAGAATGTTCGCATTGTGCCGGGAGGATCGACGGTTCGCTCAGGCGCGTATCTGGCAAAGTCGGTTGTCTGCATGCCGCCCATGTATGTGAATGTTGGCGCTTATGTGGACGAGGGCACGATGGTCGATTCGCATGCGCTGGTGGGCAGTTGCGCGCAGGTCGGCAAGCGCGTGCACCTGAGCGCCGCAGCGCAGATTGGCGGCGTGCTGGAGCCGGTGAACGCCAGCCCGGTGATTCTGGAAGACGATGTTCTCGTCGGTGGCAACTGCGGCGTCTATGAAGGCACAATCGTCCGCAAACGCGCCGTGTTGGCCGCAGGAACGGTTTTGACGCGCGGCACTCCGGTCTATGACGTGGTGAATGGAACCACGCTCCGGGCTGAGGGAGAGACGCCGCTGATCATTCCCGAAGGGGCAGTAGTGGTGCCGGGTGCGCGGGCTGTTTCCAAAGGCAAAGGGCTGGAATGGGGACTGAGCGTCTATACACCGGTGATTGTGAAATATCGAGATGAGAAGACGGAACTGAGCCTGGCGCTGGAAGACTTGCTGCGGTAGCCAATGAAATCCACAATATTCGACATTACCCTCTTGCAATGCCTCGAACTTCGAGGTATTGTGAGTTCTCCATGGCTGTGCGAGAAACCAATCCGAATTTCATGAATGGAGTTCCGGAGCTTCTGATCCTCAGGCTGCTCCAGCAAGAGGAGATGTATGGTTATGAGCTCGTTCAAGCTATCCGTGACCGCACAGACGCGGTAATTACCGTCGGTGAAGGGGTGGTCTATCCAGTGCTGCATGGGTTGGAGCAGGATGGGGCGCTAACGTCGCGGCGTAAGACCGTTAACGGGCGGAGCCGCGTCTATTACACCGTAACGCCAGCCGGGTCGCGCCGGTTGGCTGATCTGTCGAAGACCTGGACCAATCTGGCGGCGGCAATCCAAATGATGCTGACGGGAGGGCAACATGGCGAAGCCATTCCATGAACTTCGTGAACGGCTACTGCGGGCAGGCGTTGCGCCGCGGCATGTTCGGCGCTATCTGACCGAGCTGACCGATCATCTGGCCGACCTGAGAGCGGAAGAGGAACGCGCGGGTCGCAGCCGGGCAGATGCGGAATCCGCTGCGCTCGTCCGTCTTGGAGGAATGGATGATCTTGCCAAAGCGATGATCGAGCAGCGTCAATTCCGATCCTGGTCAGCCCGTGTGCCGTGGGCTGTGTTTAGCCTCACCCCGCTGCTCCTGCTGGCTGGGGCATGGTTCGTTGCCTTGTTCATTTTGTGGTCTGGTTGGCAGATCTTTCTGCCGGGAGCCGATACGCCTTTCGGAGCAGGCCGAGTCTATGGGTTCGCGAATCTCTATTTTCAAGCGGGCAAGGCCCTCTATTTCGGTGCGCCGATTCTCGTCGGTTGGGGAATCGGACTCATCGCCGTCCGTCAACGATTGAAGACGCTTTGGCCTATGGTTGGACTGGTTCTGATTGCAGGGATGGGCGGCACGAGCCAGGTTCAGGCGAGTCGCACAGCCGTTCACGGCGGCGTGGGGCATATCCGCATGGACTTTGCTCTGGGAACTTCCGTTCATGGCCTTCCGGGTGGCCTGATGCATGCCCTGGTGATTCTCTCGCTTACGATGCTGCCGTATCTTATCTGGCGATTGCAAAAGGCTCGCTCCCTTTCCGCCTAAACCGCCGATTCATGCAATCGTGCGTGAGCCCAATCTGAGCTCGGCCCAGAATGACAATGCTGTCCTGTGATTTACTCTAAGTAGAAGAACCGTTCTCTAGGAAAATACTCATGCGCCGAAGGCGTGTGTGCCTGGACGGCAAGTCCCTTACATGGCTGACGCAAAGCTGCAAATCATTCCGCTGGGCGGATTAGGCGAATTTGGCATGAACTGCCTCGCCATCCGCTATAAAGACGACATTATCGTCATTGACGCCGGGCTCATGTTTCCCGAATCCGAGCTGCTGGGCGTCGACATCGTCGTTCCCGACATTACATACCTCGTCGAAAACCGAGAGCTGGTGCGCGGCATTATCCTCACGCACGGGCACGAGGACCACATCGGCGGGCTGCCCTGGATTCTCTCCGAGCTGAACGTGCCTGTGTATGGCACGGAGTTCACGCTGGCCTATGTTGAGGGCAAGCTCGAAGAGCACAAGCTGCTCGATGAGACGGAGTTGATCGAGATCGCTCCGGGGGCGAAGTTTCCGATTGGGCCGTTTACGGTTGAGCCGATTCGCGTCACGCACAGCCTCGTCGATTGCGTAGCGCTGGCCATCGACACGCCGGTTGGCGTCATCGTCCATACGGGCGACTTTAAGATCGATCTCTCGCCGCCGGATGGCAAGGCCTTTGACCTGCACACCTTTGCCGAGTATGGCAAGCGCGGCGTACTGGCGCTCCTGCAGGATTCGACTAACGTAGACCGCCCGGGCTATACACCGAGTGAGTGGGCGGTGAAGCCGCGCCTGGACGAGCTGTTTTCACGGACGAAAAAGAAGCTTTTCTTCAGCTGCTTCTCGTCATCGATCTATCGCATCCGCATTGCCATTGATCTGGCCCACACGCACGGGCGCAAGGTCGCCATTGTTGGCCGCTCGATGGTCGAGTCGTCGGAGATTGCACAGGACCTGGGCTATCTCGATGTGCCACCGGGCATCATCATCCATCCCGGACAGATTGGCGACCATGCGCCGGAAGAGGTGATGATCCTGATCAGCGGAACGCAGGGCGAGCCGATGAGCGCGCTCAGCCG
>DATHQH010000166.1:0-36038 GCA_035482895.1 Alloacidobacterium sp. | reverse complement strand
AGCAAGAAACAGGTGCGGCGCGCCCTTCTGAGTGTCACCGATAAAAGCGGTCTGGTTGAATTTGCCAGGGAGTTAACGAAGCATGGTGTGGAACTTGTCTCCACCGGAGGCACGGCGAAGGCTCTGCGCGAGGCCGGGCTTACCGTGCGCGACATTTCCGAGCTGACCGGCTTTCCTGAGATGCTCGATGGCCGCGTGAAGACGCTCCACCCCAAGGTGCACGGCGGCATTCTGCATATCCGCGAAAACGCGCAGCATGTGGCTGCGGTCACAGAGCATGGCATTGAGCCGATCGATATGGTCGTGGTGAACCTCTACGCATTTGAGAAGACCGCCGCCCGTCCAGGGGCGAAGTTTGCCGAGGTGATTGAGAATATCGACATCGGCGGCCCTTCGATGGTGCGCTCCGCGGCCAAAAACTTTGAGGATGTAGCGATTGTGACCTCGCCTGCCGACTACTCTGTGCTCGCCGAAGAGCTGGCGGCCCACTCCGGCGCTTTGAGTCGCGACACGCGCTGGAAGCTGGCGAAGAAGGCCTTTGCCGTGACTGCGGCTTACGATACGGCAATCGCGAACACACTTGAAGAGATTTGGTCGCCCGAGCCTGCGGAGGCTCCGGTACAGTTCGGCGATCCTGCCACGGCGGCGTTTCCGGAAGCCTTGCGGATCAACTATCCGTTAGCCACTAGCCTGCGGTATGGCGAAAATCCGCACCAGAAAGCGGCGCTTTATACAGATGGCTCCGGCACAGGGATCGCGGGAGCAAAGCAGCTTCAGGGCAAGGAATTGAGCTATAACAACCTCGTCGATCTGGACGCCTGCTGGGATCTGGCGCAAGAGTTCGACGCACCCGGCGTGGCCATCATCAAACACACCAATCCCTGCGGGGCGGCGACCGGCAACACGATTCTTGAGGCGTATCAGAAGGCGCTGGCCGCCGATCCGGTCTCGGCATTTGGCGGCGTGATCGGCATCAACCGTGAAGTGGATGAGGCGGCGGCGGAAGAAATTGCCAAGCTCTTTGTCGAGGCCATTGCTGCTCCGTCCTTTACGGAGGGGGCGCGGGCGCGCTTTGCGGTGAAGAAGAACCTGCGGCTTGTTGAAGTAACCTCTGCACAGACGTTGCGCGTGATCAAGCAGGTTTCCGGCGGACTGCTCCTACAGGATGCAGATCACGGCCATGTAACAGCCGCCGAATTGAAGACCGTCACCGAACGCAAGCCGACCGAGGATGAGCTAGCAGCACTGCTGTTTTCCTGGCGCGTCTGCAAGCATGTGAAGTCGAATGCGATTGTCTATGCGCGCAATGGCCAGACAATCAGCGTAGGCGCGGGTCAGATGAGCCGCGTGGATGCTGCCAAATTTGGCGCTATGAAAGCAATTTTGCCGCTCGAGGGATGCGTCGCAGCGTCCGATGCATTCTTTCCCTTTCCGGATGGACTGGAAACGGTGGTTTCGGCGGGGGCCACCGCAGTGATTCAGCCCGGCGGCTCGGTACGCGATGACGAGGTGATTGCGGCGGCAAACCGGTTGGGTATCGCTATGGTTTTCACAGGGATACGGCACTTCAGGCACTGATCGGCGCTCAGATCAGAGGGGCCCAGGGGTAGTAACTTTGGCCCTTGAAAAGACCTGCCGGGATGCCAGAACTCATGTTATCCATGCCACCTGAAGTCTGTGCCCTGTCTACGAATCCTCTTCCAGTTTACAATCGTCTTAATACATACGAGACGCTGCTCCCGCATCCAGGGCAGCGTCCTAAGATATTTAAGGCCGATGTTGCATGAGCGCGGCAGCCCAATGCTCCAAAGCCACTGGCAGGGGTTTTCCTTGAATACAAATCGCAAGGTCTTTTTCGTACACAGCAATCGTCTCCTCACCATTGCTACCCTGGCTTTAGCAGCTGCCTGCTCTCAGCAGACGTACGCGCAGAGCAACTCTCTTAAACCTGCCGCACCGGCTTCGTCCACGTCCCAATCGGACCGCGCGTCCGCTTACTATCATTACGCGCTGGCACATAGCTATGAGGAGATGGCCACCACCTATGGCCGTCCGGAATACGCAACGCGCGCGATTGAAGAATATAAGCTTGCGTTGAATGCCGATCCTGAATCGTCGTATCTGAACTCGCATCTGGCAGAGCTTTATTTCCAGACCGGCCGCGTGCGCGACGCCATTTCTGCCGCGCAGGACCAGATCAAGAAAGACCCGAACAGCCTGGAAGCGCACAAGCTGCTGGGCCGCATCTATCTGCGCTCGCTGGGCAACATGCAGAATGGCGAACCGTCTGACCAGATGCTGAAGCTGGCCATCGATGAATATGTAAACATCGTGCGGTTGGAACCGGACAGCACTGAAAACCGCCTGTTGCTGGGCCGCCTGTACACGTTGAATCACGATTCCCCGCACGCAGAAGAACAATTCAAAGCCGCCCAAAAGATCGATCCTGACTCAGAAGACGTTGTGCTCAACATCGCCGGCCTCTACAGCGAGCAAGGGGATAACAAACGCGCTATCGAGGTGCTGACAGCGCTTCCGGATGACGATCAGACAGCCAAGACGCTGTATGCCCTCGGCCAGACGTACGACCAGATGAAGGACTCGAAGAAGGCTCTGGCTGCCTACCAGAAGGCATTCGATCTGGAGTCGGACAATCTTGACGTGGAACGCGCACTCGCCCAGGCGCAGTTGACCGATGGCCAGGAGGACGCTGCCCTGAAGTCCTTCCAGGATGTGGCCGCCGGTGATCCGAGCGATGCGCAGTCCTTGCTGCACATTGCCGAAATTCAACGCCGCCAGGGCAGATACGACGATGCGCTGGCAACACTGAAAAAAGCGAAGGAACTCGTCTCGGATTCATTGGAGATCAATTTCAATGAAGCTCTGACGTATGACGCGCTGGGCCAGTACGATCAGGCGGCCCAGATTCTGGAAAAACTGGTCAGCGATTCCGAGCACGTGACTGGACAGTACACCGACGGTGAGAAGAACAATCGCAACATCTTCCTCGACCGGCTGGCGAACGTCTACCGCGAGCAGGAGAAGACGGACCAGGCAGTAGCAACCTACCAGAAAATGTCGGACATGGGCGGCGAATACGTTCTGCGCGGCTACCAGAATATTATCGATGCGTACCGCGATGCCCATCAATACGATAAGGCCACAGCTGCAGCAAAGGATGCCGTCGCAAAGCTTGCCAAGGATAAGGACAGCGAGCGCGATGCCAAGCTCATGCTCTCTCTGCAGTTAGTGGATACGGGCAAAGTTGATGAAGGCATCTCTTTAGCCAAGGGAATGCTGAACGGATCTCCCGATGATCGCTCTGTCGATCTGCGGCTGGCGGAAATTTACACGCGGCTGAAGCGGTGGAAGGAAGCCGGCGAGGCCATCGACAGGGCTGATGCGTTTTCCACTAAGCCGGATGACAAGGTTTATATCTACTTCCTGCGCGGCACGCTCGAAGAGCGCCAGAAACACTTCGACGAATCTGAAGTACAGTTCCGCAAACTCCTCGACATCGATCCGAACAATGCGCTCACCCTCAACTACCTCGGCTATATGCTGGCCGATCGCGGTGTCCGTCTGAACGAGGCGCTGGGCATGATCAAGAAAGCCGTGCAGCTTGACCCGCAGAATTACGCCTATCTTGATTCGCTGGGCTGGGCCTACTACAAGATGGGCCAGTACACACTCTCGGAAGAGAACCTGACGAAAGCCGTGGCGCGCAACAGCACCGACCCCACGGTTCATGACCATCTCGGCGAACTGTATGAGAAGACGAATCGACTGAAGCTGGCTGCTGCGCAATGGGAGCAGTCGCTGAACCAATACGGCCGGACCGTTGAGGCGGATGCCGATCCCGTCGATGTGAGCAAGGTACAGAAGAAGCTCGACAGCGTGCGCGTTCGTCTTGCCAAGGAATCGTCGGGCGCGCTGGTCAACACCAAATAACAGCCATGCAACTCCCGGCAGGCTGCGCTGTATCTGACGCCGCAGGCGATCCGCTTGCGGCGCGCGTTTTTCCGGAGCCGCCGCATCCGTATCGCTCACCCTTCCAGCGCGATCGCGGACGCATTATTCATGCGCGTGCCTTTCGCCGTCTCGCGGGCAAGACACAGGTCTTTACGCATCGCTACTCCGATCATTTTCGCAGCCGCCTGACGCACACGATGGAAGTCGCGCAGATTGCACGCACGGTTGCCGCGACGCTGGGGCTCAACGAAGATCTCACCGAATCCCTGGCGCTGGTGCATGACATTGGCCATCCGCCCTTCGGGCATGCGGGTGAACGCGCTCTGGACGATGCGTTGCGTCGTCACGGCCTGCGCTTCGATCACAACCTGCATGCTCTGCGCATCGTTGAACACTTCGAACTGCGTTATGCGGCGTTTCGCGGACTCAACCTGACGCTGGCAGTCCGCGAAGGCATCATCAAGCATTCACGCGATTATTCCGCCGCCGAGCATCCGGAACTGCATGAGTACTTTCTTGATTTGCGACCGCCGCTGGAGGCGCAGATCATCGATCTGGCAGACGAGATCGCCTATCTCACGGCAGATCTCGACGACGGCATGGAGGCAGAAATACTTGACCTCGAAGACATTCGCAGGCAAGTGCGTCTCTTTGAACAGTTCTTTGTGCCAATGGCGGCTGAATATCCGAATGCGCCCGCAAAGCTGGTCTTCAATGAAGCGCTGAAGCGGGTGCTTAATGCGCTGGTCAATGACCTGATTGCCGAAACGGCCAGACGAGTGAGTGCTGCGGGCGCCTCAACGCTTGAGGACATTCGGAATGCGCCGCAAAGGCTTGCTGGCTTTTCGCCTGAAATGGAAGAGCTGCGACTCGAAGCTAAGCGCTATCTCTATGCCAATCTTTATCACTGCGAAGAATTAGCCCGCGACCACGAGGAAGCAGCGCGCGTGATCGCGGAGTTATTTGAAGCGTGGACGGTGAACCCGTCGCTGCTGCCGCCCAGTTATGAATCCCGCGTTCAGCAGGAAGGTGCGGCCCGTGTTGCTGCCGATTATATCGCCGGAATGACAGACAATTTCATCATGGCGCAGGATGCGGAGTTTCGGCGCAAGCTCTGACACGGCTCCCATGCAGAGTGATTTCCGCTTGCTTACGTTTGTGAGTGAGCGTATGGTACGACCCGTCCCAGGAATGGAAGCGTAAATCCCTGAAGCGTTGTTCCCTGTTGCCCCTGTGAGGATGATTTCTCCCTCACGCTCGGCATTCTTGGTCCTTGAAATTCAATTCGTAAGGACTGGAGCAACACCCATGAAAAAACTGATTCGACTCTCATTAGGGTCATATCTTCTCCTTTGCGGTCTAGCCGCGGCATCTGCGCAGGAAAATCCAAATCAGGCCATGAAGCCACCGAAAGTGCTGGTTATCGTGCGCGAGTTCGTCAAACCGGGCAAATCCGGCAGCCTGCATCAAAAAAGCGAAAGCGCCTTTGTACAGGCGATGACAGCCGCCAACTGGCCCACCCATTACTTCGCGGCAGATTCGCTCTCAGGTCAATCGCGAACGCTGTTCTTCGTCGGCTACGATTCATTTGAGGCTTGGGAAAAGGACAATCTGGCGACGCAGGCCAACACGACCCTCTCAGCAGCACTGGACAGCGCCGCAATTGCGGATGGCGAACTTCTGAGCGGATATGATACGAGCGTCGTCGTCTATCGGGACGACCTCAGCCTCCGGAGTTCTCTGAGTATCGCGCAGATGCGCTACTTTGAAATCTCCCGCATAGTGATCCGGCCGGGGCACTCGAAAGAATGGGAGGCCTTGGTCAAGAAGTACATCAGCGGTTATGAAAAAGCTGTTCCCGATGCACGATGGGCGGTGTTCGAAAGCGTTTATGGCGTGGATAACGGCGGGGTCTTCCTTATATTCACCCCTATGAAATCCCTGGCAGAAACGGATCGCTCATTCGTTGCCTCAAAGAAGTTCGAAGCCGCTATGGGTGAAGGCGAGATGACAAAAATGGAAGCTTTGGCAGCGTCCTGCATTGAGTCGGACCAAACGAATGTCTTTCAGTTCAATCCGAAGATCAGCTATCCAGTCGACGCATGGGTTAAAGCTGATCCTGCTTTCTGGGCTGTGAAATGACGATTTTGGCGGAAGCGGGTATGCGATAGAGAGAGCAACAGAAATCATGGCGGACATTGGGCGTCTATGAGAAAACCTCATAGGCGCCCGATGCGGCATTTGCTGCATCAGCCAAAAATCAAGGCTGACTGGCCGACTTCAACGTCGATCTGCCCGCGACAATTTACTGCACTTTGCCATGGGGCCGCAGACGCCGCAGCTCCTGCGCGCAGGCCAGTGCATTCAAGGCGGCCAGCTTGAGGTTATCGACCGCAGCCCACACCCAGAAACGGCGTGTCGCCAGCTCGCTGCCGTCGGCTGTGCGCACGCGCACTAGAACATCTTCCTGGCCGGCGGAGCTGAGGTTGCTCGGCGGATCGGAGTCGCCCAGCACCACGTCGAGATGATCACTATTCAGAGCGGCTTCCAGATGCTCGAGGCTCACCGGCTCGTCCAGTTCAAGCGCCAGCGAAATTCCATAGCCGTGAAAGACCGGCGCATGCAAAAGCTGAATCGCCAACTCGGGCAGATGGCTGGCCGAGAGCTCCGCATAGTGACGGCGGATGCGCGCCTCGCTTGCTCCAAGGTGCACCTTGGCCGACTCGCCGAGTGACGGCAGCAGGTTAAAAGCAACCTGCGCGTCGTACATCTCTTTCGGCAGAGACTGGAAACTCAGCAGGCTCACCGTCTGCTGATGCAGCTCATCCATCGAAGCGCGGCCATACTCGGAAGCCGGTTCGAGCACGGTCGCCGAAGCCGAACGTATGCCTGAAACATTTTTCGCGCGAAGCAGAAGCAGCGCCAGAGCGACGGCGACAGGATGGGCGGGCACAACGGCCGGCGTTCGCAGATCGGGGGTAGAGCGTGCCGCTCCACCGTTCACTTTCTCGCGCATCTCGTCCTGCACCCAGGGAGCGCGAACCAGTATCTTTGGCTCGCTTTCGAGCGCGTTGCTCAGGTCGATGATGCTGGCCCCAGCCTTCTGCGCATTGTGCCAGTGCTTGCGCGTTACGTCTTCACTTCCGGCAAAGAATACGAAATCTACCCCGACAAACGAATTCGGTTCGATACGTTGAATAAAGGTCACTTCATCGCCGACGGACTCGAGCTGACCAAGCGCGGTGTCGTCATCCATGAGCAGGAAATCAGCGGAGCCAAAGGAGGACTCGCTGAGAGCATCATTCAGTTCCTTGCCGCGCAGAGATGCGGCTCCTACGATTGCAATCTTGTATGTATCAGGCATCAGTTTGTCGGACTCGTTGAAGATGGGAGAAGTCTTCGGCCACGCCGCCACGAATATGCTACCCGCGCCAGAATACCGGAGAACATGTACATCAGCGCCATAAGAATCAGTACATATTGTGAAAAGAAAACCAGTGCGTAGAGCACCAGCCCGATCAGCACCATCCATTGGAAAGGATGGCGATAAGAGAGATTAATCTCTTTGCCGCTCCAGAATCGCCAGGTGCTGACCATGAGAAATCCAATGAGCCCGACGAGCGCCATCCAGACAATGGCAACCCAGTTGATCGAAATAGGAACGCCGCGGAAAAAGTGAATGACTGCCGCGATGACGCCTGCGGCCGCTGGAATGGGCATCCCAACAAAATACTTTCTACCAGGACGGCCCGGATTTTTCGGCACCGGGTCTGTGCTGATATTGAAGCGCGCCAGACGGCTTGCCCCGCAAAGCAGAAAGATAAAGCTGACAAAGGCACCCAGTTGCACCAGTTGTTGCCGGTGAACAGGATCGGCCATGGCGGGCAGCATGCGAAAGCCCCAGGTAAAGGCCAGAATACTGGGCGCTACTCCAAACGTAATAACGTCGGCCAGCGAATCGAGCTCTTTGCCGAACTCACTGGTCGTATTGGTCATGCGGGCGATGCGGCCATCGAGCGCATCGAACGGGATCGCAAAACCGATGGCCAGCGCAGCCCAATCGAAGTGATGAGGCTCCTGTGCCGATCCCTGCAGACTCTGCGTGATAGCAAAATAGCCCGCCGCAATATTGCCTGCCGTAAATAATGACGGCAGGATATACATTCCCCGCCGGCGCCCTTTGGCCTGCGCCTTCAAACCAGCGACTCCACTTCCAGTTCAGCCAATGTAGGCGCTGCGGCAAAGTCGGGCATATGCGCGAGCACCGAAGCTCCGCCCTTGACGTTGTCCCCTATTTTCACGCGAATCTCTGCGTGGCCAGGCAGCAGCACATCGACGCGCGAGCCGAATTTGATCATACCAATGCGTTCTCCGCGCTTCAGGCGATCACCGGTCTTGCGTTGGAAGACAATACGCCGCGCCAGCAGCCCGGCAATCTGTTTGAACGCTACTTCATAGCCGTCATCGCTCGCGACAACCGCCAGATTCTGCTCATTCTTTTCAGCCGAGTCCGGATTCATCGCGTTCAAGAATTTTCCTTTTTGATAACGGACTTCGCGCAGGGTGCCGGTAATCGGCGAGCGGTTCACATGCACGTTAAAAACGTTGAGGAAGATGCTCAAACGCATGCTCTCGCCCGCCGGCGTCATCACGCGCTCGATCGCAGTCAATTTGCCGTCTGCCGGGGAAACCACGAGACCTTCCTCTTGCGGAACAGCACGGCGTGGATCCCGAAAGAACCAGAGAAAAAAGGCAGCGAGAAGGATCGGAATGATTGTCCAAATCCAGCCGCCGGTGAACAGATGCACGACCACTGCAACCGCAAGAAAAGCCAATCCGTAGAGGTAACCGTCACGAACCATGAGAGATAATTCTCTCATTATAGGTTTTTCGCCGCGAACTTGTTTGGATAGATAGGCACCCACTCTTCTGCCGTACACGGCAGACTACGATCACATTTCACCCTCTGCCGAGTGATCTACGCCATGGAAGCGGGGCCAGCGTCAGGCCACTGGATGCAGAACGCCGTTGTTCCGCAGCGCTGTCATCTGATCTTTTACAGATAATTTGAGTTTTTTCAGCCGGACTTCTTCGATTTCTTCCTCTGCTGACAGGTAGGGTTTTTGGACCAGGTTTTCCAGTTTCTCCGAATAGTGCCGATGCTGTTCTTCCAGACGCCGGATGACCTCACTATTCGGTGAACCGAACGTTTCCATATCCATTGAACACACCTCCTAATTCTCTCAGACGATCAAACTAGCACTCGGGAGGCCCACTGGCAATGCGTTTTTCACGCAAGTTTTCCACCAGATGGTAAAGATGCGCCCATCAACAGAGCATCGTCGTCCGGGGAGTGATAATAGCCCGCCCTCTGGCCCTCCCGGCGGATACCTGCACGCTCATAAAGTTCAATGGCTCTTGTATTTGAAGCCCGAACCTCGAGCTCAAAGCGATAGGCGCCACTGGATTCTGCCCAGGCGGTGACAGCAGATAAAAGCGCGGTGCCGATGCCCTGACCGCGTGCGTCGGTAGCGACGGCAACCGATTCCAGCTCGCAGACACCGGCTACCAGCTTTCCGATCGAGAACCCGACAATGTACACATCGACTTCGGCGACAAAGCCGACACGCCGCAGACTTGCAGTCTCATCCGAGGTAAGGCAACGCTCGTATTCCTGGCGATTCCAGTGCGGGGCTTCGGGAATTTTCTGTTCGAGTGTGAGCACAGCGTCGAGATCGCCTGCCACCATGCGGCGAATCGCCCAGCTCATGCGTTCCGCGTCTCCACAGCGAGTGCGCCAGGCTTCGGTTTTGCGAAAAGCTCCGCATCCGACCGGCGCAGATAATTGCCGTCGAGCGAAGCCAGATCGTCGAAGTCGCCGGCCAGCAATCTTGGTAATGCAAGCGCGAGGGCATCCGTTGCTGTGGGCTGAGCGACCGATGGCGCTTCAGGAAAAGCAGCCGCCGCCTTCTCTTCACATATCGCCACTGCAGAAATCGGAGCGGCAGCGAGGAGTTCCCCTGCCGACACCAGCGCTTCGTTATAGCCGCCTGTGTAGTCTCCGAAATAAAACTCGCCACGGCCAGCATCGAGCGCAGCGTAAGTGGTTTCCGCTTTTTGCGCCAGCATTCTGAGTCTCGAAACGGCAATGACAGGAGTGCCCAGCGCTTCCGCCAAACCTTTTGCGGCGCTCAGGCCCACACGCACGCCGGTAAAGCTGCCCGGACCATTGACGATGACGATGGCTTCGATCTGTCGCAAACTGACATGCTGCGTCTCAAGCAATTCCTGCAGTCTCGGCACCAGCAGCGCGGCATAGGTCTTCGCTGCAAGCTCTGCCGTTCCAATAACCGTGATCCGCTTATCCTCGCGCTGCGCAAGAGCGATGGTTCCCGTGCTTCCGCATGTGTCGATTCCTAGCAGCATTTATACTTCCGCAATCGGGTCCTGACAGATTTCAAGCAACACTCCTCCAGCGCTCGCCGGATGCACGAAGAAATAAAGATGCCCGCCTGCGCCGATCTGTATTTCATCCGAAATGAGCCGCGCGCCTTTTGCCTTCAATTCTTCGAGGGTAGACGAGATGTCATCCACGTGCAGCGCGACGTGGTGCAGCCCTTCTCCGCGCTTTGCGAGAAATTTTCCCACGGGCGAATCGTCCATCGTTGGCTCCAGCAGCTCAATGCGGCTCTCATTGACGGGGATCATCGCCACACGCACTTTCTCGTGTTCGATAGTCTCCTGCTGCACGACGCGCAGGCCGAGCGACTCGTAAAAGCCTCGCGTCGCCGCGATACTTTTTACCGCGATTCCTAGATGATCAATCTTCGTCATACACCCGCCTCATGACTTGAACACGCGTGCCACCAGCTCGGGCACAAGCGTGTAAGGATTTTCCTGCCTGCCGGCCACGAGTGCGGCGTGCTTTTCCAGTTCCGCATCGCTCAGTCCATGTTCGCGCACCTGGCGCATCAACCCGTGCCGCATCATCTCTGTGATGCGCTCGCGCCAGTACACTTTGCGGCGTGCTTCCAGCCGCCCATCCGCATAGAGCCATTGTTTCATCTGCTCGATGGTTTCGGTCAGCTCGTCGATTCCCTCTCCGGTAGAAGCAACGGTTTTGACCACTGGAGGCACCCAGCTAGCATGGCTGCTTGCCAGCGACTGCATGGCACGGACTTCCTTCTCGACGCGGTCGGCGCCTTCACGGTCGGCTTTATTCACAACAAACAGATCGGCGATTTCCATGATGCCGGCCTTGAGGCTCTGTACATCGTCGCCCATGCCCGGGACCAGCACAACAATCGTTATGTCTGACAGCCGCACAATGTCGATCTCGTCCTGTCCGACACCGACGGTCTCGATTAAAACCACATCTTTTCCGCTGGCTTCAATCACGGATGCCGCATCAGCAGTAGTCCTCGACAAGCCACCCAACGAGCCGCGCGTGGCCATGCTCCGCACATAGAACCCTGGATCATTAAGATTTTCATGCATGCGGATGCGGTCGCCGAGGATCGCGCCGCCGGTGAAAGGGCTCGTAGGATCGACGGCAATCACGCCGATACTCACGTCATTGGCACGATAGTGCCGTGCCAGCTTATCGACGATCGTGCTCTTGCCCGCGCCCGGAGAACCCGTCACACCAATGCGCAGCGCTCGCCCGCTGTGTGGAAAGCAGGCCGCCAGAAGCTCAGCAGCCAGCGGTGAATCATTTTCCACGAGCGAAATCGCGCGTGCCAGCGCGCGGACATCGCCAGCGCATACACGCTCGACCAGCTGCATCACATCCGGTTCTGGGATCGAAGAAGTTCTGCTCATTTACGCAAGCAATCATAAAACGAATGCCATGTGCAGCTATCCGCGCGACGGCATCACCTTCAGAATTTCGCGTGCGATCACCATGCGCTGAATTTCGCTCGTGCCTTCGCCAATGGTGCATAGCTTTACGTCGCGATAAAACTTCTCGGCCGGATAATCTTTGATAAAGCCATAACCGCCATGCAGTTGCACAGCTTCATCGCAGATGCGCACCGCTACTTCGCTCGCATACAGCTTCGCCATCGACGATTCGCGTGTTACCCGCAAACCGGAGTCTTTGAGCACAGCCGCACGCAGTGTGAGCAACCGCGCCGCATCCAGCTCCGTTGCCATGTCGGCCAGCTTCCACTGCACACCCTGGAATTCCGCGATGGCCTTGCCGAACTGCCTGCGCTCTTTTACATAGTGCAGGCTTGCTTCTAATGCGCCCCGAGCAATGCCGAGCGACAATGCCGCAATCGAAATGCGTCCGCCATCGAGTACGCGCATGGAATCGACAAAACCTTCGCCCAGATTGCCCAGCAGATTTTCCGCCGGAATCTCACAGTCCTCGAAGATCAGCTCCGAGGTGTCGCTCGCGCGCAGCCCGAGCTTGTTTTCTTTTTTGCCCGGACGAAAGCCCGGCGTGCCCTTCTCGACGACGAACGCCGAGAGTCCGTGCGTACCCTGCGTCTTGTCCGTGACCGCAATCACCACTGCAACATCGGCGTAGTGTCCATTGGTGATGAACGTCTTGTTGCCGTTCAGCACCCACGTATCGCCCTTACGAACAGCTGTCGTCTTTGCACCGGCTGCGTCAGATCCTGAATTGGGCTCGGTCAGCCCCCATGCACCCAGCCATTCGCCACTGGCCAGCTTCGGAATATATTTGCGCCGCTGCTCTTCATTCCCGGCTAGAAAGATGTGGTTCGAGCACAGCGAATTATGCGCCGCCACGATGATGCCGATTGAACCATCCACAGCCGACAGCTCTTCGATAGCCGTCATGTAATCGACGTAGCCCAGTCCTGCGCCACCGTATTCCGCAGGAAAGATGATGCCCATCAACCCCATCTGGCCCATTTGCCTGACGACGTCCGCGGGAAATTCACTGGCCTCGTCCCAGCGCATGACATTAGGCAGAATCTCGCGCTGGGCAAAGTCGCGAATCTCCTTGCGCAGATGCTCCTGCTCGTCGGTGAGTTTGAAGGGATAGGTAGAAACGTCCTGCTCTGCGGCCTGAAGACTCATATATAACTCCGATGCAAAAGATGGATCGAGCGAAAACCTGTGATCGTAGCACTTCCGATAGAGGTTTGTCGCTGGTCCTCTCATTTTTGGGAGTGTCTCAGTTTGAATTTCGGGATTGGGTGGATTCTGGCCCTTCCGCTTTGTGGCTATACTCAACGAATCTCGGTGCTGCCCTCGTACGCCGATACGCACACTCAACTGTAGCCCGAGGAAAATAACGAATGTCGAATCAGGACCGCACCAAGATAATTTACCGCAGGACGCCCGAATCAGCGGCCATGTTGGCAAACGTCAAACGAGCGATGGCGATCACCGCCAAACTTAACCGTTTGACGTTCAACGATGCGGACGAAATTCGGGCCTTGTTCAGCGAACTCATTGGTAAAAAGGTAGACGAGAGCTTTTTACTGATCCCGCCGTTCTACACCGCCGGCGGGAACGAAATCCGCGTCGGGCATAATGTCTTCGTAAATCAGAACTGCACTTTCTATGACCTTGGCGGGCTCGACATCGCGGACGATGTGATGATCGGGCCGAATGTGAGCATCATCACGACGGGCCATTCCCTTGAACCCTCGCAGCGCCGCGCGGCCACAATCGGAAAGCCCATCGTGATTGAGAGAAACGTCTGGATCGCAGCTGGCGCAACGATTGTCGGCGGGGTGACGATAGGCGAAAACTCCGTTGTGGCTGCGGGTTCAATAGTCACCAAGGACGTTTCCCCGAATACGCTTGTCGGAGGAAATCCGGCGCGGGTCATTCGTTCGATTGGCGACGACTGAAGGAACATCCGCAAGGAGTCGTGAGCGGAAATTCAAACTGAGACACTGCCTTCATTTTCCGTCTGGAGCAGGTTTTCATCGGGACGGGAGTAAAGTATGGAATCGTCCGGTGCGAGGCATTCGCTTACGAAGGTCGTTTCCTTGTGGAAACGAGCAGAGGAGAAAGGGGAACGACGATGATCTTTGGTGCGCACGTGATCCTATACAGCAGGGACGCCGCGGCTGACCGCGCCTTTCTGCGCGACGTTCTGGGATTTTCATCCGTAGACGCCGGCCACGGATGGCTGATCTTTGCGCTGCCTCCGGCGGAGGTGGCGGTGCACCCCGCTGAAGAGAATGACCAACCCGAACTCTACTTCATGTGCAGCGATCTCAGGGCGGAGATTTCGGCGCTCGCGGAAAAGGCCGTTCAATGTTCAGAGGTGCAGGAAGCCAGATGGGGCTCGATCGTTAAAATCCGGCTTCCCGGCGGAGGAGACATCGGCCTCTATCAGCCGAGGCATCCGACGGCCTTGATCACTCGCGCAGACTGACACACAGCTATTGAACTTTCGATGGACGTCCCGAAGGGTTGACGATTTTGATCTCAAAGATGGTCGGCCACTGCTTTCCGGTGACGAAGAGCCGGTCATGCTGCGCGTCGTAGGCAATGCCGTTCAGTACGGACTCGTCATTCGCCTTCTGCGCCTCGGGCAGCAAGCCGCTCAGGTCGATCCATCCGATCACATGTCCATCACGCGGCGAAATGCGCGCGATGCGGTCTGAGTGCCAGATGTTCGCATAGATCTCTCCTTTGACGAACTCAAGCTCGTTGAGTTGATCGATGGTCTTTGCGCCGTCCTTCACGACAATGTGGCGAGTCTCTTTGAACGTAGCGGGATCGCGAAATCGCAGGATCGCGGTACCATCGCTGGTGATGATTTCCTTTGCGGTGCGCGTCATGCCCCAACCCTCGCCGGTGTAGGTGAACTGCTTTACGAGCCGCAAACTGAAGCGGTCATAAACGAAACAGAGGTGCGACTGCCACGTCCATTCATAAATGTCCGGCCCCCAATCGACGATTCCTTCTCCAAAATATTGGGACGGCAGGTCGAGTCTCTGAATTGGCTTGCCAGTTTCAGGCTGGATGGCCAACACCGCCGAGTGGCCCTTGAGTCCTGTTCCCTCGTAAAAGACGCCATCTCGATAAAAGAAGCCTTCGGTATAGCTCTCGGTAGAATGCGGGTACTTAGCAATGACCTTGTAACCGCTCACCGGAGCAGCCACGCAATCGGCGGATTGAAGAGCAACAGCAACGGCCAGGGTTCCTGCAAAACAGTAGAGAAGACGGGCAATGACGCGCATCAGGCCTTAACAGCCCTCTCCCAGGGCGCGGGAACGCGCACCGAGGCCATACCACCAGCGGTTGCCGCCTGAATGCCCATCTCGGTGTCTTCAAACACCAGGCAGTCTTCCGGCGCAACCCCGAGTCTTTCGGCTGCCATCAGGAATGCTTCCGGATCGGGCTTGCTCTTCTCGTAATCTCCCGCGCATACCAGCGTGTCGAAACGGTCAAGCAGGTTCAGCGCAGTCAGAGAGGCGATGACAGACTCCCGTGTGCTACCGGAAACAACAGCAAATGGAATCTTTCCGTGCTGGTCTTCGATATGTTCGAGGACTTCAGGCACTACGGTAAGTTGCGGAAGAATCTCGAAATAGAGCGACTCCTTACGCGTTGCCACAACCTCTACCGGCATCTTCAGCCCATTCCGTTCGTTCAGAGTAGAGATAATCTCAAACACGGGCATGCCACCCCAGGCATAGAAAAGCTTCTCCTCGAATTCGCAATTCCATTCGCCAAGCGTCTTCTTCCATGCAACATAATGAAGCGGCATCGAGTCGGCGATTGTGCCGTCGCAGTCGAACAGATAGGCCTTGAATGATCCTTTGGGCAATTTCAATTTCATCTGGCAGTTGGGTTCCTCATTTTTATTTTAATGGTCTCGACAGCCGCTCCTGAAACGGCACAAGCTGCCTGGAGTGGCAGCTTGTGTGAGTGTCTACATGGTCTTTCGCGTCAGCGTTTTGCGATCTTGCCGCGAATCACCGTGATGGATGCGGCAGGAAGATCGAACTGCGTATCCGCAGTCACCGGCTGCTCCGATTCAACGATCGGTCCATCCGGATCGGCCTTTCCGGGGCCAAAGATCGCCGCAGGCGTGTCGTCTTTTTCGGGACGATGCGCCGTGAAATCCTTGGTGCGGGGATGCCACGCATACTGATCGCGCCCGAAATGCGCAACATGGACTGTACCAGTGAAGTGGCTCGCTGCTTTGGATGCTCCTTCATCAAAGGCGATCTGCACCGCATGGTGGTTGAACTGGTCGCGGTTTACGATCATCAGCGCCCACTCGCCATCGGGACGCTGTAGAGCATACGTCGTCACCAGCGAATGGCCCGCGCCATCGTCCACGACACTGGTGGCGGGGTAGACATGATGTTCCCCATCTCCGGGCTGCACCCATTGTTGAGTGATCATCTGGCTGGCAAAGAACTGCGCTAGACGCTGCTTGATTTTATAATCGGCATCGACCGTAAACATGCCGAAGGTGCCGGCGGAATCGTTGCAGCCGCGCTCCAGTTGCAGCGGAAGATAGTGAAAGTAATAGACACCGTTTCCGCCCGAAGTAAGGAATGTGCCGATGTAATCGGCGAGCCAGACGCCGCTGAAGATGTCCATGTATGTCTCGCTGGTCGATGACGACAAGTTCGACTCCGTAATGAACATCGGCACATTAGCTGGAAGGCCGTCATCACGCCACACCTGCATGATGTGACTCACAAGCGTCGGCTCATCGTAAAGGCTGCTCCAGCTGATCTTGCAGGGGTCATACGGATAGTGCTCGAACGAGAAGAAAGACAAATCGTTCATGCGTTGATGCTTGCGCAGGTAATCAAGAAAGCGTCCAAGCCATGACGTGCGACCCTGAGCATCGGGCCATACATCGATATCTTTGTTCACGCCCTGAAATGCCGGACCGCCCAGCTTGAGATTTGGATCGACGCGATGCAGCGCCGTGGCCCATTGCAAATAGAGCGCCGCATAATCCTCAGGCAGCATGTATTGGCCATCGGACTCTTCCCCCATTTCCACATACGAAATCGGATATTTGCGCTTCTCGATGTAGCTGATCTCAGCCGCAGCGTTTTCCGGCGTGTCATACAGCATCGCCACCGGAATCATCGCCGGCAGGCCCCGCGTCACACCGCTGTTATAGAAAAAATCAAAACCCGCCTGCGATTCAAAGGTGCTCTCAAGATTCGAAGGGTCGTGCCACGGATCGACCGAGGAAGAGATGGTCGCCGTCTGCTCCTGGTCCGGCGTATGGCGAATAAGATCGTGGAATTGTCCATCCGCCGAAGTTGTCCCGAGCGAAAGCTCGCGGATGGCGTAACCCACACAGTTACGTGGATCGGAAGATCCATGCGTATCGCAGGTGTTCGACGACGCGGTCATAAGAATGCGGATGAAGCGCAGCGATATGGGAGCCGACGCAAGATGGATCGTCGCCGGACCGCCCTTCCCGTCTATGATTTCGGCTGGAGCGAAGGTCTGCCAGACGCCACGCGTCGGCGCGTGAATCGGGTCTTCTCCCGTCCAGTATTGAACCGAATAATGCGTCGCATACGGCTCAGCCCAGTCGATGCGGATCGTATCGACGAGCTGATTGGCGCTGAGGTCGATGATTACCCACTGCGGATGGAGTGAGTCATCTTCTCCCGTAAAGCGCTGCGTCAGATAGGGGTTGCTCTTCCAATACGTCTCAGGATCTCCGTCCGTCAACCGTGAGAATCCCGTGTTGCCAGTCCCGTCGTTGCGGGTGACTCCGCGATGCGGCAATACGTAACCGTATGAGTGGCGAATCGGCTCACCCAGTTCGGTGGATCCGGTGAAGTATCCCTTGCCTTCCGGGTCGCTCCATGTGCCCTTGGGGTTCCAGTGCCATGCCTGCACTGCCAGCTCCGTATTCTGCCGATAGGTGACCGTCTGCCAGCCGGACGAGAGTGTCGTTGCCAGAGTCTCCGGAACGAAGTCTTTCTCGAAGGCCTCGCGCGGAATGCGATCGACGCCCGCGCCCAGCGTCTGCGTCGGCACAAAGGTGTTGGTCTTGTCGGTGGGCGCAATACTGACATGGATGGTCTGGGCGCAGGCAGCAGCCATAGTGCATGCGACAAAGGCGGCGAAAATCGTTCGTTGCAAGCCGTTCACTCCGGAGAATCTTGGAAAGTCTATGTTCCGTAAGCTTCAAACGTTTTAATAGGAGCTGTCAACTCTCTTTTTGCGGCCCTTGCGGTACATTCGTCAGCAAGAACGTCTTACACTCATCCAGATCCACAAATACATTCCTGTCTGAAGGGGAAGATGCGAAGCAGAATTCTTGCGTTGGCACTTATGGGGTTGGGCGGCCTCGCGGCATTTGCTCAAGAGCCGGGCTCTAACTGGGTTGGGACGTGGTCAGCGTCGCCTGTGGGTTCAGTCGTAAATTCGGGGCAGCCCGGGCCCGGCAACTCTACTTACCGCAACATCATGCATATCAGCCTGGGCGGCAGCGCCGTCCGTATCCAGCTGACCAATGAATTCGGCACCGAGCCGCTCGTGGTGGGCGCGGCAAACATCGCCGTCAGCGCAGGCGGCGGATCGGTCCAGACTGACTCTGATCATCCGCTCACTTTCAACGGACGGCCAACTGTCGAGATTCCCGCAGGAGCCTTTGTAGTCAGTGATCCGGTCACGATGAAGGCTGAGCCGCTCACCGATCTGGTGGTAAGCGTATATCTGCCTGAGCAGCAGGTCAAAAATACCAGCTGCCATACAGCCGGGCACTCCACAAATTACGTGCTGAGAGGCAATGCCGCCGCCGCTCCCACGGCAGACAACTCCAGCCCAATCACTTCGTGGTGCTTTGTGAAGGGGATCGATGTCAGCACGAACGCTTCCGATCACGCAGCGGCGATTGTGACTCTTGGCGACTCAATTACCGACGGTGCCCTTTCGACGCCCAACGCCAACCGACGCTGGCCCGATGTGCTGGCCGCTCGCCTGCAGGCCGACAAACGGACCTCCCATATCGGCGTTCTCAATCAGGGCATTGGCGGTAATCGTCTTCTGCATGATGGCTACGGCCCTAGCGCACTCGCCCGCTTTGATCGCGATGTGATCGCACAGAGCGGCGTGAAATATCTCATCATCGTTGAGGGCATCAACGACATTGGCCGTCTGGCCGACCCGCACGAGCAAGGAGACAACATCACGGCCGACGACTTGATCTTTGGCCTTTCACAGCTGGTAACACGAGCGCATCAGCACGGCATCAAGGTCTTCGGCGCGACACTTACGCCATATATGCACACCGGCTATTCGTCAGCCGCCGGCGAGCAGGTTCGCCAGGCATATAACCAATGGATCAGGACGAGCGGCGTCTTTGACGGTGTGATTGATTTCGACAAGATCACACAGGATCCGGCCCATCCTGAAAGCTTTCTGCCTGCCTACGACTCCGGAGACAATCTTCACCCGAAGGATGCTGGATACAAAGCGATGGGAGATGCGATTGATCTTTCACTGTTTCACTAAAATCGCTTGACGATCGGTCATTCTTGCGACCGGAAGAAGGACGAATCCATGTAGGAGTGTCTAAACCGCTACGGTTTGCGACTTAGCGCGGTCGATTTGAAGGAGGCTGTGCCTGAAAGCTCATAGAATCGTGGCGCCACACCTTCCATGGATTCTTCTCCTCCGCTTTACTCAGATAAATGACTCGAGCGCGCTCATCACTCTCTGTCTCCGACAAGATTCGGGTGGTGCAGCTTCGGTAGCTCGCCTTCGATTTCCGCACGGTGTTTCTCAAGCCAGGGTGGCAGCTTAAGCACCTGTCCTAAAGCGTTTTCGGGTTCGTCCCGCGCGAAGCCTGGCAGATCGGTAGCAATCTCAAAGAGCACGCCACCCGGCTCACGAAAATAGATGGATTTGAAATATTGCCGGTCGAGCACCGGCGTTACATTCAGTCCTGCCTCGCGCACCTTCGTCTGCCACTCGACCTGCGCGGCATCCGTCGGCACGCGCCAGGCGACGTGATGCACGCTTCCGGCAGCCACCACGCCAGCCAGAAATTCAGGCGTGCAATGTAAATCGACGTTGGAAGCGTCTGTTCCTTCGCCGAACGTAAAACGGAAATAGGACCCGTCTTCCTTCGCCTTCTTCGCGCCCATGGTGTTGGTCAAAAGCTCAGCAGTGCGCTCCATGCCGTCTTCGCAAAGAGTGACCGTGTGAAAGCCGCGAATGGCCTCTTTCGCAGAGACGCCATTGGCCTCCCATGCAGGCTTATTCTCAGCACCCGTCACGCCGACTAACTCCAATGCCAGTCCATCCCAGTCGCGGAACGACAGCACCGGCTCATCGAAACGCCGCTGCGGCTTGTCATATTCCACGCTGTGACGGGTCAGACGCTCGATCCAGAAGCCGAACGATTCCGCAGGTACGGAAAATGCGACCGCAGTCGCCTGTCCTGTGCCGCGGCGTCCACGCTGAATATGGCTCCAGGGAAAGAAGGTCAGGATCGTACCGGGGTTCCCTTTGCCGTCTCCAAAGTAAAGATGATAGGTGCCGGGATCGTCGAAGTTCACCGTCTGCTTGACCAGGCGAAGACCGAGAACTCCGGCATAGAAGTCGACATTCTGCTGGGCATCGCTGGCAATGGCAGTAATGTGGTGGATACCGGGAATTGGAGCGGGCATACATTTCCTCCAGTGTCTTGTCTACAGGGGAGATTTTAATTGCAGGTCAGCGCCGGAGGCCGAACAAGGGAATGACAGTTGCGCCCTTGCCGTGGTTTGTAACTGGACCTGGCTTCTGGCCACTCTTATCGCGTAATTGCGGCGAGCTGAAGTTGCCGAAGTCCAGGGTTTGCGCAGCTTCCTGCTTACCCGTGGGAGTGGTCTCCACCCATTGCACCCAGCGCACAAAGGGGCGATTCTCGCCGAGATGGTACTTATCCCGGATGACGACAGAGATGCGGTAGCCGGCCTTCAGCTTTTTCTTCCAGTCCAGTTCCAGCTTGTAGTATGAAGCACCGTTGCCGCGCAACGCCTCCTGTAAACGCCGTGGCGCATAGGTATTCATGTTGGGATTCTGGAGGCCCATGTTTTCGATGCCACCGGGCGCGCCAAACTGGATCGCGACAAGATGGCCGGCATGTTCGCCGGAGTCAGCGCTCAACTCATCCTGCGCATCCTCATCCCGATGCTTCATTACCTGTCCAGGGACGCCTAGTTCGCCCTCGGCCTGCTTATAGGAATAGTCGCCCTGGGTCCAGCTGCGAAACTTGAATCTGCTGCTGACGTCCTGCAGTGCCATCTTGTCCCTCCAATCAGACCCGCTGTGCCCAGAATGTTTCGCGTCCCTCTACAGGAATCCGGGGAATGCGTCAGTTTGAATCCGCAGTCTGGACACGTGCATGGCCGCGCCGACCCTTGCCCCACCAGCCAACTGTACCCGTAAACAAGAGAATCTTTATCAGCCAGTCACCGGCGTGGATTGCAGCCAGCATCCACGGAACATTTTGCCACAGTATTGAGCCCGTAAGCAGGATGACCGGAAATCCAATCCACAACCAGATTCCCAGGCGCAGCGCGTCCTTTGAGTTCGCTACGTTAAGTAGTAATACGAGACGCGTAATCACATAGGCAAGAACGAAAGTACGAATGAGTTCGCATACTATTTTCAGCCAATTCGGATGGGCGCTGGCGCTGACGCCGCTCAGTTCCGTAAACTCCCGGCCGAACATCAGCGGGCTATACCATATGGAGCTCGCTATGAACGCCACGACAACTAGAAGAGCTATCGCGAAATAATTTATTCGGATCATCTCCTGGCCTCACGGGAATTGAAGCACTTCCATGAGCTTGCTTCAAGGCACAAAACAAAAGCCCTCCGGCCGTGTATCGATTTCGAACTGACCTGCTGCAGAAAATCTCGAGGATCAAAAAAATGACGTTTTAAATGGAACTTTCGCAAGGCACTCATGATCTATACAGCACATGAAATTCCTGATGAAGATCGCAATCATCGGTGGTCTTGTCATTTTGGGCATCCAGTTTATCCGACCGACACTGAACAATCCGCCGGTAACCGCTGAAATTCAGGTGCCCCCTGAGGTGCATCAGATACTCAGGAACTCCTGTTACAACTGTCACTCGAACGAAACGGCTCTGCCGTGGTTCGATCGGATCGTACCCGCGTACTGGCTCGTCGCCTATGATGTAAAAACCGCTCGCTCTCATCTTAATTTCTCTGAAATCGGCAAACTTCCGCCCGCGGCCCAGAGGGCAACATTGTTCGAGGCCGTCAACCAGATTCAACTGGGAGCGATGCCTCTGCCCAGATACCGGCAGGTTCATCCAGACTCCACTGTTACGCCAGAGCAACTGGCCATTCTCAAAAACTACCTTGATCCATTTCGTCAGGCTCCCGCAGCGACGACCGAACAGACTGCGTCCAGCGACGCGCAGTTCCACATCTGGACCGCATCGACTGGTCCCGCGCCTGCGGTGCAGCCCACACTCAACGGGCTTGCTTTCTTTCCGGATTACAAAAACTGGAAGACCGTCAGCGTAACCGACCGCGGCGATAACCACACCATGCGCGCCATTCTTGGAAACGACATCGCCATTCACGCCATCGAGACGAAGCAGATTCGGCCCTGGCCCGACGGCGCAGCCTTCGCGAAAGTCGCATGGGAGCAGCTTGCGGACGATCAGGGCGCAGTTCGTCCGGGACGCTTTATCCAGGTCGAATTCATGGTCAAGGACAAGACCAAATATGCATCGACCGCCGGGTGGGGATGGGGCCGCTGGCGAGGCACCGACCTGAAGCCCTACGGCAAGGACGCTGCATTCACGAGTGAGTGTGTGGGCTGCCATCTGCCTGTGCGCGACAACGATTTTGTCTACACGATGCCTATTCGGGCGGAGCGGTGAGCCATGAAAATTATCTATAGCCTGGGGGCGGCGTTGATTCTGATCGCACTTCCCGGATGCTCGCATCGCAGCCCGGCGGACACGGACCTCTTCAATGAATCGGCGACGATCGCTGCCGCCAGATTGCCCTTCAACCCCTTCCAGTGGAAGATCATCGCGACCGGCATCGATCCACCTCACCAAACCATGTCGGCTCTTTACGGTAACGATCTTGCCGTCGAGAGCGTACGTTCAGGCAATCATGCGGCCTATCCCGATGGCTCTGTGCTGTCGCTCGTAACCTGGTCGCAGCGCGAAGATCCGCACTGGTTCGGAGCCAGAATTCCCGGCCCGATTCAATCCATTGAATTTGTTACGTTGGGCGGAAAGAATAATCAGGATCAAATGGCTGCCTCCTACCAACGCTACGAGGGCCCGCAGCTTCAACCAGCGGCCAACCAGGATGTGGCGGCTGTGGAAGCGCGCAAAAATGCCATTCTCATGCAACGCGCCGCTGTTATGCCATAATTTCGTGGCTGAAGACGCGAAAATTGCCTGAAGATGCAAGAGGTTAGAGCAATTCCCACTTTTTTGGACAAGATGCATTTTTTTGACGGGCATGCACAGAAAAAGGTAGGCCTTGTCGAATCAATCAAAATTGTCTAACCTCTATGCTTCCCGCAACTTTTCCCCTGCTCGGTGTTTCAAATAGTGAGGCTTCCAAATTCACAGATGCCGGAGGCCACGTCAGCTGGTCGATCCTGAACGCTGGACGACAGCTTCAGACGGGGAGGTTTACATTGCGCATTTTGCGTTCACTTGCTTTGCTCATGGTTCTTACGATTCCTGCGGCATTTGCTCATAGCCAGGTCGCTGTCGGCATCGGCATTGGTCCGGTGGTTGGCTTTCCCGCGCCGGTCGTCGTCGCAGGACCGCCGGTGTGTGCCTGGGGATATTTCCCGTTTTTCCCTTACTCTTGCGCTCCTGTTGGATTCTGGGGTCCAGACTGGTTCTCCGGCGGCGTCTTCATCGGCGCAGGCCCATGGTTTGGCGGTTGGTGGGGACGTCCCTGGGGCTGGGGATGGGGCCATCCTTGGGGTGGATGGGGATGGGGCCCGCGCGCATTCCGTGGCCCGGGATGGGGTGGCGGATGGAACCGAGGTATTGGATGGAACCGAGGTGTATCAAATGGCTTTAACCGCGGTAATAGCTTTAACCGCGGCGCCAACAATGGATTTCGCGGCAGTGGCACACTGAACAGTGGCAACCGCGGCATGGGCACCAGCGGCTATCGCAGCACCTATAACGGCAGTTCGGGATTCCGTAGCGGATATAACGGTTCCTCCGGGTTTCGCGGAAGCACCGGCTTCCAGGGCTATAACGGAGCCCGTGGATTTAGCGGTGGAGGCTCCTCCGGATTCCGCGGCAGCACCGGGTCCTTTTCCGGCTATCGTGGCGGAGGATTCAGTGGTGGCGGTGGATTCCACGGCTACAGCGGCGGTGGAGGGTTCCACGGCGGCGGATTCAGCGGTGGAGGCGGCTTCCATGGTGGTGGTGGCGGCCACGGCGGCGGCGGTGGACACCGGTAATTGCATCGCAAAAAGCAAAGGCCCGTCTAGCAGACGGGCCTTTTTGCTTTTCTATCCGTCTCACAGCGCTACCTTAGATGATTCCTCCTGCCAGTCGTCACGACAACTCTGCCTGGACCCAAAAAACACTTTAGCGGCTCAATTTTCTAACCATATCAGCGATTTGCGTGGCGGCATCGGGATGCGCCAAAGCTCGCGCCCGTTCGCCCATCGCCTGCAACTCGGCACGATTTCCTAACATCGCGCTGAGAGATTCGAGCAAACGCTCAGCTGTCATCTCGGACTCGATGAGCAGGCTCGCCGCGCCGACCTTCGCCATTACTTCAGCATTTTTCCGCTGATGGTCATCGGCAGCGCCGGGAAATGGAACCAGCAGCGCCGGTTTGCCTGCCGCCATCTCTTCGGCAACGGTGCTTGCGCCACTGCGCGAGAGCACGAGGTCGGCAGCCTCAAAGCGCCGGGCCATATCGTCGAGAAAAGCATGCACCTGCCAGCGCGCCGGATCGGCACCGCTTGCAGCGTAGGCTGTTTGCGTCTCCTCGGCGTGATGCGCCCCTGACTGATGGAGAATCGTCAGCCCAGGAACCGCTTCGAGCAGACGGGCGGCGATGAGTGGCATCGTGCGGTTCAGTATGCGAGCGCCCTGGCTGCCGCCAAAGATAAGCAGATGCGGCGGCACGTTCTCTGGACGCAATTGCAGATGAAAGAACTCGGCGCGCACGGGAATTCCAGTCACCTGCGCATTGCGGAAATATTTGAGCGCAGGCTCGAAGTTCACAGCTGCCGCAGAGACATGTTTGCCCACCAGCCGATTCGCCAATCCTGGAAAGGCGTTGGGCTCAACGGCCAGCGTAGGAATGCGCGCCAGAATCGCGGCGATCATCGCCGGACCGGAAGCATAGCCGCCGACACCGATCACCACGTCGGGATGGAACTCCTTCAGCAGCCCCCGGCAGTGAAGCACGCTTATCGGCAGATCGAACAGCGTGTGCAGGCGCGTAACCAGGCTGACATTCTTGAGCTGGCCTACCGTGATGAGTTCGAGCCGATGCCCGGCCTGCGGAACGAGCCGCGATTCAAGCCCGCGCGCCGTACCAACAAAGAGAAGTTCCGCCTGATCCTGTTTTGTCAGCGCATCAGCAATGGCCAGAGCCGGCATGATGTGGCCGCCCGTGCCGCCACCCGCAATCAACACACGCACGCAGTTACTCGATCTCCCTCGTGATGTTGAGCAGCACGCCAATCAAAGCGAGCATGATGAAGAGCGACGTTCCGCCATAGGAGATGAACGGGAGGGTGATGCCCTTTGTCGGCACCAGCGCGAGCACGACGCTGATATTAAAGAACGCCTGAATCAGAATGGTCGCCGTGATCCCGAAAGCGAGAAAGCGCGCAAACGGATCTTTGGAGAGAATGCCCGCGCGAATACCGCGATAGCCGAGGACGATGAAAAGCCCGACAACGACCAGCGCGCCCAGCAGGCCAAGCTCTTCGGAAATATTTGCGAAGATGTAGTCCGTGTGCGGCTCAGGCAGGTAGAAGAGCTTTTGCCGTCCCTCCATGTAGCCCAGACCGCGCAGGCCGCCGGTTCCCACAGCGATGAGCGATTGAATAATGTGAAAGCCCTTGCCCAATGGGTCAGACTCAGGATTCACAAATGCCAGCAGGCGGTCGCGACGCCACTTTACGCGGAAGAGCATGAGGTACAGCACAGGTATGGAAGCCAGCGCCGCATAGCCGAGATACTTCATCTCCATCCCTGCGAGATAAAGCATGAGCGCGGTAACACCCGCGCAGACCAGTGCCGTACCGAGGTCCGGCTCTTTCAGAATCAAGACAATAAAGACGAGGCTCGGCAAGGCTGCCGGAAGAATGGTGCCGCGCCAGTCGTCGATCGTCTGCATCCTGTTCTGCAGAAACCACGCCAGGAAGAGCACCAGCGCAGGCTTAGCCAGCTCCGACGGCTGAAATGACAAAATGCTGAAGCGAATCCAGCGATGCGTGTTGTGCGAGTCGCGCATGAGGAATGCGGCCAGCAGAGAGATGACGGTGACGGCGACCACGGGAAATACAACATTTGGGCGATTGTATTTGCGGTAGTCGATTTGCATGAGGAGCGTCATGGCAGTGAGACCCACCACAGCCCAGATGGCCTGGCGAATGACAAAGCTGTACGGCGAGCCGAAGCGCTCTTTGGCCATCACGGCCGAGGCGCTGAAGACCATTGCCAGTCCGATGACGACGAGGATCAACGTCACGCAGAACAGCAATTTGTCGACGCCTACGCGTTTTGCCATACACCCTGTTTCGCAAGCACAAGCTCTTTAAAGACCTGTCCACGATGCTCGTAATTTTCAAATTGGTCGAAGCTCGAACATGCCGGGGCCAGCAACACAATCTCACCCGGTTGCGCCGCTTCGGCTGCTTTGGTGACGGCCACATCGAGCGTTCCTGCGCTCACAACCGGCACCGCGCCATAGATGTGTGTTTCGATCTTTTCTGCCGCCGCTCCGATGGTGTACACCGTCTTTACCCGCTCTTCAAGCAGCGACCGCAATTGGCGGTAGTCTGAATTTTTATCCTTCCCGCCCAGAATAAGATGAATGCCGCCGGGAAATGCCGCGATGGCCTTGGCCGCCGCGTCTACATTGGTGGCTTTGGAATCGTTGTAGTAATCGACTCCATGAATACTTGCGACAAATTCCAAACGATGTTCAACGGCCTTGAACGATTCGACCGCGGCACGGATCGCATCCGGCGCAACCCCGGCGAGCCGTGCAGCGCAGACAGCCGCCAACACGTTCTCAATGTTGTGATTCCCTTTCAGCGGAATGTTCTCCACTTTAAGAATGAACTCAGGCGCGGCCTGTTCCGATGCGCGGAAGACGATCGCACCTTCGTGGACGAAAGAACCCTGACGCACGATACGTTTGCTGCTGAACCAGAACACCTGAGATTTGGCCCGCGCCGCCGCACGCGAAGCCACATCGTCATCGGCATTCAGGACCAGAGCGTCTTCGGCAGTCTGATTCGCGAAGATGCGCTCTTTCGCCGCGGCATAGCTCTCGAATGTCCCATGACGATCAAGATGGTCGGGTGTGATGTTAAGGATGACGGCAATCTCCGGACGAAATTGGTGAGTCGTCTCCAACTGAAAGCTCGATACTTCGAGCACCGACCAGCCATCTTCCCGGCTATCGTCGACCAGCGCAATGACAGGAATGCCGATGTTGCCGCCTACCTGTACGGGCAGCTTTCCCGCCTCCAGCATCGCGCCGCACAGCGATGTCGTGGTGGTTTTGCCATTCGATCCGGTAATCGCCAGCGTTTTGCCCTTCAGATATCGTGCCGCAAGCTCCACCTCACCGATAATGGGCAGCCCAAAAGTCTTCACCTGCACCAGCTCCGGCGTATCGATCGGAACCCCAGGACTGACGACGATCAAGTCCTGGCGGCGAAAGGTCAAAAGGCCGTGGCCACCTGCTTCGACGGCAATCCCCTCCTCAAGCAGCGCGGGAATGTCTTTTCCGAGCGCGTCAGCACTCCGATTGTCTGAGACGGTAACCTGTGCGCCGCGACGTCGCAAAAAAAGCGCCGCCGCCAGGCCGGACTTGCCCAGGCCCACCACCAATACTTTTTTCCCTTTGAATTCCATGCTTTCGATTTTCCGGCCAGTTATTAGAGTCTGTTGCCATTTAAAGTCGTGGCGTTGTTCGGCGCGACCCAAAGGGACGGGACAAATTTCCGCAATCGCTGTGTCATTCGTCACTCCTGCACGTCTAGTACACCACGCTCCTCACTCCTTGCGCTTGAGGAAAATTGTCTCCGCCGCTACGGCTCTATGGGAGCAGACCCTATATTCTGTCACGGCGAAGGTTAAACTCACCGCAACTTCAGCGTGGTGAGTGCTAAGAGTGCAAACACCAGCGCCCCAATCCAGAAGCGGGTGATCACTTTTGCCTCCGACCAGCCAAGCAGTTCAAAGTGATGATGCAGGGGCGCCATCTTGAAGATGCGCTTTTTGCGCAGTTTGTAGCTCCCCACCTGCAGAATCACGGAAACCGCTTCCAGCACGAAGATTCCACCGATGAAAGGCAGCAGCAGCTCCTGTTTGATGGCAACGGCAACCGTTCCAATAGCTCCGCCCAGCGCCAGCGAGCCGACGTCGCCCATAAAGACCTCGGCAGGATGGGCGTTGTACCAGAGAAAACCGATGCTCGCGCCCACCATCGATCCGCAGAAGATCGATAGCTCTCCTACCAGCGGCATGCGCGAAAGCTCCAGATAATCAGCGAAAACGACGTGCCCGCTTACATAGGTCAGCACCGTAAGCGCGCCCGCAGCAATAATGGTGCAACCAATCGCCAGCCCATCCAGTCCATCTGTGAGGTTGACGGCGTTGCTCGAAAAAACGATGACCAGCACCGTAAAAACGACGAAGGGTAGAAATGCGATCAGACCGAAGTGCGGAATATGCCGAAGCGCCTGAATCGCAAAGTCCGGCTGAAGACGCTTGACGAAGGGCACCATGAGCCGTGTCGAGTAAATGCCCTGCAGATGCATCCCCACCAGCGCAACGGCAATGGATATGCTGGCGAAGATCTGCCAACCCAGCTTGGCGCGCGCGGTAAGGCCTAGGTTGCGGCGCTTCACGACCTTGATGTAATCGTCGGCAAAGCCGATAGCGCCAAACGCAAGCAGAGACCCTATCACCAGCCACACAAACGGATTCGAAAGATCAGCCCAGAGCAGTGTGGGCAAAAGAATAGCGATGCAGATGAGCACCCCGCCCATGGTAGGTGTGCCGGCCTTTTTCTGGTGGTCCTTCGGACCCTCTTCGCGGATGTACTGGCCGATTTGAAACTCACGCAGTTTTTCGATTACATACGGCCCGATGATGAGCGCAATCAGCATTGCCGTGAGCGATGCGAAGGCGGTGCGGAACGTCAGATACCGGAAAACGCGGAATGGTCTGAAGTAGGGAAAAAGTTTCTGATACAGGAGCCAGTAGAGCAAACACTTCCTCCGGCAAAACTGCGTTGCCTCTCGTTCATCTTACAGGGCGATTTTCTCGGACCATCATTTGTTTGTCATTTGCGCGGTCGTCAGATAACAACGTTGGCCACCTGGAAATTATCCTCAGTCTTTCTTCATTTCGTCGAGCGCGCGCTCAAGCCGCACGCCCCGCGAAGCCTTCAGCAGCACAACATCTCTTTCGCGCAGATTCCGCCTGAGCCATGCGCCGGCCTGTTCCGGCGTTTCCACGAAGATGGCTTCCGCTCCAGCCTGCCGCGCGCCCTCGACGATGTGGGCGGCATTACCGCGCACCCCCAGCACAATATCGACTCCAGCCGAAGCAGCCGCTTCTCCACAACTCTTATGCAACGCTTCCGACTCGTGCCCGAGCTCCAGCATTTCTCCAGCAACCAGAATATGGCGCTGCCCGGGCATCGACATCAGCGTCTGAATCATCGCCTTCAACGCTTCCGGGTTGGAGTTGTAGCAATCGTTGATGATCGTCGCTTCACGCACGGCAAGCGTCTGGCCTCGCTTGTCGCCCGGTTCGAGCGTTGCAAGAGCCGCCGCACAGCTATCCAGCGGGATTCCAGCTTCCAGCCCAACAGCGATGGCAGCGAGAGCATTCGACACGTTGTGTTGGCCCAGCAGGCGCAGCTGGACGTCGGCTTCGTGCTGCCCGGCGCGCACATGGATGCGAAGTCCTTCGATTCCGAGTTCTTCCAGGGAATCAGCCCGCAGATCGGCGCACGGTCCTTTGCCGAAATAGATCGTCTTGCCGTGAAAATCGCGCCCGAACTGCGATACATATGGATCGTCGCAGTTCAGAAAAGCCACACCGTCCGCAGGAAGGCTGGCAACCAGCTCGTATTTTGCACGCGCGACCCCGGCAATCGCATCGTGGAAATTCTCTGCGTGCGCATTACCTACGTTCGTGACGACACCCCAGTTGGGCACAGCGATGCGAGCCAGCGCCTCGATTTCGCCGGCATTCGACATGCCCATCTCGATCACCGCCACTTCGTGTTCCGGCTCCAGACGAAGCAGTTGCAGCGGCAAACCGAAGCCATTGTTCAGATTGCCCTGCGATTTGAGGACCTGAAAACGCGCGCCCAGCACGGTCGCAACGGCTTCCTTGGTTGTTGTCTTGCCGGCGCTCCCCGTAATGCCGATCACCCGCTTGCCCCAGTGACGGCGAACAGCCGCCGCCAGCGTCTGCAATGTGATGAGCGGTTCGTCGACGATGAGAAGCGTTTGTTGGCGTACAGCTTCCGGCAGTTCGAGGACTTTCGACTTGGCAACGACTGCCGCGCTTGCGCCACGTTCGAGAGCGCTGCCAACAAAGTCGTGGCCGTCGAAGCGATCTCCGCGAACGGCGAAAAACAGCTCGCCCGGCTTCAGGGTGCGCGAATCGATGGAGTAGCCTGTGGCTTCTCGCGTTGGCGAACCGTTCTTCAAACCGTGCAGGGTTCCGCCCACCCAGTACGCAATCTGTTCCAGCGCAAGTTTCATCGCTTCGCTCCTGTCCCGGCCAATGCATGAATCGCGCTGGTGGCAATCTCTACATCATCGAATGGAATGACACGGTCGCGAAGTGTCTGCGTCTTCTCATGGCCCTTGCCTGCGATAAGCACAATATCCCCCGGCGTTGCCTGCTCGATCGCAATCTGAATCGCCTTTGCCCTGTCAGCTTCGGTCACAAATTTCGCTCCTGTCGCCTGCAACCCTGGCAAAACATCGCGCAGAATCTCTTCAGGCTCCTCGCTGCGCGGGTTGTCCGAAGTCAGCACGACGAAGTCGCTGCCTTCACCCGCCGCCCGTCCCATCAAAGGACGCTTTGTGCGGTCGCGGTCGCCTCCACAGCCAAAGAGCGTAATCACGCGGCCACTGGCGGGCTTTACAAATTCACGCGCCAGCGCGATCAGATTCCGCAGCGCGTCGTCGGTGTGCGCGTAGTCGACGACTACAGTAAAGGGCTGGCCCGCAGCGACGGTCTGAAAGCGGCCCGGCACGCACGCAAGAGAAGCCGCACCGTTAGCAATCTCGTCCAGAGTAAGCCCGCGCGCGCATGCGGCGGCTGAAGCCGCCAGCAGGTTATAGACATTCACCCTGCCTGTAAGGCGCGTCTGGAGCGCAACGCTTCCAGCCGGAGCAACGAGCGTAAACTGCATGCCGGCAGCGGACATCCGCACATCTTCTGCATGGAACTCACCGACGCTCCATCCATAAGAAAAAACCTCGGAGCCTGCTTCTTTTGCTTTGACAGCCAGTTTCGCGCCATAAGGATCGTCGAGGTTGATGACGGAGAAGCGCGGCACCGCGCCATTCGTACCATCAAAGAGCATGCGTTTGGCGGCGAAGTACGCATCCATCGTGCCGTGGTAATCAAGATGGTCGCGGGTAAGGTTCGTGAAGATGGCAACGTCGAAGGGCAGCGACCAGACGCGCCCCTGCTCCAGCGCGTGCGAGGATACTTCCATTACCCCTTCGGTTGCGCCCAGACAGATGCCTCTCGCAAACAGCTCCAGCAGGTCCCGCGACTCGGGCGTGGTATGCGGCGATTCCACAGCCGCACCCGCAATATGATACGCAATGGTGCCGACCAGCACCGTTCTGCGATGGACGCTGTTCAGCATCGCATCCAGCAGAATTGCCGTGGTCGTCTTGCCGTTTGTGCCTGTCACTCCGGAGAGCACGAGCTTCTTCTCAGGATGGTCATAGAAGTTGGACGCAAGCAGCGCCATGGCGTGCCTGCCTCGCTCTATTTCCGCGACGGCAGCGTGGGGATATGTGCGTACGGTTTCATCGAAAGCGGCAGCCGAATCGGTAAGAACGGCCACTGCGCCGCGCTCCATGGCGGCAGAAATGAAGCGATTCCCATCTGTCGTACCGCCATGCACAGCGATAAACAATGAGTTGCCCGCGACGTTGCGCGAGTCATATTCAATACTGCGAACGTCAACCGATGGGCCCGCCCGCCGCATAAGGCTGACTCCTTGCAAAACTTCTTCAACATGCATAGGGACAAGTAGATTGTAAGGCTCAGCGGGTAAAACGCACCACAATCTCTGTACCGACCGGCACCATCGTCCCGGCAGCCGGCGCCTGTTCGCGCGCGATGCCGGTGCCCAGTACCTGGACACCCAATCCTGCGGAACCTGCCTGCTCGATCACGCTGCGAACCGGCTGTCCTACAAGAGACGGTACCGCAACTCGTTTGCCTGCGTTGACCACGACAGAGCCTTTCACTGGAGGAGCGGGTGGACTCGCAGCCATCGGCGGAGTCGGCGCCGGATCTTCAGCAGGCTCTGGCTTCAAAGTTTCGGCAAACGCCGATGTTGACGAAGTGGTGTGCGATGGCGAAGCCTCCGGACTTGCATTGTCAGCATTCTGTGTAGGCGCGGCATTCTTTGCTATCGGAGCAGCCTGCACCTGAGCCGGCGGCGCACGCAGCGGATCATCCGCGGGAAGATCATTCACCGTCGCAAAGAGCGAATTCAAGTCCGATTCATCCTGCTCGGTTTGATCATCCTCCACAACCGGAACCTGGTTCTTTGCAAGCTCCGCCTGCGATTGCATCTCCTGATCGTGCGGCACGCCAAGGTATTCGAGAATCTGCTGTGCCAGCTCCTGAAAAACGGGAGCGCTCGCCTGTGCTCCCATGTGCATGCTGTGGTCCGGCGAATCCATAATCACAGCCATAGTGATGGCGGGGTTGTTGACCGGTGCGAATCCCACAAACGAGGCGACAAACTTCGTCTTGGAATAGGTATGTGTCGCCGGATCGATCTTCTGCGCGGTCCCTGTTTTGCCCGCAGCGCTGTACCCATTCAAATGGACAGCATGGTGCGCCGTCCCGATAAGCACAACGTCCTGCATCATTTTCCGCATCTGCGCCGCCGTCATTTCCGAGATCACGCGATGCGCGCCTTCCGGTAATGGATTAGGCAAACTGTTCTCAGGATGAAAGGCCGCTGGCATCAGCTTAGGATCACCCTTCATCAAATCTGTGCTCTTCAGAAGAATGTGAGGAGGCACGTAGGTCCCGCCATTCGCAATGGTGGAAACCATTGTGATGATCTGAACGGGCGTTACAGCGATTTCCTGCCCCATGGGAATCGCACCCATTGAAGCGGGACCCCAGCGCTTCAATGGCTCCAGCAATCCCCGCGTTTCGGCAGGAAGCTCAATGCCTGTGCGGTCTCCGAACCCAAACGCGCGGATGTACTTGTAAAGGCGGTCCTGCCCCACGCGTTGGCCTACACGGATCGCACAAACGTTGCTCGAAACCGCAAGCGCCTTCCATGCCGGAGTCATTCCAAAATGTTCACCGGGAGCATCGTGCACCGTATGGCCGGCTATATTCAACTGTCCGCCGCCGCAATCTACAATGGTATCCGGAGTGATGGCTTTTTCTTCGAGTGCCGCCGCGTAGGTCACCGGCTTGAACGTCGACCCCGGCTCGTAAACGTCGCTCACTGCATGATCGCGCAGCAGGTCCTTCGTCGCGTGGCGAAAATCATTCGGGTTAAACGCTGGTCGGATCGCCAGCGCGAGAATCTGTCCTGTATGCGGGTCCTGCACCACAACGGTTCCATTCAGTGCGTGCGTCCGCTCCATGTTGCGGTCAAGCGCCTGCTCGGCCATGAATTGAATATTGGCATCGAGCGTCAGAACCAGATTCTCACCCGGAAGAGGCTCGCTCTCTTCACTGCCCAGTACATGTCTGCGCGCATCCAGCGCCGTTAGCATGTGCCCGGGCGTGCCGTGCAGATCCTCATCGAAGTTCTGCTCCAGGCCGCCGAGTCCGCTGTCATCCAAACCGACGTAGCCCAGCACCTCGGAGGCCATCTGATTGTTTGGATAAAAACGCTTAAACTCCTTCTGCACGTACACGCCTTTCAGATTCAGCGCCTTGACCTTGTTGATAACTTCCGGGTCCTGTTTGCGCGCGACCCAGGCAAAATTTCTGGAAGCATTGAAGCGCGCCAGAATCTGCGGGGCCGATGTAAACGAATCGGTCGGATCGAGGTGAACGGCCTTCGCCAGCGCCGCTGCTGTCGCCGGCCTCGCATCGCCAATCTCCGATGGCACTGCATAAATCGAATCGGAGAGAACCGTCATCGCCAGCTCATGCAGATTGCGGTCATAGAGCATGCCGCGCCGCGGCGCGACTTCAAAGGTTCGTTGCTGCTGTCTCGCGGCGCGCTCCACAAATTCGTGGTGGCGAACCACCTGCAGCCACACCAGACGCATGCCGATCGCGCCTACCCACATGGCAAAGAATGCGAGCACATAGAAAACACGCAAACGGCGCATCGGCGTGACTACACCCGCTTGCGCCGTTTGCGTGTTTTCTGATGCCGTACTGGTTTCGGGATGGAATGAGAACCGCTTCAACGCTCTGCTCCTCCCACAAGAATACTTGCCTAGCGAACAGGCAATGCAGGAGTCATCTGAGCCAGCACCGGTGCGCTCGCATCCACGCTGGCGTCCGGACGGACCACCTGTCCGGGACGAGGCGCGTCCAGTCCATACTGACGGGCCATGCGGTCGATGCGGGCAGGATCGCCAAGCTGCGCTTCCGTCAGGCGAAGCTGGCGGTTCTGTTCTTCAAGCTGCACCACCTGCTGCTTTTCCGACTCGACGCGATAGCCGTACTCGATCGAGCTGAGGTGCTGCCACCCATAGACCATCACCAGCGTAAACAGAACGACCATCGCACAGGCAAAGCTGCGCATCTCGCGTACGCGCTGGGGATCGGCGGCCTTGACCAGCCGCGAGTTATCAAAGCGCTTTACAAAGAAGACCTCAGGCGTCGGCCCCCGGCGCGCACGCTGCTGCTGCGCAAACAGGGACAGGTTCCGCTCCGTGGCCGTCATTTCCACGCTTCTGCGCGGGGCCTGTATCATTCCATTGGTTGCGATTACCTGTGTCGCCATCTCTTCTTCTCCCTGACTTCAACTACTAACTTCCCAAAACTGCTGTCATCCTGACGCTGAACAACGTGAAGCGGAAGGATCTGCTTTTTCTGCATACCCTCGTTGCTCTCACCTTGCTTTCATCCCCTCTGCGACCGGGCCTGGGCCGCTATTTCGAGGAGGGACTTGCGGATGTCGTCTAACTAACTTTCGCCTTGTACAACGGTGGGACGACCCCGGCCCGATCTTTAACTAAACTTTCCAGTTCTCTTCTTCTCCGCCGCCCGCAGTTTCGCGCTGCGTGCTCTTGGATTGCGATCCGTCTCCTCCGCTTCGGCCGTTACCGGCTTCCGCGTCAACACCTCGTAAATTCCCTGCCGCGCGCCTTCGCGCAGCGAATCTTTGGCGCGCCGATCTTCGAGAGAGTGGAAGCTGATCACCACCAGCCTTCCTCCCGGCTTCAGCAGCCGGGGCGCCGCTTCCAGCAGCGCGTCTATCTCCTCCAGCTCGGCGTTTACGTAAATTCGGAGTGCCTGAAAGGTTCGGGTCGCCGGATGCAGAGTATGTCTGCCTCTGTCTGATTTCATCGCCGGGGCCGCAGCCGCTACGATTCTGGCCAGTTGTGCCGTCGTCGTAATCGGCCGGGCCCTGACAATGGCTCTGGCGATTCTCCGCGACCTCCTTTCCTCTCCGAATTCGTAAATCAGATCGGC
>DATHQH010000165.1:0-3888 GCA_035482895.1 Alloacidobacterium sp. | reverse complement strand
GGAGATTGCACAGGACCTGGGCTATCTCGATGTGCCACCGGGCATCATCATCCATCCCGGACAGATTGGCGACCATGCGCCGGAAGAGGTGATGATCCTGATCAGCGGAACGCAGGGCGAGCCGATGAGCGCGCTCAGCCGCGCAGCCGTAGACAATCACAAGCATGCGCGCATTCTTCCCGGCGATACCGTCGTATTGAGCTCGCGCGTGATTCCCGGCAATGAGAAGAGCATCTTCCGCGTCATCGATCACCTTTACCGGCGCGACGCGCATGTGATCTACGATGACGGCGCTTCGGGCCTCATTCACGTCAGCGGACACGCCAGCCAGGAAGAGCAGCGATTGCTGATCAACCTGCTCCGTCCAAAATTCTTTATTCCCGTACATGGCGACTACCGTCACTTAAAGAAGCATGCCGAGCTGGCACAGAACATGGGCGTTGTCGATCTGGCATTGGTGATCGAGAACGGCGACATTCTCGAACTCGATCAGGACGATGCTCGCAAAACCGGCAAAGTGACGGCAGGGCGCGTGTGCATCGATTCCGGCTCGACGGCCGATGTGGTTGAGGATCTGGTCATCCGTGACCGCCGCCATCTGAGCGAAGACGGCTTTGTGCTGCCGATTCTGACCATCAACAAGCTCAGCGGCAAGGTCGAGCGGCTTCCGGAGATTGTAAGCCGGGGCTTCGTCGGCGCTGATCAGGACCTGATGGAAGCGGCTCGCAAGGTCGTCAGCCAGACACTCGAAAATTCGAGCGCGGAAGAAAAAGCCGATTACGGCGTGATCAAGGAAAAGATCCGCATCGACCTGAAGCGCTACATTCAGAAAAACACGAGCCGCCGGCCGTTGATCATGCCGGTGATTCTGGAGATTTGAGGAGCGATCATGCGCACGAAACTTCTTCTGATCGCGGCATGCGCTCTGCTGTGTTCGCCGTTTGCTCAGGACAGACTGCGGCAGCGACCTGCCCTTCCACGAAAACGCTCGATGATCTCATCAAGGCGCTGGACGATGCCGTGAGCGGTCCCGGAGACAAGGACCGGACCTGCATGCGCGAACTCATTGTCTCAGATGGGCGCTTGATCCCAATCGGGAAGGCAAAGGATGGAAGCATTGCAGCCCGAATCTTGACGATCGACGATTGGATCGCACGCGTGAAGGCGCGCGGCAGCGAGCCTTTTTATGAGCATCAGGTCAAGTATTCGTCGGATGTGTACGGAAACCTGGCGCATCTGTGGAGCACGTATGAGATTCGGCCCACTCCAGATGGCAAAGTCGAGATGCGCGGGATCAACAGCATTCAGGCGGCGTTCAACGGAACGGAGTGGAAGGTAGTTGCGGTTGTATGGCAGGCAGAAACTGCCGATACGCCGATTCCACAAAAATATCTTCCTTAATCCTCAACCTCGGAGTTTCCTTCTTGCTGGTCTCATACAAAGATATTCGGGATGCCCAGGAACGCATTCGCGGCGTGGCATTGCATACGCCACTGGTACGGTTACATATTCCGGACGCACCGGGGAATGTGTTCGTAAAGGCCGAGGGGTTGCAACCGATTGGCAGTTTCAAGCTGCGCGGCGCGTACAACAAAATTGCGCAATTGAGTGAGGATGGGCGCAGACGAGGAGTCATTACTTATTCGAGCGGCAACCACGCGCAGGGCGTAGCGTATGCGGCGCGGGCGCTGGGCGCGAAGGCTGTGATCGTGATGCCGTCCAACGCTCCGGAAGTGAAAAAACAGGCCACGGCAGCTTTGGGCGCGGAGATTGTCATCGTCGGGCCGTCAAGCTCCGAACGCAGGCTGAAGGCTGAGGAGCTTGAGGCAAAGTTCGGGTACGTGATGGTTCCTCCATATGACGATGCGGCCATCATCGCCGGACAAGGCACATGCGGTCTTGAGATCATCGAAGACCTGCCGGAGGTCGATCTGGTGCTCGCACCGGTAAGCGGTGGAGGATTGTTGAGCGGCGTTGCTACGGCGATCAAGCTGATCAAGCCGGAAGCGCGCGTGATCGGCATTGAACCGGAGCTGGCGGGAGACGCACAGGAAAGTTTTCGCGGCGGCAAGCTGGTGAGCTGGCCTGCGGAGATGACCGTCCGCACGATGGCCGATGGACTGCGCACGCAAAGCCTGGGCGATCTGAACTTCGAGCACGTCCGCGCTTATGTGGATGACATCATCACGGTGACCGAGGAGCAGATTGTGGAAGCCATGCGCGTGCTTCTCTACCAGGCACGTTTAACACCGGAACCGAGCGGCGCCGTGGCAACGGCGGGAATACTCTTTCATCGGGAGCAACTGCTTCCCTTCCGCAATGTCGTCGTCATCATGAGCGGCGGCAATGTTGAACCGGACGTGCTGCGACGGGTGCTTGGGTAAGACTCTATGCGTTGTTGTTGCAGTGGCATTTACGCATGCAGCCGCGCTCTCTTTTGCAGCTCTGTGATGTATTCAGTACCGTCAGGCCATGGGCCGAAGCCATCTGAAACACTGATATGCCCGCGCGCTCCGAGTGAAACAAACCTGCTTCCCCACGCTGCCGCCAGATTTCTCACGCGATCAAACGATATGTATGGATCCTCTGTGCTCGCAATGACAGTGCTGGGAAAAGGAAAATGGCCGGTTGGAATGGGCGAAAAGCCATCCGTGCCTGGTGGAAACGTCGCCGCCTCGGTATCGCTCGGTGCAACCAGGAGCGCGCCTGTGATCTGCCGGCCATAGCGGGACGCCCAGTGGGCAATCGTCACGGAGCCGAGTGAGTGTCCAACCAGAATGACTTGGTCATTCTCCCTGCAAATTGCAGCGTCCAGCACGGCAAGCCAGTCCTCGCAACGCGGGGTCTCCCAATCGAGCTGTTCTACCCTTTTGAATTCGGGGTGTTGCAATTCCCACTGTGATTGCCAGTGTTCCGGTCCAGAGCCATGCAGACCGGGAATTATCAGGACTTTTGCCTTTGAAGAAATTCGTTCCATCGGTCCGCTCATATTATCGGGTAAACAACGATTTCCAAAATTTCGACAGCCTCCGTCTAAAAGCTACAATCTGGTGAACGATGCTTCGCACTGTTCGAGCGACCCGGTATGTGACTCCGTTGCGGGAAGGCGGGTCGCTGCCGGCCATTATCGAGGCCGACGATTCAGGTCTGTATGTTGTGAAATTCCGGGGTGCGGGGCAAGGACCACTGGCGCTGCTGGCGGAGCTGGTCGCGGGCGAAACAGGCCGCGCGCTAGGATTGCGGGTGCCTGAGCTGGTTTTCGTAGAATTGGATGCGGCGCTTGGACGAAACGAGCCGGATGCGGAAATTCGGGACCTGCTGAAGCGCAGTATAGGGTTGAATCTGGCGCTCGATTATCTGCCCGGATCGACAATGTTCGATCCTGCTGCTGGAGATACTGCCGATGCGAAACTTGCATCGCAAGCCGTTTGGTTTGATGCGTTTGTGACAAATGTCGATCGCACTGCGCGCAATCCGAATCTCCTGAAATGGCACAAGCAGCTTTACTTTATCGACCATGGAGCTGCGTTGTATTTTCATCACAATTGGCAGAAGGTGGAGGAGATGGCTTCGTCACCCTTCGCTGCGATTCGCAATCACGTGCTTCTGCCGTGGGCATCTTCTCTGGAATCAGCAGACGCCGAGGCGCGAAAGCTGCTGAACGAGGCGGTCTTTACGCAGATTCTCGAAGCCGTGCCCGAAGTGTGGTTGCAACTGGAACCCGGCATTACGACCCCGGAGGCCAGACGGGCGGCATATGTTGATTACTTCACCCAGCGTCTGAACGCTTCAGCGAACTTTGTCCAGGAGGCAATCCGTGCCCGCGCAGAGCTCGTTTGATTACGCGGTGATTCGCGTTGTTCCCCGCGTCGAGCGCGAGGAATTCGT
>DATHQH010000164.1:0-14472 GCA_035482895.1 Alloacidobacterium sp. | reverse complement strand
GGCCGCAGCGGGTCGGGCAAGACGACGCTGCTGCGCCTGGTGAACCGCATGCTCGATCCGACGGACGGGACGGTTTTCATTCGCGGCAAGGAGTGCGAGCAGCTGAATGTGATTACTCTGCGGCGTGGTATCGGATACGTGATCCAGGAGACCGGGTTGTTTCCGCACTTTACCGTGGCGCGGAATGTGGGACTGGTTCCGGAACTGAACGGCAAGCGCATTGGCGAAGAGAAGACGAGTGAACTGCTGGCCCAGGTAGGGCTGGAGGCGGAGAAGTTTGCCGGGCGCTATCCGCATCAGCTTTCAGGGGGGCAGAGGCAGCGTGTTGGTCTGGCGCGGGCGCTGGCGGCGGGGCCAGCCATTCTGCTGATGGACGAGCCGTTTGGCGCGCTCGATCCACTGACACGCGCCGAGATGCAGGACATGTTGCGAGATCTGCTGAGTCGGTTGAAAAAGACAGTGCTGCTGGTGACGCATGATTTGGATGAGGCGCTGTATCTGGCATCTCGCATTGTGTTGCTGGAAGAGGGGCGCGTCGTAACCGATGTGGCAGCGGAGGATTTTCTGCGTTCGGAGATTCCGGCGGTGAAGGCGTATGCGCAGGCGTTTCGTCGCGGCGAAAAAGACCGGGAGGAATCGAGATGAGCGGATTCCTGGCACAGTACGGCGATCAGATTCTCTCGCTTACCTTCGAGCATCTCTGGCTGACCGGGGCGGCGATGCTCATCGCTATCGCGATCGGTGTGCCGGTTGGCATATGGTTGACCCGCCATACGAACTGGGCGAAGCCGGTTCTCGGCTTCGTGAACATTATCCAGACCATTCCCAGCCTGGCGATGTTCGGCTTTTTGTTGCCACTGCCGTGGCTGGGAGAAAGTGCGGCGCGCATTGCGATTGTTGCGCTGACTGGATACGCTTTGCTGCCGATTGTCCGCAATACCTATGCCGGGATTCGTGGGGTCGACTCGACAGTGACGGGCGTGGCCCGCGCGCTGGGTATGACGGGCATGCAGCGGCTCTTCAAGGTGGAACTGCCGCTGGCTGCGGGTGTCATTCTTGCTGGGTTGCGCACGGCAACTGTGACCTGCGTGGGCATTGCCACCATTGCGGCTGCGGTTGGAGCGGGCGGGCTGGGCGAGTTCATCTTTCGTGGCGTTGCGTCGGTCGATAACCGGTTGGTGCTGGCCGGCGCGATTCCAGCAGCGCTGCTGGCGCTGGGCGCGGACGCTTTGCTCGGTTTGATCGAGCACTGGCTGCGCGTTCCAGGAGCGGCGAAGCTGTGATGCTGAAGCGTCCTGCTTCCGATCATTTTCCGCCTTGGATTGATATGAAAAAAAATCGTCATTCTGAGCAGAGCGAAGAATCCCCGCAATCCTGGCTTCCATACACATTGCTAAGATTCTTCCTCCTGTTGGTCGTCAGAATGACGGCGCATACTGGTGCGAAATTTGATCTACGTGCCGCACGTCGAAAGCAAGGCGTCTTTCTTTTCCTCTTGTGCTGTTATATGACAAGCTGCGGGCCACCGCATCCCAATCATCCGGTGATTGGCGCAAAGAACTTTACCGAACAGGTTGTGCTTGGCGAATTGCTGGCGCAGCAGATTGAAGCCAAAGGGCTGAAGGTGGATCGGCGCTTTTATCTGGCTGGCAGTTACATTTGCAACCAGGCACTGATTTCCGGACGCATTGACGCCTATGTGGAATACACGGGTACGGCACTGACGGCGATTCTGAAGCAGCCTGTCAATCGCGATCCCGAAGCGGTGTTGAATACCGTGCGGAATTTGTATCAGCAACGGCATCACATTACGGTCATGGACCCGCTGGGCTTTGAGAATACCTTTGCCATGATCATTCGTGGTGACGATGCCGCGCGCCTCCATCTCACCACGTTGAGCGAGGCAGCGCAGTACACTCCGCAATGGGTTCTGGGAGTTGGGTATGAATTTGAGCAGCGTCCGGACGGCTTGCCAGGGCTTAGTAAGGAGTATGGGCTGCGGTTTAAGGAAGCGCCTGTCACTATGGATTTAGGCCTCCTGTATCGAGCGATCGATTCTCATCAGGTGGACATGATCGCGGGCAACTCCACCGATGGCCCGATCGCCGTGCTTGGCCTTAAGGTTCTTGCTGACGATAAGCACTATTTTCCGCCATATCAGGCGGTGCCGCTGGTGCGCGATGCGGCATTGAAACGCTGGCCTGTGATGGGTACAGCTATCAATGAGCTTCAGGGTAAAGTAACAGCAGACGACATGCGCGCCATGAATGAGGCGGTCGATGGGCAGCATCGCGATCCGGCGGTGGTCGTGCGAGAATTTCGACAGAGGAAAGGTCTTTGACGACATGAGTGACGTGCAAGGGAAAGCAGCGCCAGCGCAGCAGCCGGAACCCTGGCTGCGTGGGACACTGACAGAATTGCCAACTGTGGCGCGCGCCGTTTTGCACGCCTTGGAACTGGGACGTGAAGACGTGAATCGCTGGTGCGAATCTTTGAGCGAAGCAGATCTCTATGCGCGGCCCTTCGATCTGGCGCCCATTGCCTTCCATCTGCGGCACATTGCGCGGAGCCTTGACCGTCTCCTCGCCTATGCAGAAGGCCATCAGCTCACCGAATCGCAGATAACGGCGCTCAGGGGCGAGATGGCTATAGGAGCGAATAGGGAAGCGCTCTTTGTGGAATTCAACCAGGGATTGCAATTGGCCGAGCAACGCGTGCGCTCTCTCGCGGCGGGTGATCTTGACCAGCACCGCGGTGTCGGAAAGAAGCAATTGCCGACAAGTGTGGGTGGATTACTGGTGCATGTTGCCGACCACACACAACGCCATGTGGGACAGATTGTGACGACGGCAAAAATTCTACTGGCAGGCAAATAGATTCGGAGCTTCGACCGCTACCTTCTTTCGCCTTCCAGCACCTCGTGGATATGCCCCATCTTTTCGCGCTTGACTTCGAGATACCGCTGGAAGGTTTTTTCAGGCTCGACGGCCGCCGAGATGCGTTCGACAACGCGGATGCCCGCCGATTCGAGAGCCTCGACTTTTTCGGGGTTGTTCGTGATCAGGCGGACAGCGTAAATGCCGAGCTGTTTCAACACTTCGGCAGGTAGCTCGAACACACGGCAGTCAGGCTTGTAGCCGAGCTCAATATTGGCTTCAACAGTGTCGAACCCCTGATCCTGTAGTTCGTAGGCTTTCAGTTTGGCCATAAGGCCGATGCCGCGACCTTCCTGTTGCTCGTAAAGAAGAATTCCCGCCCCGGCTTCGGTAATCGTTTTGAGCGCCAGTTCCAGCTGTAGCCGGCAGTCGCAGCGCAGCGAGTGAAAGACGTCTCCCGTAAGACATTGCGAATGAATGCGGACGATGGGTGGTTTGGAATGAATGTCGCCCATCACAAGCGCCACCGCACCCTCAATTCTTACCGTAGGAGCTGGTTTGCTGGCATTGCAAGGCTGCGGATCGGCGACAACGCCCTCGAATCCAAGGATCCGAAAGTGGCCCCAGCGTGTGGGGAAATCTGCATCTGCAACCTTTTTTACGCTTTCAAACGGCATAGGCTTCATTATACGAACGCTGGCGATCATTCTTTCCCGGTAACAAAAGAGTTACAAGATAATGATGAGATTGTGACCAGAAAGATGCAGGAGCGTAAAGTGAAAGGGTGATCGAGCAAAAGCTCATTCTGATTACGCTGCTGATTAAGCTTGGCGTGGCTGCGGCTGTATCAAGCGCTCTGGCTCGTGCTCGAACCTTCCAGCGGCTGCTCTTTACAGAGGATCGCAACGCTGGACAGACGCTGGGATTGCTGGCGTTCATCTGCATTCCGCTCACGCTCGGGGTGTGGGTCCGTGTAACTGTCCCCAATTTCTACGCCGCCGATATCTCCTTTGAGACCACCATTCTGCTCGGTATCCTGATGGGGCCGTTATCGGCGCTGGCGGGCGGCGCTATGCTCTCGCTTCCTGCGATGATGCACCACGAATACCTAAGCCTGCCATTCAATCTTGCGGTTGCTCTCATTGCCAGCTTCTACGGGCGATTTGTGGAAGAAGAGGAAGTCTGGTCCTTCTCGCCCTTTGTCGATCTCGGCATTTACCGTTGGGTGCGGCGCAATCTTCGCCAGCCGCGCTTCGACCGCCAGGTGTGGTTGCTGGTGTCGATTATCGGACTCGAGATATGCCGCGACTGGCTGGCGAGCCTCTATCCACACCGCCTGTTTGCACTTACCACTTCAAACTGGTGGGTGCGCGGTGCGGTTTGGGCCAGCGCGGCGATGGTCGTCGGTATCCCGCTTAAAATCTGGAACACCATTCGTATCGAACAGAAGTTGGAAGAGCAGAAGCGATTGTTGCTGGAGGCACGTCTCGATGCGCTGCAGCGGCAGATTAATCCCCACTTTTTGTTTAATACACTCAATTCCATCGCATCGCTGGTACGCTTCCGTCCGGAACAGGCACGCGAAATGATTGTAAAGCTGGCAAATATTCTGCGCGCATTGCTCAAGGATCACGATTCATATGTTCAATTACGCGACGAGCTGAACTTCACCGACGATTATCTTGGAATTGAAGTCGTGCGTTTTGGCGCGGATAAGTTGAAGGTGGTGAAAGAAATTGATCCGGCCACACTCGAGCTGCCTGTGCCCAGCATGATTCTCCAGCCGCTCATTGAGAACAGCATCAAGCACGGGTTGGAGCCGCGTATCAGCGGCGGCACCATCACGATTCGCAGTCGTGTCGATAGCGGCAAATTGATGATCGAGGTTGAAGACGATGGTGTGGGAATCGCTCCTGGGCATTCCCATTCCAGCGGCGTGCTGCATCAGGGCACAGGCATCGGCATGAGCAATGTGCGCGAACGGCTCGATGTGCTCTTCGGCGATGCGGCAACATTTGACGTCACAAGCCGTCCAGGGCGGGGCACGCGCATCACCATGGAAATGCCGGCCGCCAGTTACGAAGAGGGCGAAACAGGTTCAACCGCTGTCCCGGCGCGTTCAAGCACGCGCTCGTAATACTGCTCGTATCTGGGAATGATCTTTGACGCGCAAAATCGTTGCTGCGCGGTCTGACGAGCTGCGGTAGCCATGGCATCGAGCTTGCTCGGATCAAGCAACAGCTCGACAGCGGCATTGGCCATGGCACCTGTGTCTCCCACCGGAAAAAGCCGGCCATTCACGCCGTCTTCGATCAGCTCAGGCACGCCACCCACGCTCGTCGCGATCGCAGGGACACGGCAAGCCATGGCTTCTAGGGCGGCCAGGCCAAAGGACTCAAGCTCACTCGGCATCAGCATCAGATCGGCCAGCGGCAACAGCTCGTGCACACTGTCCTGTTTGCCGAGAAAATGAACCCGCTCCTGAATGCCTTTCTTGTGTGCCATCCATTCCGCAGCGGAGCGGTCAGGCCCATCGCCCACCAGCAAAAGATGCGCCGGGATCTGTTCCACGACTCGCGCGAAGACCTCAACGGTATCGGTTACGCGCTTGACCGGCCGAAAATTGGAGAGATGGATCAGTATTTTCTCGTCGGCAGCAGCGAAGCGCGCACGCTTCTGCGCACGCTCGTCCTCGTTTAAGGGAACATAGAAATCGCAATTTACGAAATTCGAGATCACCTCGATGTCGCGTTTAATCTTGAACTCTTTGACTGTTCTCTCACGCAGATACTCCGAGATGGATGTAACGCCGTCGCTTTGCTCAATGGCGAACTGAGTGATGGGCAGGTAAGAGCGGTCAAGTCCTACGAGCGTGATGTCCGTGCCATGCAGTGTGGTGACAAAGGGCAGATGGCGGCCTCGGGCTGCGAGCATTTGCCGTGCCAGCAACGCGCTCACAGAATGCGGAATGGCATAGTGAACGTGCAGGATGTCGAGATCGTAATACTCCGCGACTTCGGCGGTGCGAGAAGCAAGAGCCAGGTCATAAGGAGGGTATTCGAAAAGCGGATAATTCGATACCGGCACTTCGTGATAGAAGATGCCCTGTTCGCGCCCGGTAAGACGAAAGGGTTGAGAGTATGTGATGAAGTGGACCTGATGCCCGCAGGCAGCCAGCTCGATACCCAACTCAGTTGCCACAACGCCGCTGCCGCCGTAGGTGGGATAACAGGTAATTCCAATTTTCATCGTCTGTTTACAACCTCTGTAAGAGTCTGCTCCGTATGACGCGAACGGCGGGCGGTGAGATTCATGAAAGTTGCCCGAAGTGTATGTGATCCAGATCTGCGCTTGGAATCGTTTCGAGCAGAGCGGTACGTTCTACCTCACGGGAAGCGAGCAAACGCGTACGTTCCTGTTGCAAAGCCGCATCGTTATATCCGGGATGACAAACGAGTTCCCACGTCCCATCGGGCATCGCGGCCAGCAGGTTACGAATCGTCTGCGCATCAAGGGTTCCCGTCGCCAGAACGCCAAGGGCTCCATCCGTGGTGGCAAGTCCTGCGCGTGCAACCTCCTGCATGAAGGTTGCACGCTGCGAGCGCAGCAGCCGCACCTGCATCTTGCGGACGTGCCCGGCATTGGCCGTAACCTTGAGGCTCCAGTCTGGCTCAAAGGGATTGCGAATGGCTTTTACCCCGCAAGCGAGGGCCGCCCGTAAAAGTGGCCGCAAAACGCGGGGAAACATGTGGGTGTGCTTATGCGTGTCGAGATGGGTAACGGCTATCCCCGCCTCTTTCAGTTTTCGGATTTGTGCAATGGCTGCGGTCTCAATTTCGGAGTCCTTGATGCGTCCACGGAGCAAATCTGCGACAAAACTGCTCAATTTCGGACGAAATCGTGCAGCTTTTGGTGCGACCGGCGCGGATAGATCGATTGGATCGATGAGAGAAGGAATTTTGTCCGCCGGCAGAATTGGGGTTCCATCGACAAGAACGACATGGCAGCCGACACCTAAAAAAGGCAGTCTTTTGGCGGCAGAAACCGCTTCATCAAAAGCTCCGCCTGTAGCCATTAGCGTGGCGGAGGTCAGGGCGCGGGCGCGGTTCAGTTCCACAGCCGCCTCATTCACTCCCAAGGTCAATCCAAAGTCATCTGCATTCACAATCAGGCGGCGCACAGCGGTCAGTGTACCAGTCTGGCACAGATTTCAAGGTGCCCGGCCGGGGCCTGTTAGAATTGAAACATCAGCTCCGGCACTGATGAACCGGGAGTGTTTCATGGGCGGTTAGCTCAGTTGGTTAGAGCGCCTGCCTTACAAGCAGGAGGTCGCAGGTTCGAGCCCTGCACTGCCCACCATGAAGGATAGATCGCACCTAAGTCGTTGCATTATTTGCTTGATCTGCTGTTGAGTTCGATAGCTGCCTTAGAACTGTGAACCAAACGGTTAACGTCTCGTTGCCTTACATCTGTACGTTTTTCGCGACTTTCTTCATACCCGTTCAAACTCCGCCGATGGTGAGGTAGAGAGACGCCTTGCAGAATACCTTGCTCGACATCCTGATATTGGGCCTTCTTGTGCTGCTTTTCGGAGTGGTCTACCGGAAGAGGGCCACGCTGCGTCTACGCTTCTGGATAGCAGGGTGGCTATTTATTCTGGCTCACTTCGCCGTATTGCTCCCGCAGATCTCGGCGCCCTTCTGGCAAGAAATGCAACTTGCGCTCGGCATGAGCGGGCTCGTGTTGGGCGGCGTTTGTTTTGTGCTCGCTTCAAGCGCTCTTACCCTGCGCCCGATTGATCTGGGTCTCGTGGCAGCGGTTATCGGAATTCCGCCGCTGGTTTATTGCTTCTTGGTCTTTTTCGGTTTCACGGCGAGCTTGCCTCTCCTCTGGTTTGTACTCGTGGCTGAGACGGCTACTGTCTGGGTGGGATGGCATTTCAACAGGAACAAACCGGGCGTTTTCTGGTTGAATACCGTTGCTGCGCTGGCCTGCGGTGCGTGGTTGGTGCATTTGATCAGAACGGGTCAGGCCGAGTATGGCATCTACGCCATACTCACACAGTTGTTTCTGGTGAATGCTGTACTTTTCTGGCAGGATTTCCACCGCTTCTCCGCAGGGGTCATTACCGTTTCAGGTGGGCTGCTTGCGTGGGCCGCAGTGTTTCCCACTGCACTCGCGACGAGATACTTTTTCCCTCATGCGAACATTCCCCCTGAATTGTGGAATCTGCCGAAATATTTTGTCGAGTTCGGCATGATTCTTACGCTGATGGAGAATCAGGTATATTCCGCGAACTGGCAGAGTGAGCAATACCGGGTGCTCTTCGATAGCAATCCTCACCCGATGTTTATCTACGACATAAAGGACCTTACGTTTATCAGGGTCAACGATGCGGCCTTACGGCAATACGGGTACAGCCGGCCTGAGTTCCTGAGTATGACCATAAGCGATCTGCATGAAGTGGCCGCTTTGCCAGGGCTGGAAAAGATGCTTGCGGAGCAGAACAGCTCGATCAGGACCACGGGGCCCTGGACACAACGGAGAAAAAACGGAAGCGAGTTTCAGGCGGAGATATCTTCGCACACCATCGAGTTCGAGAGCCGCGATGCACGTTTCTCGATGGTGCAGGATGTCACCGATCGTGAGCGCCTGCATGGAGAATTAGTACATCGCGCCCATCACGATTCGCTCACAAACCTGCCGAACCGCTTTTTGCTGGAACAGCGTATGCGTCAGACACTGGAAAATGCGGCGCGTTACAGCCATAAGGCTGCGATCCTGTGCATCGACCTGGACCGTTTCAAGCAGATCAACGATAACTACGGCCATGCAACCGGCGATGCCTGCCTGCAGGAAGTAGCTGCCAGGTTAATCTCGCGCTTACGTGAGTCCGATACGGTAGCGCGCACGGGAGGCGAGGAGTTCACAATTGTGATTGGGGATTTGCTTTTCAGTGCTGATGCCGAAAAGGTGGCTTATGATTTGCTCTCGTGTTTTGAACGCCGCTTCAGTGTAGGTACGATTGATTTGCAGCTCTTTGCCAGCATCGGGATTGCCATTTATCCGGATCACGGAACCGTGGGAACTCAGCTCTGGAGAGCGGCCGACATTGCTATGTATCGCGCAAAGTACTCGGGCGGCAACAAATGTGCGATTGCTTCCGAGGAGGAAGAGAATTCATTGCCCGATAAAGTACTGCCATGGGTTGCACGAGGTAGTGATCAAGCCTAGAGCCTTGGTAAGGAGCATCCAGGCTTAGACCGTGCTTAGTTTGTGAGAACAGCGCGGTAACGCACCTGACTCTTTCGCGTCCGTTTGACGGCGTCGTTCGCTTTTGCCATGGGAAAGATTTCAGTCTGTGCCTTGACACCGTGTCTGGCAGCGACGTCGAGCATTTCAGCAATCTGTGCCGGGCTCCCGGTATTGCAGCCGCTTACGCTTTTCATCGGCCCGATGAGTGAGAAAGCAGGCACTGCGACCGGAGAGGGAGGCACACCCACAAAACAAAGGCTCCCCTGGGGGCGCAGTGCGGTCAGGTACGCCTGCCAGTCCTGATCGGCGTTGATGGTCGACAGGATCAGATCAAAGGTTCCGGCAAGACGCTTCAGGCCTTTCGACTCGCGCGTGTTTACGAAATGATGAGCACCCAGAGCGCTGGCCTCCTGCTCTTTCGAAGCAGTACTCGAAAAGGCCGTCACTTCTGCGCCAAAGGTACGGGCAAATTGCAGGCCGAGATGCCCCAGTCCGCCAATACCAATCACGCCAACGCGCGAGGATGGATTGATACCGTGTAATCGCAACGGCTGATAGACAGTAATACCGGCGCACAAAAGGGGCGCTGTGGAAGCACTTTCCAGCGAAGCTGGAATTTTCAGGGCAAAGCGCGCATTAACGCGAATGCTTTCCGCATAGCCGCCGTGACGATGAACGCAGGTTGGCTGGCTGCGCGCGCAGAGTTGTTCTTCACCCTTGCGGCACCATTCGCAGTAACCGCAGGAGTTGGCTTGCCAGCCCACGCCTACACGGTCGCCTTCGGCAAGATACTTCACTTCACTGCCAACAGAGCTGACGGTGCCGACAATCTCATGGCCTGGGATAAACGGGTATTTGCTCATCCCCCAGTCATTATCGATGAGGTGCAGGTCGCTACGGCATATGCCGCAATGCGAGATCCTGATTTCTACCTCGTGAGGAGCAAGATCGGATGCTTCGTACTTGAAGGAAAGAAGCTCAGCGCCTGCGGCGTGTACTGCGTATCCCTGAATGGTGCTCATAGGTCCCTGGGCTCTCCTTGCTGGACAGCCCTCTCATTCTACCCGCAGTGTCAACACCTGTTGCCCGTTCAACATGTTGTCAACCGCAACCGATGCGATCGGTACTGCCGATTCACCGCTCAATGTTAATTTTTGATTTTGACGCAGAGGTTCGAGCACGTTGGCCATGGACATGGGTACGGTCGCCAGCGTTCGTCCATCCAGTACGGCCTGCGGAGACGGCTCAAGCAGCGTCACGTACAGCCTGTCGTTTTCATGCAGATTGTTCAGCTGCTCGATGGTTGCAGCGACATCAAGATTCGGGCTGCTGCCTGAACGCGATGTTTGGGTAATGCGATCGAGCGTACTGCCATCGCTGACGAGGAGGCGTACCTGTCCTTCTCCCAGAACGGCGGGCAGGGTGACGGGAATACGCACATTGCGCACTTCACCACGCCACGGGCGGATGGTTGCTTCGACCATAATGGTTTCGCCGGCATGGACAATCGAGGCGGTGCTCTGGGCACTCTCAAGCTGCGCCGCCAGATGCTTCGGGATAGCCTCGACTTCGATCTCTACATCATTGATGGGTGTCTGGCGCGCGGCGTTGTCATAGAGACGCGAGAAGCGCTCGCCTACCATCAGCGCTGCCATGAGATTTGCCGGAGCGATTTCGCTGGGCGCTATAAGGCCGCCGAAATGGACAGCAGGGAAGCCGGAGACGTTTACAACGCTGCGAATGCGATAGCTGGCCTCTGCTGTGAAGTTGTTGCGCTGCATCAATCCCTGGAAGACGGCAACCATGACGGCTGTGGGGGTGATCTGCGGCTGGTCTACGACTTCAACGTGCAGAGCGCGTGGTGCTCCTTCGCCGGTGATATTCACGGTGACGGGAATCATCTTGGCCTGCTCGCCAAACTGACCGCGAATGGCTGACTCCCTGTCTTCGGTAAACGAACCCACCGTCTGTGTCGTATTTATGATTTTGAATGCATTGAGCGGAGACGGCAGTGTGGCCACAACCTGCGCCTTCGTCATCGGCATGGAGACCGGACCGAACTGCGTGATTGGATGTCCACAGGCAAGGAGCTGTTTTGGATCGACGTAGGTTACGGTGCAGGTCGCCGCGATTTCGAGGTCGCCGCGCATCAGCAGCGCGCTCACGGCCGAGCCTGGGATGATTGGTTCCGGTTGGTTCTCATCGCTGGATGACCCGCCGATGCCTTCTACGGCTGTGAGGCTAGGCGATGAAGCGTGCTCTTTCCAAAACGCCAGGGCCTGCGGACTGAATCCGTTGAAGACGAGCGGCGTATCCATGGGACGAATGGCCGTAGTTTCAACGGTGTCCTGATCCGCGCCAGCAAACGGTACAGCGCCCTTTGCGTTTGCAGTCAGCGAGGAAAGCGGAGGCGGGCTGTTTGCCGCGATCAGATCGGAGCTTTGATGCGCGACTTCGAGCATCTGCCCGATGGGCGTAATTCCCGCGATGGGTTCTTTACTGAATGCGCCGATCCGATAGCTGAGGGCGCCTAGCAGCTTGCCATCAATGTACACAGGACTGCCGCTCATGCCCGCGACGACTCCAGTGTATTCAGGCTTTGCGCCTTCTAGGCGGGCAAGAATCATGTCCTGCCCAGGGCCAAGCGCATTGTGCAGCAGGCCCAGTATCATTACGCCCATCGGTTCCGGCTGCGTACCCTCAAAGACCGTGTACGCCACCCCATGCATGCCGCGGTGTACCTGTTCCAGCGGGTAGAACCCCGCAGTGGACGGCGGTGGGCTAGCTGGTAAAGAAGGTGGCATCGCCGCTGGCATTGTAGGCGTAGACATAGTCTGGCCTACAAGCGCTGTGGCGCTAAACAAAATAAGCCAGCTGATGTCTTTTAGACGACTATTCACGTCTACAAGAGTAGAGCATTTTGGCCTTCGCGGTAACGAAACCTTAGTTTGCCATGAAGCTTGCAGGAGGAGGCTTCGGAGTTTCACAATGAATTCACGCATGAAGATCCCGCCGGTTGCATTCTCAATTCGTCAGATATTCGCCTCCGCTGTTCTGTTTTCTCTGGTATTTTGCCAGTCCGCGGCCCCTGCGCAGCAGCAAACGCAGCAACAGCCTCCGCCGAATCAGCAGCAAACGCAGCAGAATCAGCAAGGTCAGCAACAACAGCCGGATCAGCCCGCTCCCGATGCGGGTGGTCCGACCGGTGACAACGGGTCAATCGCCATTCCGAAAAAGAAAGAGACCGAAGAGGCTCCTCCGCCGCCACCGCCTGAGCCAAAGGTGAAGAATCCTCCGGGATTGCAGAACTTTTCTTTACGTGTGGATGTTCCGGTCGTCAATGTGGATGTGGGCGTGATTCTGGAGAAAACACACCAGTTTGTGCCGAATCTGCAAAAGGAAAACTTCCGCGTCTATGAAGATGGAAATTCACAGGAGATCACTAGTTTCCAGCGCATCCAGGCGCCGATCACCGCTGTTCTCGTCGTTGAATTCGCGGCCAATAGCTATGCGTTTATCTACGACATGAAAAACGCGGCTTACACCTTTGCGCAGCAGCTCAGGCCGGACGATTACATTGCTGTCGTCACCTACGATATGCATACGCAGATCCTCACCGACTTTACCCAGGACAAGCGGCTGGTCTTTGACTCTCTGAACTCACTCACCATCCCTACCTGGCATGAAACAAACCTCTTCGACGCGCTTTACCAGACGCTCGATCGCCTGACCCGCGTGGATGGCCGGAAATATGTTGTGCTTATCTCTTCCGGACGCGATACCTTCAGCAAGATCAATCTGGATAAGGTGCTTCAGAAAATCAAAGCCACGCCGAATGTCACGATCTTCTCCGTCGGCACCGGCCAGACAGCACGCATCATGGCGGACGGCGCCGGCAGGATGGGTCCGATTCGCAATCTGGACTACCTGCAGGCCGACAACCAGATGACGACCTTCGCGCGGATGACAGGCGGCCAGGCCTTCTTCCCGCGCTTTGCGGGTGAGATGCCGGACATCTTTCGCCAGATCAACGAATCGATCCGCAACCAGTACGTGCTAAGCTACCACCCGACCAACACCAAGCAGGACGGTACCTATCGTAAGTTGCGAGTCGAACTGGTGGACAATGAGGGCCATCCGCTTCGGATGCAGGATGAAAAGCATAAGCCGTTGAAGTACGACATCATTGCCCGGGATGGCTATCGCGCCAAGCAGGAAGTGGAGTAGGTCTCTGTGGCGTGAGCACAAGCGATCATGGTCTTACTGACACGATTGGAATGCAGCATGGTGCCGGTGACTGCGATCTTAGGGGTGAATTTTCTCGCCACGCTCCAGCATCTGGATAAATAAGGCGATGCGTTTCGCGCGCGTCTCTGCCTTTTTTGCGGTCTGGACGCGCCAAAGTATGGCGTACCGATTTCGGCTCTCGAGCGTGGCAAAGAACGCCTTCGCGCGGGCATTTTTGTTAAGAGCAGCCTGCAAATCCGGCGGAACGGTTGCGGTGCTCGGCGAGTCATAGGCCTGCTCCCATCGCCCGTCCGCCTGGGCGCGTTTGACCTCGGCTAAACCTGTCGCTTGCATGCGGCCACTCTCGATGAGCGCGACTGCTTTTTCCCGGTTGATCTTCGACCAGATGCTCTTCTTGCCTCTTGGAGTGAATTTTTGCAGCCACGCCTCGACGCTGTGACTCTGCTTCTGGCCGTCGATCCAGCCATAGCAAAGCGCGATTTCGATTGCCTCGGCGTAGGTGACCGAGGGAGTCCCGGAGTCTTTTTTCGCCATTTGCAGCCAGATTCCAGGAGACGAAAGATGGTTTGTTTTCAACCATTTCTCCCAGGCTTTTTGGTTTGCGAACGCAATTTTCTGCAGGTCGGTGTTGGGCATGTCAGGCATGGCGAATCATTCGAACCGGAAACGCGACTGCACCACGATAAATGATCGAACCTGCACCCGCACAGGGGTGGCCGAGTCGATGGATTGCCCCGTTACCTCCTTAGTCACTGCGCGCGGTGCACTTTCCCCTGCTTAAAGCGGCGAAAAATTTGGCATCATAGAGAAGAACATTCCTTGAGGAGGATCTCCTGAAATGGCCGCCCCCAAAGCTGAAAAGACGACGAAACCCCGTAAGGCTCCCGCAAAGAAGAAGATCGTTGCCGACGCGCCAGAGCCGACTGTCATCCATCCCACTCACGATCAGATTGCCGCTCTCGCTCAGAAATATTGGGCCGAGCGCGGATACACCGACGGAAAAGCCGAATACGACTGGCTGCGCGCAGAGCAAGACCTGATGCAAGCCGCTTCATAAACGATCGAACTGAAACCGCTCTAATAAGTTAGATAA
>DATHQH010000163.1:0-9671 GCA_035482895.1 Alloacidobacterium sp. | reverse complement strand
GCTGGTTTTCAGAGATTTCCCAATTTCATTCGCAACCAGTTCGGCGGCAGCCTGGGCATGCCGATCCTGCACAATAAGCTCTTTATCTTCGGCGACTACCAGGGGCTAAGGGAAAAGACCGGACTTGCACCATCTTTCCAGACGGTTCCAACCGCACGGATGCGGCAGGGTGATTTCAGTGAGCTGCTGGCGGCGGGAAACCAGAATCTCACCACCATTCCGCAATGCGCCGTTCCGGCGGGCCAATCCTCGCCTGCCCCCACGGGCCAGATTTACGATCCCATCACCTGTACACCATTCGCCGGAAACATCATTCCTCAAGACCGCTGGAACAAGGCGGCTATCAACTATTTCAATGCCTTTCCCGCGCCAACCAATCCGAATCTGGTGCAGGGCAACTACGAGGCCATTCAACATCAGATCACCTCGTTCAATGATTTCGACATTCGCATGGACTTTACGCCGACAGCCAAGGATCAATTCTTTGTCCGCTACAGCTATGGCCAGGACAACTTCACCAAGACTTCCCTCTTCCCCAATCTTCCGGCAGGCTTCGCCACCGGCGAGAACCAAAGCCACCCACGCGGAGCCGTGGGCAGTTATACCCGCATCATCACGCCTAACATCCTCAATGAATTCCGTGTCGCCTACATTCGACCAGAGTTTGGCTACACACCACCCTTCTTCGGCGAGCCCGTCTCGCAGAATCTCGGCATTGTGAACGCCAATCGTAACCAGCTGACCAGCGGCGGTGCGCTCATCGGCGATAACAATTCACAGCTCTCCTACACAGGTGACGGTGGTCCATATCTGGTGAAGGAATATACAGTTCAGGGCCTTGACGCGCTGAGCTGGAACCACGGCGCGCACGCCTTCAAATTTGGCGCGAACATCATCAATCGCCGCGTCAACTTCTTCCAGGGCAACGACTCAAAGGGCTTTTTCAACTTCGTTAGCGCAGGCAGCGGCGTTCCAAACTGGACCGGTTATGATGCCTCTGAGGCGCTAGTCGGATTCTCAAACTACCCGCTTGGCGCCAGCTCCGACTTTTTCGACACGCACAATTGGGAGACCGGCTACTTCGGGCAGGATGACTGGAAGGTATCCAGGCGTCTGACGCTCAACCTGGGGCTGCGCTACGATCTCTATACTTACCCCTACACCGCGAATAATCAGCAGTCGAACTTCGATATCTCAACCGGGCAATTGCTTGTTGCCGGACAGAACGGCCAGTCCCGCAGCCAGGTGGATACCAATCACAACAACATTGCTCCGCGCGTGGGCTTTGCCTACGATGTGCTCGGCACTGGAAACACTGTGCTGCGCGGCGGTTACGGAATCTTTTACTTCCTCGACCGTGGCGGCATCGGCAACCAGCTCAGCAACAATCCCGATTTCAACGGAACGTCGAGCTATAACAGCAATAATGGCTATCGCGTTACCTTTACCGGTCAAGGGCCAAGCGGCAACAATGACAGCAGGCTGGCCACAGCCGCACTGGCGGCTCCTACCAGCACAGTCAACATTGCTAATCCGCAAAACGTCAGCGTGATTACGCAGTTGCCGAACAACCAGACCTCAACGATTCAGCAGTGGAATATGCAACTGCAGCAGGCAATAGGCAAATCCGCGGTCACGTTTGCATACGTAGGCACACGCGGCACGCATCTCGTCACCACCTATAACCTCAACCAGCAGCCGCTCGGCTTCCTCGGTTATGGGAACGACTTCCGACTCTATCCACTACTCGGTGGCAACGCTATGGTCAACAGCAATAACGGCGTTTCCAGCTATAACGGCTTGCAGCTTCACTTCGAGCATCGCCTTACACAAGGGCTGACGACCACGGCCAGCTATACGTGGTCACACACGACCGACGATTCGATTTCGCCGCTCGGCAATGAATCGAACCAAATCTTTATTAATCCGGCAACGCGCAGCGCGATGCTGAACCTGAATAAGGGCAATTCCTTCCAGGACCAGCGGAATGTCTTTAATTTCAGCACCATCTATGACTTGCCCTTTGGCCGCGGACGTCAATTCATGGCCAATGTATCGAAACCAATGGACTATCTGCTTGGCGGCTGGCAGATGAACGCAATCGCTCAGCTCAACACCGGTACGCCGTTCAGTGTCATCGACTCACACAACGCGCCGACCAACTTCGCTGACCTCGTCGCGCCAGCGATCGTTACCAACAGTGTCACGCGACCGTATTTCACCACAACATCCTTCGCGGCACCAGCGGATATCGATGGTGTCTACACCAACCCCGGCACTGCCGGTCGCGGTATTCTGCACGGTCCCGGAAACAAGATCCTCAACCTGGCAGTGCAGAAGAACTTCCCCATTACCGAAAGAGTGAACACGGAGTTTCGCACTGAGGCGTTCAACCTCTTTAACACGCCCCAGTTCAGTAATCCTGATAGCAACCTGAACGACCAAAACTTCGGATTGATCTCAGGGATGCAATACAACTCCGTACGCCAGATACAGTTCGCGCTGCGGGTCACCTTCTAAATTGAACCTGTTTTCATTTGCGCCACGGCGGCTCATCCGGCGTGGCGCTTTTTTCCGCGGTTAAAGACGGTACCGTTAAGTTAGAGCCTGTTATGAAATTGAAATTCATCTTCCATGTTTTTATTGCGGCGATCCTGATTGCGAGCCTTTCTCCGCTTGCCGCACAAAGTGCCGCGCCTGCGATCGATAAGATTGATCCACCGAACTGGTGGGCACAGATGCCTTCGCCGATGCTGCTGATCCACGGCGAACATCTATCCGATGCACAAATTTCTGTCGCGGGCAGGGATGTTTCCGTCGAAAAGACACAGGCATCGCCAAATGGCCATTGGGTTTTTGTCTGGCTGCACACCGCTAACGCAGAACCGCAGACTCTCCAGATCACCGCATCTAATCCTCAGGGCAAAGCACACACCGACTTCGAGCTTCTGCAGCGCAAACCTGTATCCGCAGGCTTTCAGGGCTTTCATTCCGACGACGTGATGTACCTCATCATGACGGACCGCTTCGCGCATGGAAATCCCTCCAACGATGAATCCGCCGAAGAACGAGGCAAGCCGCGCGGCTGGCATGGCGGAGATTTTCAGGGAATCGAGCAGCATCTCAACTATCTGCAGTCGTTAGGTGTCACCACCATTTGGACGACGCCGGTCTACAAAAACGTTCCATCCTTGCAGTCCTATCACGGATACAGCGCGACGGACATGTATGCCGTCGATCCCCACTTCGGCACTCTCGCGGACTATCAGCATCTGGCCGACGCTCTGCACAAACGCGGCATGAAGATCGTTCTCGATACAGTTCCCAACCACGTTGGCCCTGCGAGTCCGTGGGTGAACGATCCACCCTTGCCGGACTGGTTCCATGGCACCCTCGCGCAGCACGCGACAGCGAAAGGCGACTTCAAATCGATTCCTGATCCGCACTCCTCATGGCAGGAACGTCGCGATATCACTGAGGGCTGGTTTGCCAATGTGCTTCCCGACCTCAACCAGGAAAATCCCGTGACCGCGCAATATCTTATTCAGAACGCGATCTGGTGGATTGAAACCGCAGGCCTCGACGGCCTGCGCATTGATACCTTTCCATATGTCAACCGTGCATTCTGGCAGCAGTTCCATGCACAATTGCACGCTCTCTATCCGAACCTTACAACCGTCGGCGAAGTCTTCAACAGCGATCCCACCATTACTTCCTATTTTGCAGGCGGAGCTGAGCACGACGGCATTGATACAGGGCTTTATACTCCATTCGATTTTCCGATGTATTTTGCGTTGCGATCGGTGCTGATTCATCAGGAGCCGATGTCGAAGCTGGAAAACATTCTGCGCCAGGACCGTCTCTATCCGCATCCGGAGCGCCTCGTTACCTTTCTCGGCAATCACGATACGATGCGTTTCCTGAGCGAGTCCGGAGCCACTCCGGCGGAGCTCAAAATGGCCTTCGCCCTGCTTGTCACCCTGCGTGGCATGCCACAAATCTATTCCGGCGACGAAATTGCTATGAGCGGTGGGGATGATCCGGACAATCGCCGCAATTTTCCCGGCGGATTCGCCGATGGTCAACAGAGCGCATTTACTCCTGCGACTCGCACACCGGAACAGCAGCAGATGTTCGATTGGGTCAGCACCCTGCTCCATTTGCGCAGCCAACACCCGGTGCTGCAATCGGGAGAGCAACAGGACCTGCTCGATGAAGATGCCACGGCCTTCGTCTTTGTTCGGGCAGCGGATGTCTCCCACGGCTGTGACGGGAAAGAACGCATCTTAGTCGCAGCCAACAACGCCGATCAGCCTCGCACGATTACGCTGAACGTTGCCGATACCGCTCTCACCGGATGTTCCCAACTGCGTGGACTGGCAGGCAGTGAACAGACTCCTCAAGTGCATAACGGAACGGTTGAAATCCATCTTGAAGCGAAGCAGGTTGCGATCTTCTCTGCTTCATAAATGTAGCGTGAACATCACAGCAGCCCTGTTGCCGATGCGCGAGGCCGATGCGAAGATGTGGTTATGCAACCATCACGTTTCACGACAAGTGCCCTGTGGATGTGTACAGCACTGCTTCTGGGGCATGCGTCCGCACAGCAGACACAGGCGGCAAATCCTCAGGCCACATCCACGGCAAAGACAAAACAGAGCGCTGCGGCGCGAACTCGGCATACAACCACGGCAACAAAGCCTCTGGTGCTTACGACACAGAAGGATAAGGCAAGCTACGCCATTGGACTGAATATCGGCAAAGGCCTGAGCAGAGACTCGGTAGATGTAGATCCGAAGATCGTTCTAAAGGGACTCGAAGACGCGTTAGCCGGCGGAAAAACGCTTTTGACAGACGATGAAATGAAGGCCACCCTGCTCACGCTGCAGGAAGATCTGCGGAAAAAGCAGGAAGAAAAAAGGCAGGCGCTGATCGAGACGAACAAAGAACAAGGCGCGGCATTTCTTGCTGCTAACAGCAAAAAAGATGGTGTCGTCACCCTGCCGAGCGGTCTTCAATATAGAGTCTTGACCGCAGGAACCGGTCCAAAGCCTTCGGCCAGCGACACCGTAGTCACCAACTACCGTGGCACGCTTCTGGATAACACTGAATTCGATAGTTCCTACAAGCGTGGACAGCCCGCGACTTTTGCTGTCGGTCAAGTCATCAAGGGATGGACGGAAGCTCTTCAGCTTATGCCCGTCGGCTCGAAATGGCAGTTGTTTATCCCGCCGGATCTCGCATACGGTGAGCGCGGTCAAGGATCGGTCATCGGCCCGAATGCGACTCTCATTTTCGAAGTAGAGCTGCTCTCCATTCAATCAAAAGGCGAATAAACCACCGCTCTTCTGTGCCGCAATCGAGCGGGCTGTTTTCTACCGCAGCCCGCTTCTCTCTCGCATAGACCGCATGCCTCGATTTCGCGTGCTTCATCTCCCGCTCTACCCAATCAATCTCACCCGTACTGTGCTTCCGGAAACCCATCGCTTCACACACCGAGTTCCAGCGCCTCATAGTCGCGAATACCTTGCAACAAGGTCGCCTCTAAACGCGAAACCTGTTTACAATCAGCGACTTTAAGGGCGCACTTAAAGGCAAATACGCCCGGCGGCTATACAAAAAAATTCTCCATAACTCTTTCCAAAGAGTCGGCTATTCGGACTCGAACCGCGCGGAGGAAGGCAATGCGCTGAATCAGGATGTATAGTACTAATTCTTCGGCGACTTTATATCCAACTAAGTCTGGTAATAGCTATGACAATCTGCCAAAGTCAGAAAGGAAATAACCGGACATGCCCAGCTCGACCAGGAAACGTTCTCGCTCACAATCAAAAGCGGTTCCGTCGAAGTCCGCACCTACCGTAGCCGAACGAATGGGAGCTTTTCGCGGTGAACTGCCGTTATCCGAACGTTATGAGGAAGGAAAGGGATTGCGCACTCAAGTTCCAAGAGAGGCGCACGGAACCTGGGCCCGGAGCCCTGAACATCCAGGACCGGTCGAAGTTGTCATGAAGACGAATGAGGGAAGGCAGGCACATCTCGTCCCTTTACGTCTGGCGCGCATGATTGCATCTCCGTTTGCATTTTTCCGGGGAGCCGCAGCCGTGATGGCGCATGACCTTGCGCCGATGCCGACCACCGGAATAAATGCAGTGATCGATGGCGATGCGCATCTTAATAACTTCGGACTCTATGGGACGCCACAGAGAGATGTGGTCTTCGACCTAAACGACTTCGATGAAGCGGTGATTGGTCCCTGGGAATGGGATTTAAAGCGGCTCACAGCAAGCGTCAATCTGGCCGCGAGAGAAAATGGACTCAACCAGCGAGAACGCGCTGCTGCGGTGAAACGTTGTGTGAACGGATACAGGTTTAACATTAACCGGCTGCAGAGTATGGGTGTACTTGATACCTGGTATCTACACGCCTATCCAGGGCGCGACAATCCTTTAATCAAGATGGACGCAAAGTCGCAGGCAGTCACACGCAAGGCTATGGAAAAAGCGGCCACGCAAACGAACACCATGCTTTTGCGCAAAGTGGCTGATCAACAGAAAAACGGCACGTGGCAGTTTCACGAAGATCCGCCGATACTTACACATGTAGATGCAAAGACACGCAAATCTGTCATCAATGCACTGTCGGAATACGCGAACTCATTGTCGAGGGAACGCGCATACATGCTCAGCAAGTACCGTATCGCAGATATTGCACACCGTGTAGTTGGCGTTGGAAGCGTCGGCACGCGAGCCTACTTAGTTCTCCTGTTCGGCAACGGAGATAATGACCCTCTATTCCTCCAGGTGAAAGAAGCAACCAGTCCCGCACATGGACCTTTTATTCCCGCAAGGCTGGAGGAGTATTTACACGAAGGAAAACGCGTTGTATTAGGGCAGCGAGCGCTACAAGCGTCTACGGATGTAATGCTGGGCTGGACGCAGATTGGCAAGCTACCCTTTTATGTTCGCCAGATGAAGAACATGAAAAGCTCGATTCCCGTAGAGTGGCTTTCGGGAACCGCCTTTAACTTCTATGCGTGGGCCTGCGGCGCCATCCTCGGGCGGGCGCATGCGCGAACAACAGACGCTGCGAAAATAGCGGGATATTGCGGCAAGTCTGCTGTTTTGGATGACGCTCTGACTTTGTGGGCGGAAATCTATGGAAATCAAACCGTGCTGGACCATGCAGCGTTGGTGAAAGCGGTAAAGAGTGACCGACTGGTGCAGGCCTTGATCGGAACGTAGGAACAAAGTATAAGCCACCGTCAGCTTTCTTTTCCGACCCCTCCGAGGGTAGAGGGCCGCTATCGGCCCTCTCTTACCAGGCGTTCAAGCCGTTCGATTCCCCAATCCAGACTCTGGTAACGAAGCTCCAACACATCTGCGGCAAGGAGTCTTTCGATCACCGCACTCTGAACCTCCAGCATTTCCGGCATGCTAAACAACGGCTGCTGCATGAAGTATCTGGCAACATCTCTTGAGAAAGGCACGAGTTCCTGACATTCAGGCTCACGTCGATTGAGAAAGACGACGTACTCTATGTGAGCTAAGTGGGATCTGGCGATATGTTGAAAACGAGAGGTATGTAGCTCAATGGATGGCTTACCGATTTCCGGCCGCTGAGTAACTTCTCTGCCCTCAAGCTCAGGAAAGAATTCCGTTGCCGATGGACGAAAGCGAACCTGATTGGAGTTGCCGACCACCAGCCGGTCTTGCCGTCCATTGATTAAAAAACTTGCGTCATCGGAGACATATGTCCATCCGGCCTGGCCGCATGCATAAGCAAGCGTCGATTTCCCTGCTCCTGAGTCTCCACAGATTAGAACTCCTCTCCCATCCAACTCCACACAGGCGGCATGGATCGGTGTGACGTATCGGGTAACAAGCTGGCAAAGAACGGCAGCATCGAGAAAGAAATAGCGTAAGTAGCTTGTATTCGCCACGGTTGTTTTTGTAAGCGACAGGAAGGAGAAGCCCTGAGCCATATCGCATAGAGCGAAGTTCTCTCTGTCGGCAATATTCGAGATAAGATTTCTCTGCACCCGGCAAAGCGGAGCCGGGGGGCATTCTGAGTGTCCGTCGGTCACCACAACCCTGAGCTCGATCGGTTGCAAATCAAAAAGTTTTTCGAATCCCGTCCAGCTTTTTCCCGCTTCATTCAGAACATCTTCTGAGTTAGTGGCGATCTCAACGGGAAATCCCAACGGGTAGTAGGTCCCATGTAGAGGCAGCTCAGAGAGCCTTGATACGGGGTCGCCAAGCACGACTGGTTCCGATCGCCTGCAGGCAGCTTCAATTTGTTCAATGCTAAGCATTCTTACCCTTTGCGATTGAGAGTTATTGCTGTAGGTGTAACGGCCCTTCGCCAGCTACGGGTTCAGAAAACGCAGGAGCGCCTGCTCATCCTCTTTGCTGAGCGACGCGCGCACCCGCATATGACGGACGACCGTGCCCGAAATCCGCGGCGAAAAACCTTGGGGTGCATTGTGACAGCGCGAGCAGTTCTGTTCGAACACCCGTTCGCCATCGGTCGGATGGGCAGCATGTGCTGTCGCGCTTCTGCTTTGTTGGCCGGTACTGCTGGCTGCGGCTGTGGATGGCACGCTGTGAGTCTGCGAAAGCAGCGGCAGGCCAGCCATCCAGAGCAAGCCTGGTGCTAGACGCTTCCAGTGGTTCATTCTTTGCCCCTCCATGTCGGAAATAGAAAGCGGTATACGATGCCTGTCTCCCAGACATTGCGATTGCCTGTCGAAGAGAACTGGCGCGCGTAACTGGTGTTGATTCTCACCTCATGCGGCAGGTGATAGTCCAGACCGAAATCCGTTCGCTGCGTATTGGCGGAGGGAAGACCGTCAGAAGGGTCGGGGCTATTGCGGAATGTCTGCTGCCAGCGGAAGACGGGCTCCAATCTGCCGATCAGTGTCTCGGCGCCGCCAAAGCGCGAAAGACGATAGTCAGTTTCAATCCAGTATCCCTGTGAATGAGTGCCGTGTGCATACTCTGATCGCAGCTTGAAAGAACTGTTTGCAGGCAGCCACCATACATGCGCGCCGAAATAGTTGGTCTGCTCGCCTTCAAGCAGCCGCCCGTATGAAGTACCAATCTCGAGCCGTTTTTCAGGGAGATAGATGGATACTCTTCCTCCCGTCGATCGCTCTGCATTGAACTGCATATTCGTACTTTTCGCGGAAAAGTACGCAGCGTAGTCGATGGAAAACTTGGGAGTGGAGACAGCCGATCCACGCAGCATTTCGCCCACACCCGCCCCGGTCATGGTGCCTAAACTCGTAATGAGCGGGGCGTCTTGGAAATTGCTGATCCAGATGGGCGAAAGACGTTCGTTATAGGTGCCGAAAGGAGTGAGAAAGAGTCCGGTGACTGCCGTAATGTGCGGGGTAGCAAGATAGTCCAGTTGCAGGTACGACAGTGCAATGAAGGGAGAACTTGTATAACCGGTCTGACCTGAACCTTTTGGGAAGAAGGATTCAATGATATTGGCCCGGCTTTCAACCAACAGATGCTGTCCTAAAGGAGCAACCAGCACCGGGGAAAGAACGGGAGTGTAAGTGGTGTTGCCCCCATTCGTGCTCGTAAAGAAGCCGACGCCGCCGGATATCAGGGGAGTATTTTGTGCCGCGGCATGCAGAGTGAAAGACAGTGCGCACATAATGA
>DATHQH010000162.1:0-5148 GCA_035482895.1 Alloacidobacterium sp. | reverse complement strand
CAGGACCGGCTGGCCGAAATTCAGAACATCCTGCATGAGACGATCACGGGAAACCGCATCGTAAAAGCCTTCAATATGGAGTTCTGGGAACTGCTGCGCTTCCGGGATGCAGCCAAGCGACTTTTCAAGGCGAATCTTCGTTCCGTGCGCGCGCAAGCCATCAGTTCACCTCTCATGGATTCGATTGGCGCCATCGCGATCGCACTGCTTTTGCTGGTAGGCCGCAAACAGATCAACAGTGGAGCGATGACCGAAGGCGCCTTCTTCGCTTTTATCGTTGCCTTGTTCAAGCTCTATGACCCGGTGCGGCGCTTTGCGCTTTTCTATAACAATTTTCAGCAGGCGCTGGGTGCTTCGTCAGCCATCTTCAGCTTTATGGATGACCAGGACGAACTGGTCGAAAAACACCGCGCCTATACCCTGAAGGATTTTCGCGATTCCATCAAACTCGAGAACGTCGGCTTTGCCTATAGCGATGAAGAAGGTGAAAAGCAGGTTCTGCATGAGATCAACCTTGAGATTCACCGCGGCGAAGTTGTTGCGCTCGTTGGTCCGAGCGGGGCAGGGAAGTCGACGCTCGTAAATCTGATTCCCAGATTCTTTGATGTGACCTCAGGGCGAATTCTGATCGACGGGCACGACCTGCGCGATGTGAGCATGCGCTCCCTGCGCGAGCAGATCGGCAAAGTCACTCAGGAGACGATTCTCTTCAACGACACGATTCGCAACAACATCGCGTATGGACAGCCCGACGTGCCGATCCAGCGTGTACAGGATGCGGCCAAAGCGGCTCTTGCCCACGACTTCATCATGCAGTTGCCGGACGGGTACGACACATTGATTGGCGAGAAAGGATTTCGCCTTTCCGGTGGAGAGCGTCAGCGCTTGGCGATTGCCCGCGCGCTATTGAAGAATGCGCCCGTGCTCATCCTTGACGAAGCCACTTCCGCACTGGATACGGAAAGCGAATCGCTGGTGCAGGGCGCTCTCAGCAACCTGATGGCTGGACGCACCGTTGTCGTGATTGCGCATCGGCTCTCAACCGTGCGCAGGGCGACGCGCATTGCGGTGATGGAGCAGGGCCGCATCACAGGCATCGGTTCGCATGAACAATTAATGCAGAGTTCACCAACCTATCAGAAACTGTACCAGTTGCAATTTATGGATGTGGCCGACCTTCCGGAGCCTGTAATGACGGGTAAATCAGGACTATGAATAAAAAGCAAGAGACTGAGAATCAGAAAAAAAATTCAGCAAGTCGGAAGAAAGACCCGGCGACAGGCTCGCCAGTCTATTCCATGACAGGCTTTGCCCGTGTCGCCGGGCGCATCTCTGAGACGCTTGGCTATACGCTCAGTCTGAAGAGCGTCAATCATCGCTTTCTCGACCTGCATATGCGGTTGCCGGGAGGCACGGAATCGCTGGAGATGCGGCTGCGAAAAGTGTTGAAAGAAAAAATTGCGCGCGGGCATATCGAGGTCTCACTTTCGATCGATCGCAGCACGAAAATAGAGGCGCAATATAACGAAAGCCTTGTATCCGCCTATATTGCGGCATTTCACAGTGCGGCTTCGCTGCATCATCTGGACGGTGAACCCGACCTCAATGCAATCTTTCGCCTTCCAGGAGTGCTCAATGGCGACTCGCGTAACTCCGAAGAGGACATACAGGCAATCGAAGAAGCTGTGATGGAGCGCTTGGAATCTTTGGTCGCTGAACTCAACACAATGCGTTCAGCAGAAGGGGCGTCGCTGGTCCATGAGTTGCGCAGAGGTCTGGATCGCCTTGGGGAGTTTGTAGAGCAGGTCACGGAGCTTCGGCATGACGTGCAGAAGGTGTACTTTGAGCGCATCAGCCAGAGGTTGAGTGAAATGCTGAACGGGAACATCGACCGCGAGCGCGTTTTGCAGGAGGCGGCTTTGCTGGCGGAGCGGAGCGATGTCGAAGAAGAAATAGCCCGCATGCGGACGCATATCTCGCATTTCGAGTCGCTGCTGCAGCAAGGCGGAGAAATCGGTAAGAAGTTGGACTTTCTTTTGCAGGAAATGAACCGCGAAGCCAATACTCTGCTTTCCAAAACGAGCGGGCTTTCCGGCAATGGAACTCGCATTACGGAAATCGGACTCGGGATGAAATCAGAGATTGAAAAGGCGCGGGAACAGGTGCAAAACCTGGAATAAAACATAGTCTTCAGTAGAAGGAAAGACGATTGGCAGGCATACTCTTCATTATTTCAGCCCCCTCAGGCTCGGGGAAATCAACCTTGGTAAACCAGCTCCGGTCGCTCGTCGACAATCTGGAGTTTTCCGTCTCTTACACAACCCGCGCGCCGCGCGGCTCAGAGGAAGAAGGCCGTGAATACCACTTCACTACGCGGGAAGAATTCGAACGCATGGTGCGCGCGGATGAGTTCCTGGAACATGCCGAAGTCTTTGGTAATTGCTATGGAACGGCGCGGCGCTCGCTGGACGATGCCCGGGCGCACGGCAAAGACCTTTTGCTCGATATCGATGTACAGGGTGCGTCACAGGTGCGCGGGAAGATGCCCGATGCCGTCAGCATTTTTGTGATGCCGCCCGCGCCGGATATTTTGGCTACAAGGCTGCGCAATCGCAGCCGGGCTGAAGGTGGTGTAAAGGAAGACGTAATTGAGCGCCGGCTGGCTGAGGCAAAACAGGAGATTGAGAATTACCGCGAATACAGCTATATTCTGGTCAACGATATTCTGGCTCGAGCCGAAGAAGAACTTTCAGCCATTGTGACCAGCGAACGCATCCGGCGCGAAGGGCAAAAGAACACCCAGGACGCGGATCGATTGATCAGGCTGGCGGAAAACTGCAGACAGGAAAATGCAGGTAAACGTGTTCGCCCTGTGCTCGCAGCATTCGGACTGCTCGATCCGGAAACGGCAAATGCTTAAATGGCATCTCGCAGTTCTTGATTTGGAGGATGAGCCAATGAGTCTTGAGCAGTCGTTCGACAGCAATTTTCGCTATGTTTTGGTAGCTGCGCGTCGTGCCCGCCAGCTGCAGAACGGTTCACAGCCCCTGGTCGATTCGCGTTCGCGCAAAGCATGCAAGATAGCCCAGGACGAGATTGCCGCGGGCAAAGTGAACTATGTGAAGAGCGATACGCCAATTCTGAAACGGGAAGTTGCAGGCACAGATATCCCGAAGTTTGTCGCTTCTTAAGATCGGCGAGCCGGTAGTTCTTAACGCGGCTAGTGCTTGAAAACCTGCATCATCAGTTCAGACTGCACTTGATCCAACTGCTTTAACGTAGATTCAAGTGTTGGTCTGTCATCGAGCGAAGCTGCGTGAAGAATCTCCTGCAGACGAAACGCTGTATGACGCATCAGTATCTCCGCGTTCTTCAGCTTCCGAGTGTCCTCGGCCATGCCCATATGGATTTTTTGGGCATAGGTTTGTACCGCCTTAAGAGTTTCAGAAGCGTGGCCGATATCGCCGGATGAAAGCTCCTGCCCGGCGATCTCTGTCATGGCATGGACGATCTCTGCGTAGAGGAAGCATTGTTCTTTGGGAGAGGCCTGATCCGCTTTTGCTTCCAGCAGAAGCAGAGCTTGTGCATCTGGAAGCTTTTCGCTAGCTCCAAAAGCGCGCGTGCCGGGAATGAGCAGAACGGCGACTGCTGCGATTGCTACGAACCTCATGGTGCACCTCCTTAGGGTGCCACGGGAACGTTATCGGCTATTATTTGCCAAGAGTGACCAACCGATGTCTTGCCTGCCACTCCTGGTCGGGGAACTTGCCATCGGCAGCTGCCAAAAACCTGTGATAGTAATCGGCCGCTTCCTTTGTGTGATGTAGGTTATCGTAAGCAGTGGCCCAAAGGAAATAGGTAGCTGGAGTTTCCTGAAGATATTTTGATCGTGCGGAAAGAGAATTCAAAGCAATCTGGTATTGATGATCCTCCGAAGCGGCGAATGCCAGGCTGCTCCAGGCGTCTCCGTCATCGGGTTTAAGACGAACCGCCTTTTGTAAAACCGTTACGGCATCGGCATATTGCTGCTGGCGAATAAGGTTTTCGCCTCGAGCGGTTAACAGCGCCGAATTATCTGGATTGTCCTTCAGCAGTTGCACATAGAGGGGATTGGCCTTATCGGCCGCACCGCTTTGCGTATAGGCGTCGGCCAGCATTCCTCTAATTAACGCATCGTTGGGCTGCTTTTCATGCAGTTTCTCCAATGCGCTAACTGCCTCATTTGGCTTGCCTTCCGCACTCAAAACGATAGCCAGCTGCGTATTGAGCGCCGGGTCGTCTGGATCGCGGGAGAGCGCGGTCTTGATCAATGGTTCGGCGTCGGCATATTTTTTTTGCGCAATCAGTACATGGGCCAGCCCGGCTGTTGCGTCGGACGATTCCGGTTGCTGGTTCAGAACCCGGCGGTAGGCTGTTTCCGCGGTGACTTCATCACCTTCGGCTTCCGCAATCTCTCCGGTCAGAAGCGTATCTGCCGTGGTTTCCGGGCTCAAAGATAAGGCTTGCAGCAACTCCTGCTTCGCGGCATCGGGGTCACCAGTGCGATCGAGTTGTGCAAGTGCCCGGTATGCTTGCCCCTTCGCAGCAGGATTCGGCGGGTTGGGCTCTAAGAGGGTCGCTGATTTCAACTGCTCGTGGGCATCCTGCTGTTTGCCTTGGCGGGCCAGAATCAGGCCGAGCGCCAGGCGGGGTTCAAACTGCTTCGGATCAGCGGCGATGGATTTCTGGTAATAGCTTTCGGCAGGGTTGTCTCGGCCTTGAGCGTCTTCGACAAAGCCGCGGTCGAAGAGCGCGCGGGCATCTGTCGGATGTGCGGAGAGGTACGTGTCGAGAAGGCTGCGCGTCCGGTCAAAATCCTTCGATTCTATGGCGGATTCAGCTTGCGATAGCGGTTCGTTTGCTGACTTCGTTGGCGTAGACTCCGACGGCTCGTTCATGCTCGTGCCGGGCGGAAGGGGCGCGTTTTGGGCCTTTGCAAGAGGGCAAGCCAAAAGCATAGAGCCTAGCACTAAAACCTCAGCGGTCAAAGCCGGGAAACGGGCTTCGCCAATGGCACGGCTGAAGCCGTGCCTTTTCAAATCAACGACCAGCTTCATACTGCGATTTCGTTCTCCGCTTCCTGTAAGGGTTCGCGTGTTGATTCACGGC